>JBAYRO010000003.1:0-104213 GCA_041676645.1 Burkholderiaceae bacterium | reverse complement strand
GCCACCCTGCAGGACGGCTCGGGCACCGGCGCCGGCGGCCGGATCCAGCTCTGGATGAACGACGACGGCATCGGGGCCGAGGAACACGCCGACTTCAAGCACTGGGACCTCGGCGACATCATCGCGGCCGAAGGCATGCTCTTCAAGACACGCAAAGGCGAGCTCTCGGTGCGCTGCGACACGATCCGGCTGCTGACGAAATCCCTGCGTCCCCTGCCCGACAAGTTCCATGGTCTCGCGGATCCCGACATCCGCTATCGGCAGCGCTACGTCGACCTGATCGTCACCGGCGAGGCGCGCGACACCTTCGTCACCCGCAGCCGCACGATCGATTCGATCCGCCGGTTCATGCGCGGCAACGGCTTTCTCGAAGTCGAGACGCCGATGCTCCATCCCATACCGGGGGGCGCAGCGGCCCGTCCCTTCGTCACCCATCACAATGCGCTCGACCAGGAGATGTTCCTGCGCATCGCCCCCGAGCTCTATCTCAAGCGCCTGCTGGTCGGAGGTTTCGAGCGGGTCTTCGAGATCAACCGCAGCTTTCGCAACGAGGGGATCAGCCCGCGGCACAATCCCGAGTTCACGATGATGGAGTTCTACGCCGCCTACACCGAATACCGCTGGCTGATGGACTTCACCGAAGAGGTGCTGCGCGATGCGGCGCTCGCCACCACCGGCAGCGCGGTGCTCAGCTACCAGGGCCAGCGCATCGACCTCGAGCAGCCCTTCGCCCGGCTGACGATCGTCGAGGCGATCCGGGCCCACGGCGGCGCGGAGCACAGCACCGCCAGGCTCGACGACCCCGCCATGCTGCGCGAGACCCTGCGCCGGCTCGGGGTCGACACCAGCACGCCGGCGCTGGCCGATGCCGGTATCGGCGCGCTGCAGCTCGCGCTGTTCGAGGAGATCGCCGAGTCGAAGCTGGTCCAGCCGACCTACATCATCGACTACCCGGTCGAGGTGTCGCCCCTGGCCCGCGAATCGGATACCCGGCCGGGCGTCACCGAACGCTTCGAGCTCTTCATCGCGGGCCGCGAGATCGCCAACGGTTTCTCCGAGCTGAACGACCCCGAGGACCAGGCAGCGCGCTTTCGCGCGCAGGCCGAAGCCAAGGAAGCCGGTGACCTCGAGGCCATGTACTACGACGAGGACTACATTCGCGCCCTCGAGTACGGCATGCCTCCGGCCGGCGGCTGCGGCATCGGCATCGATCGCCTGGTGATGCTGCTCACCGACAGCGCCAGCATCCGCGACGTCGTGCTCTTCCCGGCCCTGAAGCGCCTCGACTGAAGGCCGGTCGATGCGCCTCGTCCTGCGAAGCTACGACATCGTGATGCTGCAGAGGATGCGCTCGATCCTCGAGCAACGCGGCATCGTCGTCCATGTCAGCGACGAGTTCACCTTCGCGGTCCCGGGCCTGCCCGGGGCGGAGCAGCCGCGCGGCCTCTGGGTTCCCGTCGACGACTGGGATGCCGCCGTCAGGGCATTACGCCACGACATCCCGCCGGACGAACTGCCGGGCCTGGAAGACGACGGTGGGGACCCGCGCGACTGAAAGCCGCCGGAACCGGCGCTATACGACATCAGACGTTGAAGGATTCGCCGCAGCCGCACTCGCCCTTGGCGTTCGGATTGTTGAACCGAAAACCTTCGTTGAGGCCGTCCTTCACGAAATCGAGCTCGATGCCTTCCAGATACGGAAGGCTCTCGGGATCGATGAAGACGCGGATGCCATTGCTCGCGAACTCCCGATCACCTTCCTCGATGCTGTCGGCGAACTCGATCTTGTAGGCGAGCCCCGAGCAGCCGGTCGTCCTGATGCCGAGCCGCAGGCCGAGGCCCTTGCCCCGGCGCGACAGGAAGCCCCCGACATGGTCGGCGGCCGCCCTGGTAAGCGTGATACCCATGTTCATGCCGTCTGGTCTTGTACTGTCAATCGATGTTCCGTTCGTTTCCCGCGTCCTGGATCCCGATCCCTGGCTGGCGTGTCCGCCGCGCCCCGGCCCCCCCGGCCCGTGGCGTGGCGGCGGGCCGCTCAGACCGTGGTCAGGCGGCCGTTCGACAACTTGATCGGCTGCAGCGTCGAGGTCGGGAACGCCAGGGCGGCCCGGTGCTCCTTGATGGCCGAGACCTCGCGCGGCCTGGCCTGCGCGGCCCGGTCCTTCTGTTGCTCGACCAGCGACTGCAGGGTAACCGAATCGAGGAACTCGATCATCTTGCGGTTCAGGGTCGACCACAGCTCGTGCGTCATGCAGGGGCCATCGTCGTGGCAGTTCTCCTTGCCGCCGCACTGGGTCGCGTCGAGCGGCTCGTCGACCGCGAAGATGATGTCGGCCACGGTGATCTCGCGCGCCGCGCGCGCCAGCGTGTAGCCACCACCCGGCCCGCGCGTGCTTTCCACCAGTTCGTGGCGACGCAGCTTGCCGAACAGTTGCTCGAGATAGGACAGGGAGATCTTCTGTCGCTGGCTGATGCCCGCGAGTGTCACGGGCCCCTGGTGCTCACGTAACGCGAGATCGATCATCGCAGTGACGGCGAACCGTCCTTTCGTCGTAAGTCTCATGGTGATTCCTCTGGGGAGGTTGAGGGGCTGAACCCACCATAGTCTTATCCGACTAAATTAGTCAAGTATCCGGGAGCCTCACAGGGTCGCCGTGCTTGGCCGGCGCCGGAAACACGAATAGGCCCCGGGCGCGACCGCCTGGTGGCGGCGCGCACCGGAGCCCGTCGCCCCGTCGGAGTGGCGCCTTCTCAGGCCGCCGCAACCTGCGTGGCGCGGCGCTTGACCAGCTCCAGCAGGCCTCCGCAGGCATCCTCGATGTAGTCGAAGCTCTGGTCGAACGCCGACTGGTTGCCATAGAAGGGATCCGGGATGGTCGCCGAGTCGTATTCGGTGGCAAAGCGCATCAGCAGCTGCAGCTTGTGGTGATGACGCTTGCCGACCGTCTGCTGCAGCATCGACAGGTTGTCCCAGTCCATCGCGAGGACCAGGTCGTACTGGTCGAGATCGTGGTCGGAGATCCGCGTAGCCCGGTGCCCGGCGATGTCGATACCGCGCTTGGTCGCCGTCGCCAGCGCGCGCCGATCCGCCGGCTCGCCGACGTGATAAGCATGCGTGCCCGCCGAGGAGACGGTAACGACATCCTCGAGCCCGGCCTGCCGGACCATGTGCCGAAACACGCCTTCGGCCGTTGCCGAGCGACAGATGTTGCCCATGCACACGAACAACACCCGAGTTCCCATCCTGAAAGTGACTGGTTCCTTGTTGGCCATCTCAATTTCCGATAAATGAATATTCCTGGACTTTCAATTTCCTCATGCCGGCAGCGGCAGGCCGGTCGGCGACGGCGGCAGATCGCTGCCGCTCGCGCCCAGTACCTGCTCCTTGAGCCGCGCCAGGCGATCCCGTGTTTCGGCCGCCTTCTCGAATTCGAGGTTCCTCGCGTAATCGAGCATCTGCTTCTCGAGCCGCTTGAGTTCCCTTGCGAGCGCCTTCTCGCTCATCGCCCCCACTTCCTGTGCCTCGAGCTCGGCCTGGCTTTCGGCGCGGGACTGGCGAGGATCGAAGACGCCGTCGATCATCTCGCGAACCGCCTTGTCGACACCACGCGGCACGATCCCGTTGGCCAGGTTGAAGGCCTCCTGGCGAGCCCGTCGCCTGCCGGTCTCGCCGAGCGCGCGCTCCATGGAATCGGTGATCCGGTCGGCATAGAGGATCGCCCTGCCCTCGAGGTTGCGCGCCGCCCGACCAATGGTCTGGATCAGGCTGCGCTCTGAACGCAGAAAGCCCTCCTTGTCCGCATCGAGTATCGCCACCAGGGCGACTTCGGGAATGTCGAGCCCCTCGCGCAGCAGGTTGATGCCGACCAGCACATCGAACACGCCGAGCCGCAGGTCGCGGATGATCTCCACCCGCTCGACGGTGTCGATGTCCGAATGCAGGTAGCGCACGCGCACACCGTGCTCGGACAGGAAGTCGGTGAGGTCCTCCGCCATCCGCTTGGTGAGCGTCGTCACCAGGACTCGCCCGCCGCCGCCAGCCACCGCGCGGATCTCCGAGAGAAGATCGTCGACCTGGGTCGATGCCGGGCGGACATCGACCTCGGGGTCGACCAGTCCGGTGGGCCGCACCAGCTGCTCGACGACCTGGCCCGCATGCCGCGCCTCGTAGTCGGCCGGCGTGGCCGACACGAAGATGCACTGGCGGACCTTCGATTCGAACTCCTCGAAGCGCAGGGGGCGGTTGTCCAGCGCCGAGGGCAGCCGGAACCCGTACTCGACCAGGGTTTCCTTGCGCGAACGGTCGCCGCGGTACATGCCGCCGAGCTGCCCCACCGTGACATGGCTTTCGTCGATGAAGATCAGGGCGTCGTCCGGCAGATAGTCGATGAGCGTGGGCGGCGGTTCGCCGGGAGCCGCTCCCGACAGGTGCCGCGAGTAGTTCTCGATGCCCTTGCAGAAGCCGAGTTCCTGGAGCATCTCGAGGTCGAAGCGGGTGCGCTGCTCGAGACGCTGCGCTTCGACCAGCTTGCCTTCCTGGTAGAAGAAGCGCAGGCGCTCGGCGAGTTCCGCCTTGATCGACTCGATCGCCCGCAGCACCGTGGCGCGCGGCGTCACGTAGTGCGAAGACGGGTAGATCGTGAACCGCGGCACCCGCTGGCGAATCCGCCCCGTCAGGGGATCGAAGAGCTGGATCGATTCGACCTCGTCGTCGAACAGCTCGAAGCGAACCGCGAGTTCGGCATGTTCGGAAGGGAACACATCGATGGTGTCGCCCCGGACCCGGAAGCAACCGCGCGTGAAATCGGTGTCGTTGCGGGTGTACTGCATCGCGACGAGCCGCTGGAGGATCTCGCGCTGCGACATCCGGTCGCGCTCGCGAAGTGTCAGCACCATCGCGTGGTAGTCACCCGGGTTGCCGATTCCGTAGATGCACGACACGGTGCCCACGATCACGGTATCGCGCCGCTCGAGCAGCGACTTGGTCGCCGACAGGCGCATCTGCTCGATATGCTCGTTGACCGAGGAGTCCTTCTCGATGAAGAGGTCGCGCTGCGGAACGTAGGCTTCCGGCTGGTAGTAGTCGTAGTAGGAAACGAAGTACTCGACGGCATTGCGGGGGAAGAATTCCCGCATCTCGGCATAGAGCTGGGCGGCGAGCGTCTTGTTCGGCGCCAGCACCAGCGCGGGCCGGCCCAGCCGGGCCACCACATTGGCCATGGTGAAGGTCTTGCCCGACCCGGTGACCCCGAGCAGGGTCTGGTAGCTCAGGCCGTCGTTGACGCCCTCGACGAGCGATTCGATCGCGCACGGCTGGTCGCCAGCCGGGGGAAACGGCTGGTACAACTTGAATGGACTATCGTCGAAGCGAAGAAACTTCGTTTCGTCGAGGACCGATTCGGCCATGCGATTCCAGTGGTCGACACAAGGGGATCAGCAATTGCCGGCCCGGCAACGGAGCCCGGGACAACGTGATCGCGATTCTTTCGCAACGCTCCGCAACGCGGCCAGGCCGACTTTCCGCTATGCTTTCAGATCGTGACCGCGTCCGCCAGCGGCGGCGAAAGACCAAGGAAGAATTATCCCGCTTGCGTCCATAAAAAGCTAGTGCTCCGCAGCATCGACAAGCTGCATGTAGCCAGATGTAATATTTTTTACACTTACAAATCAAGGACTTGCAACACCTTTATGTCTGCGTCGAAATTTGCCGCGGTGCCACTTGCCCCTCGTGATCCGATTCTCGGCCTGACCGAGGCCTTTCTTGCCGACAAGCGTCCGGAGAAAGTCAATCTCGGGGTCGGGGTCTATTACGACGACAGCGGCAAGCTGCCTGTCCTGGAGGCCGTCGCGGAAGCCGAGCGGCGCCGGATCGCCAGCTCCCCGGCACGCGGCTACCTGCCGATCGAGGGTTTCGCACAGTACAACCAGGCGGTCCAGCACCTGCTGTTCGGCGCCGATTCGCCCCTGCTGGCCGACAAGCGGGTCGCCACCTTCGAATGCCTGGGCGGCACCGGCGCCCTGCGGGTCGGGGCCGACTTCCTGCGACGGCTCACCGACAAGGGCAAGGTCCTGATTTCCGATCCCAGCTGGGAGAACCACCGCGCCATCTTCGAGGCCGCCGGCTTCGAAGTCGCCACCTATCCCTACTACGACCCGGACACGCATGGGGTGCGCCTGGACGAAATGATCGCCGCGATCGAGGCGGCCTCACCGGGTGATGTGGTCGTCCTGCACGCCTGCTGCCACAACCCGACCGGGGTCGATATCGATGCCGCCCAGTGGGAGCGGGTGGTCGAAGCCTGCCGCCGCTCGGGAGCCATGCCTTTCCTCGACATGGCCTACCAGGGCTTCGGCGACGGCATAGAGCAGGACGCCGCCGCCCTGCGGCTGTTCGCGGCATCGGGCCAGAACCTGCTCGTGGCCAGTTCCTTCTCCAAGAACTTCTCGCTCTATGGAGAGCGGGTCGGCGCCCTGTCGATCGTCACCGCCGATGCCGATGAAACCGCCCGGGTCACCAGCCAGGTCAAGCGCCTGATTCGCGCCAACTACTCGAATCCGCCGACCCATGGCGCGGCGCTCGTCGCCACCGTGCTCACCACCCCGGCACTGCGCGGCCAATGGGAGGAAGAGCTCGCCGGCATGCGCGAGCGGATCCGGGCGATGCGCACCGGCCTCGTCGAAGGCCTGGCGGACAAGGGCGTGACGCGCGACTTCAGCTTCGTGACCCGCCAGCGCGGCATGTTCTCGTATTCCGGCCTGAGCCGTGAACAGGTCGAGCGCCTGCGCGACGAATTCGGCATCTATGCGGTCGGCTCCGGGCGGATCTGCCTGGCGGCGCTCAACAGCGGCAACCTGCAGCGAGTGGTGAAGGCGATCGCCGCGGTGATCTGAGCCCGGCCCGGAAACCGGGCCGGCACGGCCCTTTTTCCCGGCATCCCGGCTACACTGGGACATCCCGAAATACCGGCCAAGCCGGACAAGGAGACAGTCGTGTCCCTGATGACGCTCGATCAGCTCGCCCAGCAGATTCCCGATGGCGCCAGGCTCGCCATCCCCAAGGACGATACCGGTGTACCGATGGCGGCCACGCTCGCACTGGTCCGGCGCGAAGTGCGCGGGCTGCATCTCGTCTGCGTGCCTGTCTCCGGCCTGCAGGCCGACGTGCTGATCGGCTCCGGTTGCGTCGACACCCTCGAAACCTCCGCGATCACCCTCGGCGAGTTCGGTCTCGCACCGCGCTTCACCGATGCGGTTCGCAATGGGCGCCTGCGACTCGTGGATGCCACCTGCCCGGCCATCTACGCCGGCCTGCAGGCATCCCAGAAGGGGCTTCCCTTCATGCCCCTGCGCGGCATCTTCTCGTCGGACCTGCTGTCCCACCGCAGCGACTGGAAACCCATCCAGAACCCCTTCGCCGAGGACGATGCCATCATGGCGATCAAGGCGATCCGTCCCGACATCGCGCTGTTCCATGCCCAGGCCGCCGATCGCTTCGGCAACGTCTTCATCGGCCGTGACCGCGACGGGCTCCTGCTCGCCCATGCCTCCGAGACGGCTCTGGTCACCGTCGAGCGAATCGTCGACGGCAACCTGTTCGAGGACCCGGACCGTGCCGGCTCGACCGTGCCGGCCATGTACATCGGCGGAATCGCCCTCGCCCCCCAGGGCACCTGGCCGGTCGGCTTCGGCGGCGGCAACCCCGACGCCGACTGGATGCGACGCTACATCGGTGCCGCGCGCGATCCCGAAGGCTTCCGGAACATGCTGGAATCCCTCGCGGCCGAGGCCCCGTGGGCGACGGAGTTGCAGGCCGAAGGGCAGCCGGCATGAGCACCGCCGAAGCCGTGGCCACCGAAGCCACACCGATCGAAGGCCTGATCCTGACCGTCGCCAGCCTGCTGCACGGCGTGCGGCATGTCGCCGTCGGCGCCAGCTCGCCGATCCCGGGCGCCGGCGCCCTGCTCTCCCGGGCGCTGGCCGAACAGGCAGGCGAGCCGGCGGTACGCCTGTCCATCCTCGGGTCGCGACGCCACAACAGCTTCACCAACGGCGGCGTCGAGATCTTCGACCTGATCGGCCAGGGACGCATCGGCGCCTTCTTCCTTGGCGGCGGCCAGATCGATGGCGAGGCCAACGTCAACCTCGTCGGCACCGGCGACTACCCCCGGACCTCCGTACGCTGGCCCGGCTCGTTCGGCTCGGCCTATCTCTACCACCTCGTACCGAGGGTGATCCTGTTTCGCGAGGAGCACACCCGGCGCGTGATGGTGCCGCGGGTCGACTTCGTCTCCGCCGCAGGCCCGCGCGACGACGGCATCCATCGGCCGGGAGGCCCGCATGCCATGCTGACACGGCTGTGCCTGTTCGACTTCGATCGCGCGAAGCGCCGCTTCCGGCTGCGCAGCGTCCACCCGGGACACAGCGTCGAGGAAGTGCGCGACGAGACCGGCTTCGACTTCGACTGCCCCGCCGATGTCCCGACGACCGCGACGCCCGATGCCGCGACGCTGGGGCTGATCCGCGGCCGGATCCGCGAGGAGATCGGCGAGACCTATCCGAAGTTCGCCGCCGAGCTGTTGCCCGCCGCGATCACTTGAAGGCGGCCGCCGCAGTTCGCTTGCGGCGGTGGCCGGCGGACGCTATCATGTAGGGCTATTCCCCGATAGCTCAGTCGGTAGAGCGACGGACTGTTAATCCGCAGGTCCCAGGTTCGAGCCCTGGTCGGGGAGCCAGGAAAATCAAGGGGTTGGGCGAGAAATCGCCTGACCCCTTTCTTTCTTTGCCATGACCATCTATGGTTTGCCAAGCAAAGCCGGCCGGGTCCAAGGGCTCCGCAGCTCTGACTTGGCGCCGTGGAGCGTTCGCCGGGTGGCCAATCTGACGAGTGCCGACTGTCGTGTTCACGTGACCGAGAAGCGGCCAAGAGCCCCTGGGAGTCCCTGCCTTCTTTAGCGTCGCGAGGGGGACGAGAAATGGGCCTGTCACTTGCTGCATCGGCTTGCAGCCGATTGCACCAGACGGTGTAAGATTCCGTAGGCGTTCTGCTGCGCTGCAATGCACAGTGCAGAAGGGATCAGGAGCGAGAAGATGTCAAACGTGGGTGGAAGCCGGCACGATGGTTGTGCTGATGTGGATCTTGCCCGCCGAATCGAAGTGCAAGGTCGACGCAGTCTCGCCCTGCTCCGCGCGATCGAGGACACCATCAGCGCGCTTGATCTCGATCGCACTCATCTCGCCGCGATCGGACGAGAGATGGATAATCTTACGGATTTGGTTATGCGTTGCCCTGTGTCCCACGAACTGGATCCCGAGGGCAAGTCCGCTGAACTTTTCGATCAAGGTCTCGAGGCGCTGAAATCCCTGCGCCGACGGTACGCGGCCAGGCTCGTCGCTGCCGAGTCTGATCACGCGCTTTGCGACGACGACGGTATTGCCGACGCGTATCGCAATGCGATTGAGGCGACTGAAAGCACCTTTGACGCGACCCAGCGAGCAACCGACGCAGTCAGAGAACACGATGCGGAAGCGTCGGGCTACTCTGGCGATTTCGCGACCGCCAGCGAGTTGCTGGCCGCCCTCTCCCGTTAGGTTCTTCGCCTATGGATCCGGATGCCGCCCGGTTCACAGGCGCAAGGTTCTCGAAAGCGTTTGCCCGAGATCTGAAGAGGGCGCCGTCCAACGTGCGCGAATCAGCGCTATCGGCTGTCGATCAGTTGGTTAAGGGCGCGCCGCGAGGCGCCCAGCGCATGCATTCATTGAAGGGCTACGATCCGAAGATCTACAAGATTGATATCCTCGGAAAGGCGTGGCAAGTGTCATTCAGCATTGATGGTACGGTTCTCGTTCTAAGGCGATTAGCAACCCATAAGACGATGGATCGCGACCCGCAGTAGGGCTACTCGAAAAAGCCGTCCGACGGCGGCTGGTGGGACGCTACGCTGCTATCGACACTGACGAGCCTTAGCTGAAGCCTGGCCTGGTTCTGCTCCGGCCAGTGAAATGTTTCGCAAGGCACACTGCTCAGGCGCCAAACCGCGCGGATTGACGCTCCAGAGCGGCACGGTAGCCGTTCAATCGCCCTGCCCCGGCGCCGCGAAGCTTCGGGGCCGAAGCACATCGGGCTTCAGGAAATCCTTCTCGCCGACGTTGTCGTGGTCGCCGAGCAGGCGCCCCTCGAACTCGGTGCCGTACAGGGTGGACTTGTGGAATGACTCGAGATACATCTGTCGGGTTTCCCGGACATCGCCCGTATAACGCGGATCCTGGGGACGCTCCCGACTGTTGATGTAGACGGCGACGTCCCAGGCTTCCTGGTCGCTCAGCGAGCGTGGCTTTCCAAGCGGCATGTTGTGCTTGGCGAAGGCCGCGAGCGAGAACACGCGAGAAATCCCGGCACCCCAGTTGTAGGAACCGTCTCCCCAGACCGGCGGGAATACGACCTCGCCCCGGGCACTGGTTCCGGCGCCATCCGGACCATGGCAGATCGCGCACTGGGCCTGGTAGACCGCTTCTCCACGCACCGCATCCGGCTCGATGTCGGGTTCCGCGATCCGGGGATAACCGCGTCCGTACATCATATTCCCCGGCTGATACATGGGAACGCCGCGGGCGAGCCACTGATGGTAAGCCGTGAGGGCCAGCATGTCGTCGCTGCCGTATGCGGGCGGCTTGCCGTTCATCGAGAACGAGAAGCAACCGGCGATGCGTTCTTCGAGTGAGTTGACGTGGTCGTTCTTCGGTCGATAGTTGGGCAGGATGATGGCGGCAGGCCAGACGGGGCTGGAAAACGGCAGGCGACCTTCACCCATGTGGCAGCTGGCGCAGTTCAAGTCGTTGAACACGTTCTTGCCGCGCAGCTGTTGCGTGTTGACGAACAGATCGCGCCCTCGTCGTATGGCTTCCTTGAGTTTCGGATGAAACGAGGACGCTTCCAGATCATCCATGGTCGGTGGAACATGGACGAACTGTCCTTTGCGCGGCATGGGGGCGCCAGGCGCGATTGCATCGAGCCCGAGGAGTGCGTCCTCGTCGCCTTTTGCGCCCGACTGCGCCAATGCATCGCCGAACGCCCCGCACATCAGGACAACACTTCCCAGGATCAGGACGCTTCGTGCCGTCGACGCCATGGTGCTTGCGAGGAGACTCATGTTGAACTTCATTGCCTACTCCGCTTTTCCGCCAGCTTTCGCGACTCGACCATCGGCTGGTGGCTGCGTGCTCAGCCAGGCCGATACTGCGGTGACATCGTCATCGGTCATACGCTCGGCAATGGCCTGCATCAGGCCGAGTGGATCACCGCGACGCGTACCCTCGCGCCAGGCTGTCAGCTGTTGCGCCAGGTAGTCCGCGTGTTGCCCGGATATGTCGGGGAATGCGGATCCGACTCCCTGGTTGTCCGGCCCATGACAACTGGTACATGGAACGATGTAGCGATTCCAGTCGCCGTACCGGGCCAGCTTCTGGCCGGCATCCAGCACGTCGCGGGAAACCTCGGTCGATGATTCCGGCGTCCTTGCCTCGAGACTCGAGTAATAGGCCGCCACATCATCGATCTGTTCGTCGCTGAGCATCGTGGCAAAGGGCGTCATCTCCGCGCTTTGCCGCTCACCGGACTTGAAGGCACGGAGCTGGTTCGCCAGGTAGTCAGGGTCCAGGCCTGCAAGCCGGGGCCATGGGTTCGCGCCGGGTAGTGCGATCCCGTTGCCGTCGGCCTGATGACAGGCAATGCAGATGGCGGCCGACGCTTCGCCGCGCTCGACAGCCGAATCGGAATGCGCCGCGATCGGCGCCAGTGCAAGGAGAACGCTGGCGACGAGAGAGCCACGATGCTTGCGCATGAGAACGGAAGTGATCACGCCCGGAAGCCTCCATCAAGAAGATGCCGCAATATCGCGAGGGCATGAAGACATCCTATTCGGACATGGAGGGATCCATTCTGACCGCGATCAATGGATCGACCGATCGAAGCTCCGCTGTCGGCTCGGCCGGGACGGAAGGTGGAGCGCCGAACATCCTGGCGCTCCGCCCTGCCCTTATTCGAAGTTCAGCACTTCGACGACGCGGTCGCGCACCGGGCCGGAAACATCCAGGCGCAGGGCCCACTCGCCCGCCATGTCCAGCTTGAGCCGCGCCGCGTAGCGCCCCGGTTCGTCCAGCGCCGAGGCGGTGACCGGAGCGATGTTGTGCGCCATCGGCATCGACGGCATGTCGGCGCCGACCTGGATCGTCGCCCCCTCCAGCGGCTTGCCCTGCTCGCTGAGCATGATCTCGCAGTCGTAGACGAAGCGCTGCTGTCCATCGACGGGCTCGCAGGCGACGTCGGCGTTCACCTGTGCCCATGCGACGCCCGGGCCAGCGAATGCGAGGGCCAGCGTGGCCATCTTCAATCCCTTCATCATCTTCCTTTCTCCTCCAGGGTCGAACGAAACGGACGCCATCCCCGCAGGCGGCGAACGAAGGCCTCGTCCAGCAGGCCGCGAGGACGCCAAACCAGGATGACGGCAACCAGGCCACCGAAGACGATCATCCGGTAGCCCGAGAACAGGCGGCTCGATTCGAGAATGCCGATGTCGACCACGACGCCGAGCAGCGGTCCGAGCGGCGTGCCGAGTCCGCCGATGATGCCGTAGGCAAGGCCATGGATGCCCAGCATGGGATCGAACATGCCCGGCTCGATGTAGGTGGACAGATGTGCGTAGAGTGCCCCACCGACACCGGCCAGGGCGCCAGCCAGGGCGGCCGCCGCGATGCGGTGTCGCACGACATCGACGCCCAGCATCCGGGCCAGCTCGGCATCCTTGCCGATCATCCGCCAGACCATGCCGGTGCGGGTACGCTCGAACAGCATGAGCAGCACGACGGCGGCCGCCAGCAACAGCCAGATCAGAATGAAGTACTGCATCTCGCTGATACCGTTGGCAAAGATGTAGCGGATGTCGCGAAAGCCATCCGTGCCCGCCGGCCCCACCAGGCGACCGGCGATATCGACCTGCCAGCGCCACATGCCCAGCAGCAGGCGCATCATCTCCGCGAAGGCCAGGGTGGCGACGGCGAAATGCAGGCCGCCAAGCCGCAGCGTGGCCGCGCCGAGCGCGGCACAGGCCAGCGCACCGACCGCCGCGCCGTGCGCCAGCCCCATCCAGAGCGGCCATCCCCAGATCGCGGTCGCAATGCCGGCGGCATAGGCGCCGATGCCGAAGAAGGCCTGCTGGCCGAAGGAGATGCCACCGGTCAGGAGCAGCACGTACGCCGACAGCCCCAGGAAGGAGATCATGCCGATATTCGACAGGACGGCGATGAGGAACGGGTCCATCTCAGGTCCTCGCGCCGAACAGGCCGCCAGGCCGGATCACGATCACGCCGAACAACAGCAGGTACGCAAGCAGCTCGCGGATCTCCGGCCCGAAGTACCACTGGCCATGGGCCTCGACCATGCCGAGCAGCAGCCCTCCGGCCAGCGCGCCGCGCAGCGAGCCGAGCCCGCCGAGCATCATGGCGACCAGTCCCTTCATGGTCGCCCACATGCCGAGCATGGGAGTGACCTGGGTTTCGGCCGCCGCGATCAGCACCCCGGTCATGCCGCCGATCAGCGAAGCGAGCGCGAAGGCCGCCAGCGATACGCTCCGGAGATCGATGCCGACCAGCCGGGCGCTGACGGGATGGTCGATCGACGCCCGCAATGCCAGCCCGGCCCGAGTGCGGTAGAGCCCGAAATGCAGGGCGATGGCGACGATGATCGCCACCGCCGCCATCGCGAGGTGCTCCACACGCGCGAACAGCGGACCCACGGTGAGCGGCGCCGCATCGATCAGCGCCGGATAGGCGTTGGTGTGGCGCGGCAGGAGGAAGGTCGCGGCCTCCTCGAGCTGCATCCATATCGCGAAGCTCGAGACCATGGATGCCGTCGCCGCCCGCGGCCCGAGCGCCGCGAAGCACAGCCGCTCGACATAGAGGCCGACGATGACGGCCGCTGCGACGCTGGCGAGGACCACGACCCAGACGGGGGCGCCGTATCTGGCATGCAGGAATGCTCCCGCCGTGACACCGAGCATGATGGCCGGGCCGTAGGCGAGGTTCAGGCGGCGCATGACCCCGAAGATCAGGGTGAAGCCGAGGGCCAGCAAGGCATAGGACGAGCCGATCATCAGGCCATCGACCGTGTTCTGGACGATGTCGACCCAGGCCGCCATCGTCTCAGCCCGTGGAGGTCGGCTCTCGTTCGCTGCCGAGGTAAGCGCGCCGGATGATGGCTTCGTCGGCGAGCGCGCCCGGCTCGCCATCGAAGGTGATGACGCCTTGTTCGATCAGGTAGAAATGGTGCGCCACCTGGAGCGCGAGCTTGGCGTTCTGCTCGACCAGCAGGATGGTCATGCCGGTCTCGTTCAGCTCCCTGATGATGCGGAAGATCTCTGCCACCACCTTCGGGGCCAGCCCGATCGACGGTTCGTCCATCAGGAGCACGCGCGGCCGGCTCATCAGCGCACGGGCCACCGCCAGCATCTGCTGCTCGCCGCCGGAGAGCAGCCCCGCCTGCTGGCTCCAGCGCTCCTTGAGCGGCGGGAAGCGCTCGTACATGGCCTCGATGTCCGTCTCGATCTCGCGGTCGCGCCGCAGGTAGGCGCCGGCCAGCAGGTTGTCGCGCACGTTCATCTGCGGAAAGACGAGCCGGTTCTCCGGCACCAGCACCACGCCGGCGGCCACCACCTGCTGCGGGGAGCGGCCGACGAGTTCCTCGTCGCGCAGGCGAACCGAGCCGCGCCTGGGCGAAAGGATGCCTGCGATGCTCATCATCAGCGTCGTCTTGCCGGCTCCGTTGGGACCGAGCAGGCAGGTGATCCGGCCTTCGCGCGCTGTGAGCGAAACGCCGCGCAGCGCCTCGATCTTGCCGTAGCTGGTCGAGACATCGTCAATGCGCAGCATCGGCTTCCTCGTTCACGCCCAGGTAGGCCTCGCGTACCAGTGGGTCGTTCTGGATCTGCGATGGCGTGCCTTCGGCGATCTTGCGGCCGAAGTTCAGCACCGCGATACGATCGGTGACTCCCATCACCAGTTCCATCACATGCTCGACCAGCAGCACGGTCAGTCCGCGCGCGCGCAGCTCGAGAATGCGCTGGCGGAGTTGTTCGACCTCCTCGAGGTTCATGCCGGCCGCCGGTTCGTCGAGCAGCAGCACGCGCGGCCTTGCGGCAACCGCGCGGGCGAGCTCGAGCCGTCGCTGCTCGCCGAAGGACAAGGCGCCCGCGAGCGTGTCGCGCCGATGCGCGAGCCCCGCGAACTCGAGAATCTCCCCCATCTCGGAGCGGATCCGCTGCCCCGAGGCAAGCCATCGTCGGATGCCGCCCTGGCGGTTGTCGGCCACCCACAGGTTTTCCCAGACCGTCAGTTCCCCGAAAAGGCGGATGTTCTGGAAGGTACGGGCGATCCCCGCGGCAACCCGCCCATGCGGCTGCAGCCGCGTGATGTCCCGGCCTTCGATCCGGATCGTGCCGGCGGTCGGCGCGAACACCCCGCAGACGAGGTTGACGGTCGTGCTCTTGCCGGAGCCGTTGGGACCGATGAGCCCGAAGATCTCGCCCGCCTGCACGGTGAAGTCGATTCCGTCGACGGCCTTGACGCCGCCAAAGTGCTTCACCAGGCCGCTGACCTCAAGCATGGCCCCGCTCCTTGCGCTTGAACAGGTTGCCGAGCACCCGCAGGCCCTGGGCGTCGAGCAGGCCGGAGGGACGCAGGTTCATGGCCAGGACGATCAGCGCACCGAACAGGAGGTTGCGCCAGTCGCCCATGAAGCGCAGGCCTTCGATCAGGAAGCCCTGCACGAAGATCACCGCCAGCACCGTGCCGAACACCGAGGACAGGCCGCCGAGGATCGGGTAGGCGATGGCGAAGGTCGCCAGCATCACACCGAACTGGGCATGCTCGATATGGGTCGTGACGTGGGCGTAGAGCCCTCCCCCCAGCCCGGCGATGACGCCGCCGATCGCCATGGCCGACACTTTCACGGCGGTGATGCTGACGCCGACGCTCTGGGCGGCGAGCTCGTCGGCGCCGGTGGCGCGCAGCACCGCACCGGCGCGCGAGCGGTCCATCCACCAGAGCGCCGCCAGGACCAGGGCGGTGACCGCCCAGATGAGCAGGGTGACATCCAGCGTGGACCAGCCGTTCTCGGGGAAGTAGCGGATCTGGCGAAAGCCTTCGGTGCCGGTCGGGCCGACCATGACCCCGTCCTTCTCGACGCGCCAGGTGAAGTTGAAGAAGAGCAGCCGTACCGCTTCGCCGAAGGCCACGGTGGCGACCACCAGCATCAGCCCCCTGACCCGCAACGCCGGAAAGCCGATCAGCGCGGCGACGACACCCGCGGCCGCAGCGCCGGTGACGATCGCCGTGAGGATGTGCGCATCGCCGATCACGGTCATCACCCCGGCCGTGTAGGCGCCGATCGCGAAGAAGCCCGCCTGCGCAATGCTGACCTGCCCGGTCAGCAGAACGCAGTATGCGGACAGGCCCAGCAGGGTGTGGATGCCGATGACCTGCGCCAGGCCAGCGTAGAAATCCATGCTCGTCTCCCTTGCGCGCTCAGTCGCGGCCCTGCGGTGGCGCGAAGATGCCGCCCGGCCTGAACACCAGGAAGGCGAACAGCAGCAACATCACGTAGATGTCCCGCTCCGAAACCCCGCGAAAGAACTGGAAGATGTTCTCGGCCGCCCCCACCATCAGGCCGGCGATGATCGCCCCCGGGATGCTGCCCAGTCCGCCGATCACGGTGACGATCAGCCCCTTCACGGTCAGCGGCAGCACCAGCATCGGCGACAGGATGCCGATCGAGGCGCCGATCAGCGCCCCAGCGAGCCCGCCGAGCACGCCGGTGACGAGGAAGGTCAGTGCATTGACCCGGTTGATCCCGATGCCGCAAAGCTGGGCGGCCACCTGCTGCTGCGACACCGCCCGGGTGGCGATGCCCATCTTCGTGCGATAGAGCAGCAGCAACAGCGCGACCGTAGCGAGGCAGGCGAGCACGAAGGTGAAGACGAGATCGCCACGCAGGAAGAACTGCCCGATATCGATCGTCACATTGGAGAACATGGCGGGGTACTGCAAGGGCACGCCGGTGGTCACATGGCTGATCGTCTCGTCGATCAGCATGAGCATGCCTACCGTGGACATCAGCGTGGCCAGCGGGTTGTTGAGCGGCAGGAATCGGAAACAGGCGTAGTAGACGATGATCCCGATCACCCCGCCGCAGAAGCCGGCCGCGAGGAAAACCGCCAGCACCGGCGCATCGACGAACTGCAGCAGGATCAGGCTGCCATAGGCCCCGCCGATCGAGGCGGCGGCGTACGACATGTTGATCTTGTGCATCACGCCGAAGATCAGGGTGAAGCCGATGCCGATGATCGCGTAGGTCGCGCCGAACAGAACCCCGTCGACGACCGCCTGGGCGGCGTCGATGATATCGAGCATGTCCACGGAGTACGTTTCCTAGGGTTGCGGACTGGATGGCGGGGAGCGCGGCGCGCTCCCCGCAGGCGGATGCGCGTCCTCAGTTCTCGGGATCGTGCAGGACCTTCCACTCGCCGTCCTGGGCGTGGACGAACAGGAACGGCTTGATCGCCTCGCCCTCGTCGGTACGGCCGAGCTCGCCCAGCAGGCCGTCCGCCCGCTTGAGGGCGGCCAGGCCATCGCGCATCTTCAGGCGGTCCTCGGCGACCGTCTCGGGCAGGCCGACGATGCCCTGCGTCTCGATCACCTCCTTGAGCATGAACATGATCTCGTAGGCCGCCATGCTGTGAATGTCGGCGCTGCCACCGAAGGCCGCCACCGCTTCCGCCGCCGCCCTCGCCTCGTCGTTGACCGGTGCGAAGCCGGTCGGGATGATGATTCCCTCGGCTTCAGCCGGGCAACCCTGCATGGTCTCGATCGACGAGGAAGAGGTCAGTCCGACCAGGACCTTGGGCTTGACGCGCTGGCGGGCCATCTCCTTGAGCACACCACAGGTGGTGAAGGGATGGGCGGAGACCAGGACAACTTCGGGCTCGGCGCGGCGCATGCCCCGCACCTGGTTCGAGAAGTTGGTGTCGGCAAGCAGCCATTCCGTCTCGCCCACCAGTTCGAAGCCCTCGGCGGCCGCGTGCTTCTTCATCACACCGAAGGTCGCGTTGGAGTGGGCGAAGTCCTTCTCGACACCCCCATACACCTTGGTGAGCTCGGGATGGTTCTCCCGCAGCCAGCCGAACAGCGTCTTGTACATCTCGTACTCGCTCGGCACGTTGCGGAACGACCAGTCGGAGATCTTCGCCAGGCCGCCCTTGGCGGCAACGTCGGCGATGATCGGGAACTGCAGGCCGGTATCGGACGCATCGCCGACCTTCTTCTGCAGGATGCCGAACAGGGACTCCGCGACGTTGGAGCAGGTCGGCCCGACAGCGATGAAGGCGGAGCCCGAGGCGATGCGACGCACCACCGAGATTCCCTCCTCGGCCACGCAGCGGTCATCGAGATACTCGATCGCGAACTTGCCGGTCGCGCCGTCGCCCAGCTTCACCCCGCCTTCGTTGTTGATCTTCTCGGCCGCCGCGTTCATGGCGGCCTCGGAATTGACGCCGAAGATGCGCAGCACACCCGATTTCGCGCCGAAGCCCGGAATCGTGATCGTGCGCTCCTGTGCGCTTGCCGGCGTCGCCGCCAGCGCCATCGCCACCATTGCGCCCGCAAGCGCCGAGGACAGCGATCCGGCCCTCGATTTCATCATGTCGATCATTCCGCTTGTCTCCTCAGGTTCACGCCCCATGGCCGGGCACGATCTGCCCGGCCATGCGACGAAGTTCGGATGGGTCGATGCTGGCGGTCGAGACCGCCCGTCGCCGGAGAAGGGATGGAGTTCGCGCGAGAGCGCCCGGCATTGGAAGCCGGGCATGGCCGACTGGATTCAGGCCGAATCCAGGATCACACGGGCTGGCGCCCGCTTGCTGGTTCATCGTCTCCCCCGTTGGCTTTCTTGCCGGCATCGCTGCCGGTGAAGTCTCAAGAAATCAGGCACCCATGCGACCAGCCGATCATGGGTGTGCGTGCGACTATATCAAACTCCGGGCCGCCCGCATGGCGGATCCGGATCCGGGGCTAGGACTGTTCCCGGGCCAGCCTGTCGAGCTCGGCCTTGCGAAGCACGAAGCGCTGCAGTTTACCGCTGGGCGTCGTGGGCAGCTCGGTCACGAAGTCGATCAGCCTCGGATAGGAGTGTGCCGAGAGGCGTGTCCTGACATGCTGGCGGAGTTCGTCGGCCAGCTCCGGCGTCGGGTCGGCACCGGGTGCGAGCTTCACGAAGGCCTTGACGATCTCAGTGCGCTCGGGATCGGGCACGCCGATCACGGCGGCCTCGACCACCGCGGGATGCTCGATCAGCGCGCTTTCCACATCGAAGGGCCCGATCCGGTAGCCGGACGACGTGATGACATCGTCCGCCCGCCCGATGAAGCTTACGGATCCATCCGGCTCGAACTCGACGCTGTCGCCCGTGCGGTAGTAGCCGCCATCGAACGGCGATGTCTCCTGGTCGAGGTAACCGGTGAACCACATCAGCGGAGAACGCGCGACATCGACCGCGAGGACGCCGGGCTGGTTCGGACCGAGCTCGCTGCCCTTGTCGTCGAGGACCACCATCCGGAACCCCGGCATCGGCAGCCCTGCCGAGCCGGCGCGTACCGGATGCGCGAGCCCATGATGATTGTTGACGCACATGCCGACCTCGGTTTGCCCGTAGTGGTCGTAGATCGGGGCGTCGAGATGATCACCGACCCAGCGGATGACCTCCGGGTTCAGGGGCTCGCCCGCCGAGCTCACCACGCGCAGCTGGCCCCTGATCGCCTTCGCATGCTCCGGCCCGGCGGCAATCAGCAGGCGAAACGCGGTCGGCGAGCCGGCGAGGCTGGTCACGCCGAGCTGCTCGACGATGCGATACATGCTTTCAGCGGTGAACGGTCCCTCGGACAGGGTGGTGGCCCGCCCCAGCAGCAGGGGTCCGCAGACCGCGTAGTAGAGCCCGTAGGCCCAGCCGGGATCGGCGATGTTCCAGAAGACGTCGTCCTCGCGCAGATCGACCGCATAGCGCAGGTAGGCAGTGATGGAGGGCAAGGCGCGCAGGGGAACGGAGACGCCCTTGGGCAGGCCCGTCGTTCCCGAGGTGAACATCATCATGAACGGATCGTCTCCGCGACGCATGACCGGAGCAAATTCGGTGGCGGCGACATGCAGCCCGGCACGGAAGTCGAGATCCCCGACTTCGAGCGACTCTGCCCCGGCGCGGACAGTCGCGACCGGGGGCAGATCGGGGATGCCCTCGAGCTTCGGACGGTTCGCGGTGTTCGTCACGACCAGCCGCGCACCGCTGGTGGCCAGGCGCTGCTCGATGGCCTTGGGCCCGAAGGCCGTGAACAGGGGCTGGTAGACCGCCCCCATGCGCCAGGCGCCGAGCACCACCGCGACGAGTTCGATGGTGCGGGGCAACAGGCCGGCGATCACGTCGCCGGGCGCAAGGCCCATGTCGGTGAACAGGTTGGCAGCCTTCGCCGACAGCTCGCGCAGATCCTCGAACGTGTACTCGGTCAGGGTTTCGTCGGGAGCCAGGCAACGCAGCGCCAGGCGCTGTGCGCCGACATGGCGGTCACAGCATTCGACGCAGACATTGATGCCCTTGCGCAGGTCACCGCTGAACTCGGCATACGCCGCTTCGATGTCGAAACCGGCATGGACATCGTGATAGCCGGGTAGTTTCACTGGCGTTTCTGGATTGGACATGAACCGGGCTCCCTGGACGATCGGCCAAGGATGGACGGATTTCCGGCGCCCCGCAAGCGGGCCTGACGAGTGCTACCTATGCCGGTATGATCGCGGTTCCTGCCGCCAAGCTGCGGCCCGTCCCGGCTTTTCATCCATGCGCAAGTCCCCTTCCCTGAACCTGCCGATCAGCAAGACCCTGCGCAAGCGCATCACCCTCACCATCTCGATCATCCTGGCCACCCTCGTGATGATCTTCTCGAGCATGCCCTTCAAGGACTGGTCGGTGGCCGTTGCGGCGGGCCTGCTCGGCATCATGTGCCTGTTCGGCCTGTGGGCGGTGTGGACGCGGCCGATGCGACTCGACGATCCGGACGACGCCTCCGAGCCGGAGATAGCGCCCATACCGGGCAGGCGCGCGAAGAAGCGGATCCGGCTCTTCTGACACCCGCGGGCATCCCCGCTTTCCCGCGGATGCCCATGTCGACGACGCGACCTGTCGGGCACTCGGCCGGGGTTCTGCGGTATATCTGGGGCATCCACCCAGGCCCGCCGGGACCGCTTCGCGCCAACCATGAAGATCCTGCTTCTCTCCGACCTGCATCTCTCCCTGCATCCGATGGCGGCCCCGCCGACCGATGCCGACGTGGTGGTGCTGGCGGGCGACCTCGGGCGCCCGCCGGCGGCGCTCGAATGGGCGAAGCAGTTCGGGCAACCCACGCTTTTCGTGGCGGGCAACCACGAGTTCTACGGCTCGGACCTCGTCTCCACCTATGCCAGCTTGCGCGAAGGCGCCCGCGGCACCCCGGTCCGGATCCTGGAGCGCGATGAATGGATCTTCCAGGGGGTGCGCTTTCTCGGCTGCACCCTGTGGTCGGACCATCGCATCCATGCCGACGAGCAGGCGCGCGAACGAGGCCTGGCGATGGCCACCGAGATGGTCCGCGATTTCAGCCGGATCGGGCTCGAACCCGGTTCCGACGAACGCCTGAGCCCGGCCATCGCGCAGCGGCTCTGCGATGAATCCGTTGCCTGGCTCGAGCAGCGTTTTGCCGAGCCCCATGAAGGGCCGACGGTGGTCATCACGCATTTCGCCCCGTCGCTGCAGAGCATCCATCCGCGCTTCGCGGATTCGCCGCTCAACGCCTGCTTCGTGAGCGATCTCGAGCCGTGGATCCAGCGCTGGCAGCCAGCACTCTGGCTGCACGGCCATACCCACGACAGCTTCGACTACCGGATCGGCGCGACCCGGGTGCTCGCGAATCCGCGCGGCTATGCACCGGCAGGGGTGGTCGAGAACGCCCTCTTCGACCCGGCCCTCCACCTCGAAGTCCCCACACCCCAGGGAGCCACTCCATGAACGAAGCAAGCGTCATCGACAATCCGCAACGGCATCGCTACGAGGTCCACGACGGTAGCCAGCTCGGCGGCATCCTGCGCTACGAGGACCGCAACGGCGTGCGGGTCTTCACCCACACCGAGGTGCCGGCCGAACACGAAGGCAAGGGCCACGGCTCGAAGCTCGCCAGGGCCGGGCTCGACGACATGCGCCGGGTCGGCCGCAAGGTGGTCGCCGAATGCAGCTTCATCGATTCCTACATCGACCGGCATCCGGAATACGCCGACCTGCGCGCGGGCGACACCGGCCGATAACGGGCCCGGCGCACGCGTCTCACAGCAGCCATTCGACCGGCAGGCGACTGGTGATCCACACGCCGACCCGGCTCCAGAATCCGGCATCGGGTTCATGGCGGTGCACGATCACATCGTCGCCCGGGCGGGCCGCTTCGCCGACGCCGCCCCGTTCGATCCAGCGCAGATCACCCTCCTCGTTCAGCCGCACCTCGTAGGCGAATTCCGGGAGCATGTCGCGGATGCCCTCGGCCATGGACCGGGCAAGGCCGGGGCTTTCGATCAGCAGTCCCATCTCGGTGTTGAGGTTCACCGAACGCGGATCGAAGTTGAAGGAGCCGACGAACAGGCGCTCGCCGTCGACCGAGAAGACCTTCGCATGCAGGCTCGACGAGGAGCTCCCCGCCAGTCGGTGCGAGTCGCGCTGTCCGTTGCCCGATGCCTCGCGCTTCATCTCGGAGAGCCGCACGCCCGACTCCAGCAACTCGCCCCGGTACTTGGCGTAGCCGGCGTGCACCGGGACGACATCGGTCGCTTCCAGGGAGTTCGTCAGCACGCCGACATCGACGCCCCGCGCTACCAGGCCGGACAGGGCCCGGACACCGGCATCGGTCGGCACGAAGTAAGGTGTCACGAGCTTCACGTCGCGCTCCGCGCCTCCGAGCACCCGGTTCAGGCGGTGCGTGAGCAGGTCCTCCGGCAAGGCCTTGCCGAGCCCCTTGGCCGGATCGTCGCTCAGCAGTCGGACATCGGTCCACTCGAAGGAGATCCGTCCCTCCAGAAGCTCCCGCAGGAAGCCCGAATCGCGCACCGCCTCGAGATACTCCCGGGCGCGGGGCTCATGCTCGACGATCGACGCCCGCTCCGAGACGGTCTCGGGGCCCGCATACGCCGCCTCGCCCAGGATGCTCGCCAGTGTATGGGACGAGGCGCTCGTCCAGTAGCGATCGAAATCGGCCGACACATCCCGGACCACCGGACCGGTTGCCAGCACATCCAGGTCGATGAAGCGCATCGCCTGCCCGGCGCTGAAGTATTCGTCCCCGACATTGCGACCGCCGACAATGGTGGCCTGGTTATCGGCGGTGAACGACTTGTTGTGCATGCGGCGGTTGAGACGCCCGAAATCACCCAGGTAGCCGAGCACCCGAAAACGCCGGATCGGAAAGGGATTGAAGAGCCGGACCTCGATGTTCGGGTGCGAATCCAGGGCCACCAGCATCGGATCGGCGCCAGCCGTGGTGTTGTCGTCCAGGAGAAACCGCACCCGCACGCCCCGCTCCGCTGCCCGGTGCAGGGCCTCGGCCAGCAGGATCCCCGACATGTCGGGCCGCCAGATGTAGTACTGGACATCGAGGCTGCGGTCGGCCGCGTCGGCCAGCAGCGCCCGGTCGGCAAAGGCATCGTATCCATCGTAGATCGGCCAGATGCCGGAGCGGCCCGGATTCGCGCTCGCCTGCGCCGCCAGCGCCCGGCCCAGCCGCGTATCGCCGGTCTCGGCGATCACGCTCGATTCCGGGCGATCCAGCTGCGGGTCGAGCCGGGTCGCGCGAGCCAGCATGAGCCAGGCCAGCCCCAGGACGAGGACCAGGACGAGCAGGCGAAAAGCCAGACCACTCATGCGCGGGAGCCGGAGTGGCTTGCGGCGGGAATTCGTTCGATCGCCATGCGCGCGAGCCTTGCACGAACCCTCGCCCGGCCGCCGCGGGCGGTCGCCGCGGCTTCGCGACGCAGGCCCCGAAAGGCGGCCAGCAAGGCCTTGTCGCCCAGTTCGTGCCAGGATGCCCCGGCGATCGCCTCCACCGCCGCGACGCTGCTGGACTCGCGGCGCCGCTGGCGCAGCGTGGGTCCGTCCGTCATGGCCTTGTTCATCCCCCGCACGAAACGGGTGTCGTTCTCGAGCAGGGCCCGCGCCATTCGCGCCGCGCCGGTCGTGCCCAGCAGGACCGCCGGGTCGATCCGGATCGCATTGAGCAGCGCCCGATCGTCGGCCGTGTCCCGCGCCCGGGCGACCAGCTCGTTGATGCTGCGCCCGAATACGAGGAGCGCGCGCAGGCTCTCGCGCATCGAACGCAGATAGCCGGCCCTCATCCAGGTTTCGGCGGCAATCGCGCCGGAGACCTCGACTCCGCCTTCCCGGGATTCATGCTTGACGTAGACGCTGGTGAGTCGCGCCAGGCTGGCAACCGGAATCGCCTGCCTCGCGGCGCCGATCAGTTCACGGTCCATGTCGAAGGCCACTGCCGCCGCCGCGAGATGCCGGGGAAACGGCAGCTCATAGAGCCCGGCCCAGCGCAGCTGGTCCGGAATCGGCGGCACCGCGGGCGCGTCGCGGCCGCCACGGCCGAGCTCCAGTGCCGCGATTCGCCGGTCCAGCAGAGGCCATAGCGCCACGATCAGGCGCAATTCATCGGCCGACGGATCCCGGGAGGTCCGCGCTGCGCGGTCCTGGCCGGCATCGGTGGTACGAGGGTGGATTTCGCTTGGCACTGCTTGCGATCTTACCCGCTCGCCTGCCCGGGCCGGATATCGGCGTCTCCGGCAAGGGAAACCGCGGCGGACTACTGCTGCGCCGGCTTCACCTGTACCTCGAGGCTCAGGGTCTCCGTGGCGGCCCCGATGGCCGCGCCCCGGAAGGGAGCCGCATCGACCGCGTCGATTCCGCATGCGAGCCGGACATAATCCTGCGTCGGGCACTGCCGGTTCGCCGGATCGAAACCGACCCAGCCGTAGGCATCGAGATGCAGCTCCGCCCAGGCATGGGTGGCTTCGCCACCGAGCCGCCCCTCGCCATCATGGAGATAGCCGGTAACGTAGCGCGCCGGGATATCCAGGCTGCGGGCGGCGGCGACCAGCACATGGGCATGATCCTGGCACACCCCGATTCCCGCCTCGAGCGCCTCGGCCGCGGTGGTGGCGGTATCACTGGCTCCCGGCGCATAGCGTACCGCCTGCGCCACCGCCTGCGCCAGGGCATGGCCCTGCGCCAGCCGGTCCATCGCGCGATCGGGCACCGCCGAGCGCGCCAGCTCCTCGATCGCGGCCGCCGGCCCCGTCAGGGGGCCCGCCCGCAGCCATGCCAGCGGATGCACGAGTTCGCGCAGGCCGCGCACCATCCCGGCCCGGTCCGCCACATCGACCACGCCCCCGGCAACGACTTCGAGCACCTCGAGCGGGCCATGGGCGGTCAGCATGTTGACCCGGTTGCCGACGCCATCGACATAGCCGTCGTCGATGACATGTCCGCCGGCATCGAGTCGCCATTCGAGGACCCGCTGGCCATCGAACTCGCCCGGACGCAGGCGCAGGTTCTGGACCACGAGCCGCACCGCGGGTTCGTAGCGATAGATGGTCCGATGCTCGATGCGCAGCCTCATCGCACTACTCCGCGAAATGGTAGGCCGACGCGATCGAGCCGTGCAGCCGCGCTGTTCGCCCGATGAACTCGTCGAGGAATTCATGCAGGCCGGTCGAGAAGATCTCGTCGATCTTCAGCTCCGAGAGCATGGTCACCGACTCGTTCACCTCCTCGTGGCATGCATGGCGCTGGCCGTAGAGCCGGCCCAGGCCATTGAGACGATCGCCCAGCATCCGGTAGCAATGATGCATGGAACGGGGCGTGAACGGATTCAGGATGAGGAAGTCGGCGATGTTGCGCGGCGAGACATCGGTCTTGTAGGTCCAGTGGTAGGCCCGCAGCGACGAGGCCGCATGCAGGACGCTGGCCCACTGGTAGTGATCGATGCCGCTGCCGATCGAGATTCCCCCGGGCAGCAGCACGTAGTACTTGACGTCGAGCAGGCGCGCCATGTTGTCCGCCCGCTCGAGTGCCGTCCCGATCCCGATGAATTCGTAGCCGTCGACCCGCATCAGCGTGCCGTCGGTGGTGCCCCGGAACAGCGAGCCCTGGCGCCGGATCCACTCGAGGACATCGGGCAGGCCACCGCCGCTGGCGTGCGAGGGCAGCACCTGTTGCCAGGCGAGCCAGGCATCGTTGATCGCCACCCACATCTCGGTGGTCAGGGCGATGCGCATCGCCCGCGCATTGGCACGCGCCAGGTCCAGGCAGTTGGTCACGCTCGATGGGTTGCTGCGATCGAAGAGCAGGTAGTCGGCAACGGTCTGCTTGCGGACATCGTCGCCGTGGATCGATTCGAAGCCGCCGCGAGTACGCGACGCATCGAGCACCGATCCCCATTCGCCGCGCGTCCCATGCGGCGACGCCGGCAGCAGCGCCATGCGGTAGCCCATCTCGAGCAGGCGGGCCGTGTTCTCGGCCCGCTCGACATTGCGGGCGAGCCAGAACAGGTTTTCGGCGGTTCGGCTGAGCATGATCAGTCGTCCAGAACCCAGGTGTCCTTGACTCCGCCGCCCTGGCTCGAATTCACCACCAGGGAACCTTCGGTCAGGGCGACCCGGGTCAGGCCACCCCGCACCAGGCGGATCTCGTCGCCCACCAGGCAGAACGGACGCAGGTCGACATGGCGCGGCGCGATCCCGTTGTCGACATAGGTCGGGCAACTCGAGAGCGCCAGCGTCGGCTGTGCGATGTAGTTGCCCGGTGCAGCCTTCAGGCGCGCGCGGCAGGCCTCGAGCTCGGCCGCGCTGGCCGCCGGGCCGATCAGCATGCCGTAGCCCCCCGAACCATGTACTTCCTTGACCACCAGCTCGTCGAGATGGGCAAGAACGTAGGCGAGCGCATCGGGTTCGGCGCATCGCCAGGTCGGGACATTGGCGAGAATGGGCGATTCACCGAGGTAGAAGCGGATCATGTCGGGCACATAGGTGTAGATGGCCTTGTCGTCGGCAACGCCGGTGCCCGGCGCCGAGCAGATCGACACCTTGCCGCTGCGATACGCATTGAACAGGCCCGGGACGCCGAGCAGGGAATCGGAACGAAAGCTGAGCGGATCGAGGAATTCGTCGTCGATTCGCCGGTAGATCACATCGACCCTCTGTGGCCCCTGGGTCGTGCGCATGTACACCACCCCGTCGTCGACGTAGAGATCCTGGCCCTCGACGAGCTCGACACCCATCTGGTCGGCGAGGAAGGAATGCTCGTAGTAGGCGGAGTTGAACACGCCCGGTGTCAGGATGACGATGCAGGGTTCGCGCTCGCACGCCGGCGGGGCGAGGCTCGCGAGGGTCCTGCGCAGCAGCGCCGGATAGTCGGCCACCGGACTGATGCGGCGCCGGGTGAACAGCTCCGGCAGCATCCGCATCATGATCTCCCGGTTCTCCAGCATGTACGACACGCCGGAAGGCGTCCGGCAATTGTCCTCGAGCACGAACAGCTCGTCGGGCCCCACCCGCACCAGGTCGACACCGACGATGTGCGAATAGACACCCCGCGCCGGGGTGAAGCCCGCCGCCGCCGGCAGGTAGGCCGTGTTGCGATAGACGATCCCGGCCGGGATCACGCCCGCCTTGATGATCTCGCCGCGCCGGTAGACGTCGCCGAGGAAGAGATTCAGCGCCCGCGCCCGTTGCCGCACACCCGCGTCGATCCGCTGCCATTCCTGTCCGGTGAACACGCGGGGAACCACATCGAAGGGAATCAGGCGCTCGGACTCGGCGGGCTCGCCGGATTCCCCGTATACCGCGAAGGTGATGCCGATACGCCGGAACAGGGTCTCGGCCTCTCGCTGCTTCTTGCCGAGCGCTTCCAGGCCCGTGCGGCGGATCCAGTCGGCGATCTCGCGATACGCACCGCGGACCTGGTCGCCATCGTACATCTCGTTGAAGGTCGCCATGGCGCTCAGCGGATCGGCTCGAAGACGCGATCGTCGGCCGAGGCCAGCGCCGTCATGTTGACGATGCGCCGCACCGTGGCCGAAGGCGTCAGGATGTGCGCCGGAGCGGCCGCCCCGAGCAGCATCGGCCCGACGTGGACGCCCTGCCCGCCGGTGGTCTTCAGCACATTGAAGAGGATGTTGGCCGCATCCAGGTTGGGGCAGACCAGGATGTTGGCCGCGCCGCTGAGCGTCGAATCCGCCAGGAAATCCTCGCGCAGGCCTTCGCTCAGGGCGACGTCGCCATGCAGTTCGCCGTCCGCCTCGATATCCGGGCAAGCCTCGCGGAACAGGTCGCGGGCCTCGCGCATCTTGCGCGCCGACGGGCGCTGGGAGGAGCCGAAGTTCGAATGCGACAGGAAGGCGACCTTCGGCGGCAGGCCGAAGCGGACGACCTCGGCTGCCGCCATGCGCGCGATGTCGGCGAGCTGGCGCGCATCGGGATCGTCGTTGACGAAGGTGTCGGCAACGAAAAGGATGTGCTTCTCCAGCACGAGCGCGTTCATTGCGGCGAACTGACGCACCCCCGGCGCCAGCCCGAGGACGCTGCCGATGTCCTCGAGATGCGCGTCGAAGCGCCCGACCAGGCCGCAGACCATGCCGTCGGCATCGCCCCGGCGAACCAGCATCGCGCCGGTGATCGTGGGCGAGTTGCGCAGTGCCGCCTTGGCCATCTCGGGCGTCACCCCGTCACGCGCCCGCAGGCGGTGGAAGGCCTCCCAGTACTGCCGGAAACGATCGTCGTTCTCCGGGTCGATCAGCTCGAAGTCGCGGCCGGCGGCCAGGCGCAGGCCGGCGCGACGAATGCGCATGTCCACCACCGCGGGGCGGCCGATGAGGATGGGGCGGGCCAATCCCTCGTCGACCGCCACCTGGGCGGCGCGAAGCACCCGCTCCTCTTCGCCTTCGGTGTACACGATGCGCTTGTTGGCTTCGCGGGCGGCGGCGAAGAGCGGCCGCATCACGAGGCCGGTCTGGGTGACGAAGCGCGTGAGGGAGTCACGATAGGCGACGAAATCCTCGATCGGCCGGGTCGCGACCCCCGACTCCTGCGCGGCGCGGGCGACCGCCGGCGCGATCCGCATGATCAGGCGCGAATCGAAGGGTTTCGGGATCAGGTAGTCGGGACCGAAGACGATGTCCTCGCCCGGATAGGCGCCAGCCACTTCGGCACTCACCTCGGCCTTGGCCAGCGCGGCGATCTCGTGCACACAGGCAAGCTTCATGCTTTCGGTCACGGCGCTCGCCCCGCAATCGAGCGCCCCCCGGAAGATGTAGGGAAAGCACAGGACGTTGTTGACCTGGTTCGGATTGTCGGAGCGACCCGTGGCGATGATGCAATCGGGCCGCGCCTGCTTCGCCAGCTCGGGACGGATCTCGGGATCCGGATTGGCGAGCGCCAGCACGATCGGACGCTCCGCCATCGTCTGGAGCATCTCCGGCGAAAGCACGTCGGCCGCCGAGCAGCCGAGGAAGACATCGGCCCCGCGCACCGCGTCGGCAAGCGTCCTGGCGTCGGTCTCGCGCGCATAGCGCAGCTTGTCCTCCTGGATGGCGTCGCCCCGGTCCGGGCGCAGGACGCCCCGCGAGTCGCACATCAGGATGTTCTCGGCACGCACCCCGAGCTGGACCATCAGGTCGACGCAGGCGATCGCCGCGGCCCCCGCGCCCGATACCGCAACCCGCACCTGCGTGATCGTCTTGCCGACCAGCTCGAGCCCGTTGATCATCGCCGCCGACGAAATGATCGCCGTGCCATGCTGGTCGTCGTGGAAGACGGGTATGCGCAGGCGCTCGCGCAGCTTGCGTTCGATGTAGAAGCACTCCGGCGCCTTGATGTCCTCGAGATTGATGCCCCCGAGCGTGGGCTGCAGGGCTGCAATGATGTCGACCAGCCGATCGGGGTCGCGCTCGTCGAGCTCGATGTCGAAGACGTCGATGCCCGCGAATTTCTTGAACAGGCAGGCCTTGCCTTCCATGACCGGCTTGCCCGCCAGCGGGCCGATGTCGCCCAGGCCGAGCACCGCCGTGCCATTGGTGATGACACCGACCAGGTTGCCCCGCGAAGTGAACTCCGCCGCCAGCGCGGGATCCTCGGCGATGGCGGTGCAGGCATAGGCAACGCCTGGCGAATAGGCCAGTGACAGGTCACGCTGGTTCAGCAGCGGCTTGGTGGGTATGACCGAGATCTTTCCCCGCGTCGGATTGCGGTGGTAATCCAGGGCGGCGTCGCGCAGCGCACGGATCGCAACCTGGTCGGCGGATTCGACGGGAGGATTCTGCTTGTTCATGAAGTCTCCGGAAAAACGACGAAGCGCGCGCCAGCGCACGCCCCTGCATGCTCAGGACGAATCGGCCGCCGTCGCGCGGGTCGTGGCGAACTCGACGTACCAGTCGATGCTGGCGGGATTCGACATCGCATCGCGATTGAGCGCCTGGTCCGGCGCCACCCCCATCAGCAGCTTCCTGACGGGCAGCTCGAGCTTCTTGCCGCTCAGGGTGCGCGGCACCTCGGGGGCGACGATCACCTCCGAAGGCAGATGGCGCGGCGACATCGCGCTGCGGATCCGGCCGTTGATCTCGGCAAGCAGCGCCTCGTCGAGCGCCTCGCCCTCGCGCAGGACCACGAACAGCGGCATGTAGCTGGGCCGGCCGAGATACTCGAGATCGACGACCAGACTGTCGAGAATCGCCGGGATGGTCTCCACCGCGCGATAGAGCTCGGCTGTTCCCATGCGGATGCCGAAGCGGTTGATCGTGGCGTCGGAGCGGCCGTAGATGATCGCGCTGCCCGACGGGGTGATCCGGATCCAGTCGCCATGGCGCCAGACTCCCGGATACATGTCGAAATAGCTGTCGCGATAGCGGCTGCCGTCCTCGTCGCCCCACAGTCGCAGCGGCATCGAGGGCATGGGTCGCACGCAGACCAGTTCGCCGACTTCGTCGACCAGCGGCTTGCCGTCCTCGCTCCAGGCCTCGACGGCGGCGCCCAGGCAGCGGCATTGCATCTCGCCAGGCGTGGTGGGCAGCATCCGGTTGCCGCCGATGAAGGCGCCGGCGAAATCGGTTCCTCCGGAAATCACGCACCACCACAGCTCGGGGCCGAACTCCCGCCAGCCCCATTCGTAGCTCTCGACCGCAAGCGGCGAGCCGGTCGAGCCGAGCGCGCGCAGCCGCGAGAGATCGCCGTGCTCGGCGGGATGCACGCCGGCCTTGACGCAGTTCGCGTAATAGGCCGCGCCGGCGCCGAAGAAGGTCACGCCGGTATCGGCCGCGAAGCGCCACAGGGCGCCCATGTCGGGCCAGCCCGGATTGCCGTCGTAGAGGCAGACCGTGGTTCCGCCGAGCAGGCCGCCGACCTGGCAGTTCCACATGATCCAGCCGGTGCTCGAATACCAGTGGAAGCGGTCGTCCGGCCCCAGGTCGTTGTGCAGCACGCTCAGCTTGAGGTGCTCGAGCACCACGCCGCCGTGGCCATGGACGATCGGCTTGGGCATGCCGGTGGTGCCGCTAGAGTAGACGATCCACAGGGGCGCGTCGAAGGCCAGTCGCAAGGGGGCCCAGCCGGCGGGTGCAGGCGCCTCGCAGACGGCACGCAGGTCATGCACCGGCCGATCGGCGGCGAAGTCCTGCAGTGGGCGATCGCGATCGAGGTAGGGCAGCGCCAGGACATGGCGAACGCTGGGAAGTTCGGCGAGCATCTCGCCCACCACATCCATGCGGTCCTGGGGCTTGCCGCCATAGACATAGCCATCGCAGGTCACCAGCAACCTGGGCTCGATCTGGCGGAAGCGGTCGAGGACCCCGACCGGTCCCATGTCGGGCGAGCAGAGGGACCAGATGCCGCCCACGCTGGCCGTGGCGAGGAAGGCGACGATCGCCTCGGGAATGTTCGGAAGATAGGCCGCCACCCGGTCGCCCGGCTCGACGCCGAGTTCGACGAGCTTCGTGGCCAGCGCCGCGACCCGCTCCCCGAGCTGCGCCCAGCCCAGTTCGCCGTCATCGCCGAGCTCGCTGCGATGGATGATCGCGGGCCGCTGCGGATCGCCGTCGCGGACATGGCGCAGGACCTGCTCGGCATAGTTGAGCGACAGCCCCGGGAACCAGACCGCCCCCGGCATGCGTTCCTCGGCCAGTGCCGGCTCGGGGTCTCCGTCATCGAGCAGATCGAAGTAGTCGCGGATCGAGCGCCAGAAGGCGTCGACTTCCGTTACCGACCAGCGGTGCAGCGACTCGTAGTCGTCGAACCGCAGGCCGTGACGATCGGCGAGCCAGTCGAGATAGGCGGCGAGCTGGGTGGGTGTGCTGTTTTTCACGGGCATTGGTGTCTTCGATGCTTCGGCGCATGGCGCCGCCGGCGCCGCGGGCTGCGGCGGTCCCCTGAACAATCTTAGCGCGGCGCGCCACTGAACGCCGCAAACGCGCCGCCCGTCGGTGTCCCGTCGCGGCGCGCCGCCCGTCCCACTAACTTGAGCCGGTGAAAAAGCCATCCCGCCAAGCCCTGCCCGGTGACCGGCCCTTGCTCCCGGAGCACTACCGCATGCCTCGAACCCGTCGGCACAAAGGCTTCACCCTCATAGAACTCCTGCTGGTCATGACGATCATCGGGATCCTCGCGGCCATCGCGATTCCCGCCTGGGGCAGCTATACACAGCGCGCCCGGCTGGCGGCCGGCGTCGCGGTGCTCAAGGAAACCAAGCTTCGCCTCGAGCAGTTCTACGCCGGCAACCGCAGCTACGCCTCGGGAGCTGGCTGCGCGGTGGCCGACTTCCATGATGCCGACGGCCAGTTCAATGTCAGCTGCACGACCGCGGCCAGCGGCCAGCAGTTCACCCTGACCGCCACCGGGATCAATTCCTCGGCGGGCTTCGTCTACACCATCAACGATGCCGGCGTGGAGGCGACCGCCGCCCTGCCCGCCGGCTGGTACTCCGGCGCCCTGCCGGTGAACCGCTTCATCGTGCGCAAGGAATGAGGATGACGGGCCCACGCCGTTTCATCCGGACGGGCCGGCGGCGAGCGAGCGCCGGCTTCACCCTGCTCGAGCTCATGTTCACGGTCGCCATCCTCGGCGCCCTGATCGTGATCGCGGTACCCAGCTTCGAACAAATGATGGCCTCGCGCCAGGCCACGGCGGCCGCCCAGTCGCTGGCCTCCGCGCTGCGCAAGGCGCAGGCCGAGGCGACCCGCCTGAACCGCAACGTCGAAGTCCTCATGACCAGTTCCGAACCGAGCCCGGCCAACGTGGCCAGCGCCGCGCCGGCGGCCCCCGCCACGGCCACGGCCTGGATGGTCCGCGTGCAGGGCGCGACGAATGCCGACGAGTTCCTCGCCGGCGAATCGCGCGAGCGCTTCGGCAAGGGGATCAGCACCGCCGGCAATCTCCAGTCGGTCGCCTTCACCCCGATGGGCCGCGTCGTCGACATCTCCAGCGGTGCGCCGGTGATGTTCGCCGAACCCCGCATCGTCCAGTTCAACCATGTCGCCCAGTCGATGCGCTTCTGCACCTATGTGACACCGGGCGGCTCGATCCGGGTCTGCGATTCGGCCGCAGCTGCGGGAACCAATTCAGCCTGTCAGCCAAGGCTGCCGTCGGGGTGCTGAATGCAGTCGATGAACATCGTTTCGCACCGTCTCCGGACACCCGCCGCGCCGCGACCAGCGCAGGCGGGCTTCACCCTGCTCGAGAGCCTGATCGCGATCGTGGTGTTCGCGATCGCCGTGCTCGGCATGATCGGCGCCCAGGCCTCCGGCGCCCAGGTGACATCGGATGCGCGCTACCGCACCGAGGCCGCGGCCGCCGCCGATGAGCTGCTGGCGCGCATGCAGATTGCGTCGCCCGCCACCGTGGTGGCCGATTTCACCACTGGCGGCGCGCTCTTCGATCTCTGGCTGCAGGACCGGGTCCAGGCTGACGCCGTGGGCCTGCCGGCCGGCGATGCGACGGTCGAGTTCGCATCGGTCGCCGGCGATCCGCTCACGGTGCGCATCGTCATCAGCTGGGTTCCTCCACGCCACCGGGTCCGCGACGGCTCGGGGGCGATCAGCGCCATGACCGACACGCGCCGGCATGTCACGGTCAGCGCCCTGTACAACTGAGGTCGGGATGCGTTCACAGCGAGGCCTTTCGATAGTCGAACTGCTCGTCGGGATGGCCATCGGCCTGCTCGCCGCGCTCGCGATCGTGCAGGGTTTCTCGGCCAGCGAGATCGGGCGGCGCGCCACCACCGGCCAGGCCGATGCCCAGCAGGTCGGCACCATGACCGGCTGGCGGCTGATGCGCGAGCTGCGCCTGGCCGGCAACGGCTTCGCCAATGGCATGAACGTCTGGGGCTGCCGGCTCCTGGCATGGCAGAACGGCTCGGCGCTGCTGCCACGGGCCAGCGCATGGCCGCAACCCTTCGCCGCCCTGCCGACGAGCCTGAACCTGCTGCCGATCGCGGTGCTCGACGGCGGCGGCACGAACCCCGACACCGTGATGGTGATGAGCGCCGGCAACTCGACCGGCGGCGCGCCGATGGCGGTGACGATCACCTCCCAGGCGCAGGTCGAGACCCTGCCTTCGGTCGGCTTCCGGGCCGGCGACATGCTGCTCGTGTCCAATCCGTCCACCAGCGGCGGCGACTGCCAGATCGGCCAGGTCGACTCGAGCTACACACCCCCGCTTACCGGACAGGCCGCCGCGACCGCGGTGCCGACATCCAGCGCCCTGGCGGCTCCCTACAACAACGCCAACGGCTTCACCCTGCTGCCGCAGCCGGCCGACTACACCCTGATGAACATCGGCGCGACCCCGACCTTCGCGCTGTTCGGCGTGAGCGACGACGAGCAGCTCGTGCAGCTCGACATGCTCGAGCGGATCACCCTGTCGGAGCCGGCCCCGATCGGCGAGAACGTGGTGAACCTGCAGGTCCTCTACGGCATCGACGATGGCTCGGCCGGCGGCGTGGCCGACGACAACATCGTCGACACCTGGGTCACGCCGACCGACGCCTGGTCCTTCGCGAACCTGCAGGCCAACGGCGAAGCCGCGCTGGCCATCAAGGCGCTGCGCCTTGCCATCGTGGTGCGCTCGACCGAGAGGCAGGGTGTGCAGGGGCCGGCCAGTATCACCCTCTTCCCGGACCTGCCGGCGACGGTGCAGACCACGCTGAACCATAGCGTCGAGCAGCGCAGCTTCCAGTACCAGGTCTACGACACGGTCGTTCCATTGCCCAACCAGCGTATCGCGCTCTGCGCGGAACATCGGCGCTACGGCGGGATTCCGTCGGCCGGCGCCTGCACCTGACGAGACCGCGCCATGTACGCCCTGCTCCGACGCCAATGCGGTACCGCGCTGCCGATCGCCCTGGTGATGGTCACCGTGATGGCCATGGCATCGATCGGCCTGGTGCGGATGATCGATTCCTCGACGCTGCTCGCGCGTAACGCCTCCTTCCAGCGCGACGCCGTCAACCGCAACCAGATCGCGATCCGGGCGGCGATCACCGAGTTCGAAGCGCAGGCGACCCGCCACTTCTCGATGCTCAGGAACACCGAGACCGACGCCCTCGGCCAGGCCGGCGGCTTCGCCTACTCGGCCGTCGCCCTGCCCACCGACAGCGCCGGCGTCCCCCTGGCGATGAAGGACGCCGCCAGCCTCGGCGCCGAGTTCGGCCCGATCGCGACATCGTCGATGATCGCCAGCGGCGAAGGGATGGAAACCGTCTACATGATCGAACGCCTCTGCTCGCTGCAGGAGCCGGCCGCCGACAACCATTGCGCGATGTCGAGCACGCGGGTGCCGGACAACTGCTCGCGCTGCTCGAGCGTATCGACGCCGCGCACCCCGGTGTTCCGGGTCACGGCGCGTACCAATGGACCGCGCGGGGTGGAAGCCCTGTCGCAAGCCCTGTTCACCTTGCCGATCGAGTGACCGCCATGCCGCGCAGCCACCCTGTTTCGCATGATCCCGCCCGGACCGCCGAAACGCCCGACCACTTCGTGCAGCGCATGCGCGACAGCGCCACCGCACGCTGGTCCTCGATCATCGCGGCGACCATCCTCGCCTACACACCGCTGGCGGTCGCCGAGACCGACCTCTCGGACCAGCCGGCCCGCACCACGCTCAGCGTGCCGGCCAACGTCCTGCTCGCCCTGTCGGTGGAGTGGCCAACCGGCAACGTCCAGGCCTACAACGACGAGACCTCGGGCACCGGCTGCCCGGGCCGTGACGCTGGTCGCAGCGCCTGCTACTTCAGCCCCGGGGTCCGGGCGTCCCGGATCGCGGCGGAAAACACCGGCAACCCGAGCTTCAAGCCCCAGCTCTCGATGCCCTACATCGGCTACTTCGATCCCTACAAGTGCTACAGCTACAACGAAGGCGCCGAGTACTTCGAGCCCTACGGCAACACCAACGGCTATGACCCGACCCGGAACTACAAGGACCAGCCCACAAACTCCGACGCCACCTGCGGCGGTGCGGGATGGAGCGGCAACTTCCTGAACTGGTCGACGATGCACACGATCGACCTGTTCCGCTGGGTGATGACAGGCGGCGACAGATCCATCGACAGCTCCGCCATGACGGTACTCGAGAAGGCCCGGCACGACGGCCAGGGCGGAACCGCGCAGTTCCCGGTCAAGCAGATCGGCAGGGCCTTCAGCGACGTTCCGATCACCACACCGGCCAGCGTCACGCCCTTTACCCGCAGCGAACTCTATGTCTCGATCTCGGGCCGGGACACCTGGATGCGCATTGCATCGAACAGCGGAATCACCAACCACACCGAGAACTTCCGGGTCCGGGTCAAGGTCTGCGATCCGTCCTATCCCGAAACCGTCACCACCTGCACCGCGTACAGCGCCGGAAACCTCAAGCCCACCGGGCTGATCCAGGAAAACGCGATGGATGTGCGCTTTGCGGCAATGGGCTACCTGCTCGATGACGACATCTATCGCGACGGAGGCGTGCTGCGGGCCCGCATGAAGTTCGTCGGTCCGACTCGCCCGGTGCTGGGCGCAATCGGCGAGCTCGCCAATACCCATCGCGAATGGGACGCTACCACCGGGGTCTATGTGGCAAACCCGGATCCGACAGATGCCAGCGCTACCACCGGCACCATCATCCAGTCCGGTGTGACACGCTACCTCAACCGCTTCGGGCGCCGCGACGGCTACAAGAACCATGATCCCGTCAGCGAGATGTACTACGAGGCGCTGCGCTACTACATGGACCTCGAACCGACGCCCGAGTACTCGAACCTCGGCCTGACCGGAGGAGGCAACCCGCGCAAGGTCGACGGTTTCCCGATCATCGTCGACTGGGACGACCCCCTGGCACCACCCCTCGGTTTCGAGGATGCCGACGAATGGTGTCCCAACAACTTCATCATCGGCATCGCCGATGCAAACACCCACAAGGACAAGCGCCTGCCGGGCAACTCGTCCACCGTCAACGAGGGCGGTGCGCAACCCTCGAACGCGGCGGGCTTTCCGGCCAACGTCTCTACCCTGCTCAACGAGATCATCACCACCGAGCTCGCCAATGAAGGCGTCCAGCTGCTCAACTCGAGCGGCGGCAATCTCGCACCGGGCCAGGTCAACTGCTGCAACGGCTCGGCCTACATCGCCTCGCTCGCCTACTATGCCAACTCGCGGGACATCCGACCCGATTCCGAGGGCACGATCCAGTCGCGAGGCCGCCAGCGGGTGCGCTCCTACTTCGTCGATGTCCGGGAGTCGGGCAGCTGGGGCACCGGTGTTTCGCGCACCGATCCCCGCCGCCGCAACCAGCTCTGGCTGGCGGCCAAGTACGGCGGTTTCATCGACCAGAACACGATCGATCCGCCCGGTGGGCCCTATGCGCCGGCGACCCTGGACATCGGTGATGCGATCGCCGACGAAAACGGCGACGGCGTGATCGACATCCGCGATGTCTGGGATCGCGACGGCGACGACCTGCCCGACAACTACTACGAGGCCGGCTCGCCGGAAGCGCTCGTCGACGGCCTGAAGGCGGCCTTCTCCTCGATCCGCGCCCAGGTCGCCACCGCGGTGGGAATCAACACCTCGACCCGCTCGGTCGAGCTGCAGACCGATACCGGCATCTTCCGGGTGAGCTACGACCCGGCGTTCTGGTCGGGCAACCTGGTCGGCTATACCTACTCGGGCTTCGACGAGGCATCCGGCAACATCACCGTCGCCCAGCAATGGAACGCCGCCGACAAGCTGGCGGCCCAGGGCTGGGACAACGGCCGACGCATCGTCACCTGGACCAAGAACAGCCCGACCGCCACGGGTGGGGTCGCCCGGCCGTTCCGCTGGGGCAATCTCTCGGGCTGGCAGCAGAACGCGCTCGACAACGACACCGAGATCCTCGAATGGCTGCGCGGGAAGAACGACATCGGCGCCTTCCGCAAGCGGCTGCGCAAGACCGCCACCGGCACCATCGTCGACAGCAAGCTGGGCGACATCATCGACTCCGAGGCCCGCTACGTCGGCGCACCGAACGCGCCTCTGTCCGAAGCCTACAATCCCGGCTACGGCGCCTTCAAGGAGGCCTGGAAGGACCGCCGCGAGATGCTCTACGTCGGCGCCAACGACGGCATGCTGCATGCCTTCGACGCCCGGGTCGACGGCGATCCGGCAGGCGGCACCGAGGTCTTCGCCTATGTGCCTTCCTTCCTCTATTCGCAAGCGGCCGGGGCCGGCCCGGGCGTGCTCGCCGACCTCGCGAGCAAGACCTACGTCCATCGCAACTACGTCAACGCCACCGCCTGGATCTACGACGCGGACTTCGCCCGCACCAACGGCGCCACCGGCGCGAGCGGCGACTGGCGCTCGGTCCTGATCGGTGGTCTCGGCAAGGGCGGCCGAGGCTACTTCGCGATCGATGTCACCGATCCCAGCGCCTTCGACACGGAGACAGGCGTTGCCGGGAAGGTCCTGTGGGAATTCCAGGACCCGACGATGGGCTACTCCTTCGGCGCGCCCCAGGTGGTGAAGACCAAGCGCTGGGGCTGGGTCGCGCTGCTCACCTCGGGCTACAACAACATCACCTCGCACGGCTCCAGCGGCAGCGGCCAGGGCTGGCTCTATGTGGTCGACATCAAGACCGGCGCCCTGCTCCAGAAGATCTCGACCAGTTCGGGCAGCGAGCTCGATCCGTCCGGGCTCGCGCAGGTCACCGCCTACACCCCGGACAGCGCCGACGGCACGGTGACCGAAGTCTACGGCGGCGATCTCCGCGGCAACATCTGGCGCTTCGACTTCAGCAACGATGCCGCCGATGTGCCCAGTCCGGTCCATTTCGCGAGCCTGCCGGCCCACCAGTCGATCACCTCGGGACCGATCGTCCGGGTCGCGCCGATCACCCGGAACCGCTACGTGTTCATCGGCTCGGGTCGGATGCTTGGCCAGGACGACATCTACACCACCCAACAGCAGAGCTTCTACGCCTTCCGCGACGGCACCCGGCTGGCGCCATGGGAAAGCGAGGTCGGCGAAGCGCCGAGCTTCCCGCTGATGCGCTCGGACATGATCGCCAACACCGACCTGCTCAACCCGATCACCCCGGATCCGGCCCGGCCGGCCGGCTGGTACCACGACCTGCTCGGCGGCGGCGAACGGGTGGTGGTCGACCCGCAGGATACCGACCTCGGCAAGATCTCCTGGCTGGGCACGATTCCGCAGACCACCCAGATCTGCAACGAAGGCGGCTCCTCGCGCATCTATGCCGCCAATTTCGAGACCGGCCAGTCGCAGCTCTACGATCCGGGCACCCTGGGCGACGGCACGCCGACGCGGATCACGGCCTTCGATCCGATGACCGGTGCGGTCGGGCTGCGCCTGGTGCGGGTCGGCGGCAACATCCGGGCGGTGATCACCGGCCAGTTCAACGAGCTCAAGCTCACCCAGGGCTACCTGCGCTATCTCGATCCGCGCTCGATGGGCTGGCGCGAGATCACCGAGCCGGGCACGTGAGCATGGCATGCCGACACGCGACAGCCGCGCCCCGTGCCGGGGCGCGAGCCGGCGCTCTGCTCGCCACGGCCCTGCTGGCAACCGCGCTCATGGCTGGCTGCCAGCAGGGCGGCGGACCGGCCGGCGGCAGTCATGTCGAAGCCTGGCAGGCCGATGAACCGGCGCGCTTCACCTTCCCCCCGGTCGGGTTCGAGGACTTCGCAATGGAGCGCCAGCAGCGCGCCAGCCTGGAACTCGTGATCCACATCCGAGCCGACGGCACGCTCGAGCGACTGGCCGCGAGGCGGGTCGAAGGCCTCGACGACGAGGCCCTCGAGACGCTCTTCGCAACGATCCGGCATGCCCGCTTCGCCCCGGCCATCGCCGGGGGCGAGCCGGTCGCCTCGATCAAGCGGATCGCGCTCGACTTCGATCCGCTGGCCGATCGCCTCATCAGCACCGCCAGCCTTCCCGACGGCGTGCGCTGAAGGGAAACGGCCCCACGCCCGCTGTTGCTTGCTTCGGCCGCGCTCGCAGGCGCGGCCGAGCGCCACTGGGACGGCACCGGTCGAAGGACGGCTTGCGAAGCGTCGGTCCGCTTGCCAGACTTGCCGATCGACTCCCCGTCCCTGCCGCGATGCGCCTCCTGTTCTCCACCTTGCTCTTCTTCCTGCTGTCGGCGAGCGTCCCGGCGACATTCGCCGCCGAGGAAGCGGCCGATCGCAAGCTCGCCTTCGAGGCCATCGTGCTGCGCGTCCAGGATGGTGACTCCCTGCTCATCCGCCGGCGCGGCCAGACCCGCAATGAACGCCTCCGGCTGTCGGCCATCGACGCCCCGGAGCGAGGCCAGCCCCATGGCGACGCATCGCGCGCGGCCCTCGCCGCACTCATCGATGGCGAGCGGATCCGGGTGGTGCCGGTCAAGAAGGATCGCTACGGGCGGCTGGTCGGGCGGGTCGGCATCAACGAGCGCGACATCGGCCTGGCGATGCTCGAAGGCGGCCATGCCTGGTACTTCCGGCGCTATCGTCGCGACCTGCCGGTGGAACTGCGCAAACCCTACGAACGCGCCGAGGCGCGGGCGCGCGAGGCCGGTATCGGCCTGTGGCGCGATCCCGCCGCACAGGCGCCCTGGCGTTATCGATCAGGACAGCGGGATCAGCGCGGCGAGGCCAGCGACCGCGCGCGCCGGAGCCCTTCGTAAAGCACCACGCCACAGGCGACCGCGACGTTCAGGCTGCTGACGACCCCGGCCATCGGTATGCGAACCAGCAGGTCGCAGCGCTCGCGCGTCAGGCGGCGCAAGCCCCTGCCCTCGGCGCCCAGGACCCAGGCGATGGAATCGGGCAGATCGGCGTCGTAGAGATCCGATTCGGCCTCGTCGTCGGTACCGACCACCCAGACCCCCTTCTCCTGCATGGCATCGATCGCGCGAGAGAGATTGGTCACCATGATGTAGGGCATCGATTCGGCGGCGCCGCTGGCGGTCTGGATCGCTGCATCGTTGAGCGGTGATGCGTGGTCCTTCGGCGCGATCACGGCATGCGCCCCGGCGCCGTCGGCGACCCGCAGGCAGGCGCCGAGGTTGCGTGGATCGGTGACACCGTCGAGTACCAGCAGGCGCGCCGGCCCCTCGATGCGATCGAGCAGGGTTTCGAGGTCCAGCGCCGGCAGGCTCGCTTCGGCGATGGCGACCACCCCCTGGTGGCGCCGTCCCGCGCCGAGGCGGTCGAGCCGCTGCGAGGCCACCGCGATCGGGCGCAGGCCCGCCCGCTCGGCCATGCCGAGCAGGTCGCGCATACGGGCATCCTGGCGATCGGCATCGACGTAGAGTTCGGTGATGCTCTGCGGATCACGGCGGATGCGCGCGCCAACCGCATGAAAGCCATGGACGATCATTTGCGAGAGCCCCGCTTGCCGGCGGACTTGGCGGTGGCATCACGGCCCTTGCCGGCCTTGCCCTTGCCGCGTCGTTCGGCGAGCCGCGCCGCCCGGGCGCTTTTCGCCGCTTCGGACTTGGCCGACGCCGCCTTGCGGGCGGGGCGGCCCGCCGCATCGGCGGCGCCACGACGCGGCTTCTCGACGAGCTCGCGATAGCCGGTCCGGGGTACCAGCCGGAACTCGATGCGCCGCGCCTCGAGATCGACCCGCGAGACCTGGACGTCGATCGGATCGGTCAGGCGATAGCGCTGCCCGGTACGCTCGCCGCGCAGTTCGTGGCCGGCCTCGTTGAACTGGAAATACTCCCCGCCGAGCTCCGAGACATGCACGAGGCCTTCGACGAACAGGGTATCGAGCGTGACGAAGATGCCGAACGGGGCCACGCCCGTGATCCGGCCCGAGAACTGTTCGCCGACGCGCTCGCGCATGTACTGGCACTTGAGCCAGGCTTCGACATCACGCGAGGCCTCGTCGGCGCGGCGCTCGTTGGCCGAGCAGGCCATGCCCATCGCCTGCCATGCGTCCCGCTCCGCTTCCTCGCCCGCCTTGCCCCGGGCCGGCTTGTCGGAGATCCGATGGCGCCGGCCACGAATCAGCGCCTTGATCACTCGATGGGTCAGCAGGTCGGGGTAACGCCGGATCGGCGAGGTGAAATGAGCGTACGCCTCGTAGGCGAGCCCGAAATGCCCGACATTGTCGGGCGTGTAGATCGCCTGCTGCATCGAGCGCAGCAGCATCGTCTGCAGCAGCTCGGCATCGGGCCGCCCTTGCATCTTCTGGGCCAGCGCGGCGTAGTCGGCTGGTGTCGGATCCTCGGTCGTGCCCAGCGACAGCCCCACGCCGCGCAGGAACTCCCGCAGGGTCGCGAGCCGGTCCTGGGTCGGGCCTTCATGGACCCGGTACAGCGCCACATGCTTGCGGCGCTGCATGAAGTCGGCCGCGCAGGTATTGGCCGCCAGCATGCATTCCTCGATGAGGCGGTGGGCGTCGTTGCGATGCGTGGGCTCGATGCGCAGGATCCGGCCCGCCTCATCGCAGACGATGCTCGTCTCGGTGGTATCGATCTCGATCGCTCCGCGCTCGCGCCGGGCGGCCAGCTGGGCCCGGAAGAGCCCGTACAGGGCGTCGAGCCGCTCGCGGATGGCGCCCGGCAATGCGCTCGGCTGGCCGGACAGCGCATTCCAGACCTCGGTATAGGTGAGCCTGGCCGCCGAATGGATCACCGCCTCGTAGAACTGGTAGCCGCGCACCTTGCCCTTGTCGTCGATCACCATGTCGCACACGAGCGTCAGGCGATCGACCGCCGGATTGAGCGAGCACAGTCCGTTGGACAGGGATTCCGGCAACATCGGGATGACCCTGCGCGGGAAGTAGACCGAGGTGCTCCGGTCGAGCGCATCGGCGTCGATCGCGTCCCCCGAGCGGACGTAATGGGAGACATCGGCGATCGCGACCAGCAGGCGCCAGGCGCCACCTCGCCGTGCGCCGGCATCGGCCATGCGTTCGCAATAGACCGCATCGTCGAAATCGCGCGCGTCCTCGCCATCGATCGTGACCATGGCGATGTCGCGCAGGTCCACGCGCCTGCGCAGATCGGTCGGCCTGACGGTCTCGGGCAGGCCCGCCGCCTGTTCCAGCGCCTCGCCGGAGAATTCATGCGGGACATCGAACTTGCGGACCGCGATCTCGATCTCCATGCCGGGGTCGTCGATCTCGCCCAGCACCTCGACGATCCGTCCTATCGGTTGCGAGTAGCCCGAGGGTGGATCGACGATCTCGCAGGTGACCACCTGGCCATGCCGGGCGCCGGCGGCATCGCCCGGCGGGATCAGGATGTCGTGCTTGATCCGCTGGTTCTCCGGCACGACGATATTGACGCCACGCTCGTCGAGGAAGCGCCCCACCAGCACCTGGTTGGCCCTCTCGGTGACCTCCACGATCGCGCCTTCGGCGCGACCCCGGTGGTCGGTGCCGACCTCCTTGACCAGCACCCGGTCGCCGTGCATGGCCTTGGCCATCTGGCGCGGCGACAGGAACATGTCGGACTCGCCATCGTCGCGAATCAGGAAGCCGAAGCCGTCTCGATGCCCCTGGATCCGGCCGGCGATGAAGTCCAGCTTCGACGCGAGCAGCAGCACGCCCTTGCGATTGGGCATGAGTTGTCCATCGCGCTCCATCGCGGCGAGCCGCCGCTCCAGCGGTTCGCGCTGTGCCGGCCGGACCGCGAGGCGGTCGATCAGCTCCGCGGCGGTCAAGGGCACGTCCGCCTTGCGCAGGCAGGCCAGGATCGCCTCGCGACTGGGCGGTGCGGAGTCCCGCCCACCGCCCGGACCGTTCTTCTCGCGACGACTCATCGCGCGCCTCCATAGGCCGGGCCAGCAGGCCCGGCGCTTGTTGACAAAATCGGACAGACCATTAAACTTCGCCCTTTCCTGCGCGGCTTGCCCCACGGCACGTCGCGCAGTGCCCAGATGGCGGAATTGGTAGACGCACTAGGTTCAGGTCCTAGCGGTGGCAACACTGTGGAGGTTCGAGTCCTCTTCTGGGCACCATCATCCGAAAGCCGGCGCCAGCCGGCTTTTTTCGTGGGGCGCCTCAACCGACCCGGTCCCGCAGGGCATCGGGGCGCAGGCCGTCGTATACCTCGAAAGGCTGTCGAATCCACGGATTGTCGGCCAGGAATTCCACGACGTAGTCCGGCCGGGTCACCGAGCTGGCCTTCTGCCAGATGACCGCGCTGCGCACCTCGCGCAGCTGCGAATGACGCGCCATCAGGATCCGCAGGATCTCGCCGAGCGTCTGGCCGGAATCGACCAGGTCGTCGACCAGAAGCCAATGGGTGCCGGGCAGCTCGGTCGCCGAGCAGAGATGCTCGCCGATGTGGATCGCGCCCTGCTCCCGGCCCGCCAGCGCCCGGTAGGAGCTCGTGAACATCACCCCGAGCGGTCGATCGAAGATCCGCGACAGGATATCGCCCACCCTCAGGCCGCCGCGGGCGAGGCAGACGATCGCGTCGAAGCGCCATCCCGAATCATGGATCTGCAGCGCCAGCCGTTCGACGAGACGATGGTATTCGTCCCAGTCGACCTCCAGATCCTTCGCGCCCATCGGTCCGCGGTCCTGCCGATCAGGAGAAGGGATGGCGGATCATGATGGTTTCGTCGCGATCGGGGCCCGTCGAGACGATGTCGATGGGAGCCCCGGCAACCTCCGCGAAACGCTCGATATAGCGCCTCGCGTTGGCGGGCAGCTGCTCGTAGCGGGTCAGCCCGGCGGTGGATTCCGACCAGCCCGGCAGGTCCTCGTAGATCGGCACGCAGCGCTCGACATCGTCGGCTCCGAAGGGCAAGGCATCGATCCGGCGGCCGTCGAGCTCATAGGCGGTGCAGATCCGTACCGTCGGCATGCCGTCGAGCACATCGAGCTTGGTCAGGCAGAGGCTGTCGACGCCATTGAGCTGGATGGTCCGCTTGAGCGCCGCCGCATCGAACCAGCCACAGCGACGCGGCCGCCCGGTCACCGAGCCGAACTCCTTGCCCCGCTCGGCCAGGCCCCGGCCGATTTCGTCGTCGAGCTCGGTTGGGAACGGCCCCGAGCCGACCCGCGTGGTGTATGCCTTCACGATGCCCAGCACCCGGTGCAGTGCCTGGGGGCCGACCCCGGAGCCGGCCGACGCGGCGCCGGCGAGGCAGTTGGAACTCGTCACGAAGGGATAGGTACCGTGGTCCACGTCGAGCAGCGCACCCTGCGCGCCCTCGAACAGCAGGTTCTCGCCGCGAGCCATGGATTCGGCCAGCAGCGCCGGCACATCCGCGATCAGGGGAATGATCCGCGGCGCCAGCGCGAGCGTTTCATCGGCGACCTGGTCGACATCGAGGGCGGCGGCGCCGAGATAGCGCTCGAGGATGAAGTTGTGCAGGTCCATGACCTCGGCGATCCGCTCGCGAAAGCGCACCGGATCGAGCAGGTCGAGCAGTCGCAGGGCCCGGCGCGCCACCTTGTCCTCGTAGGCCGGACCGATCCCGCGGCCGGTGGTGCCGATCCGGGCCGTGCCGCTGCGGGCCTCGCGGGCCTGGTCGATGGCGACGTGGTACGGCAGGATCAGTGGGCAGGTGCCGCTGATCCGCAGCCGGCTCGCGGCATCCACGCCGCCCGCCCGCAGCTCGTCGATCTCGCCCAGCAGCGCCGTCGGCGAAACCACGACACCGTTGCCGATGTAGCAGGTGACGTCGGGACGCAGAACGCCCGACGGAATCAGTCGCAGGACCTGGCGCCGGCCGCCGATCACGAGCGTATGGCCCGCGTTGTGGCCGCCCTGGAACCTGACCACGCCGGCGACGGACTCCGTCAGCCAGTCGACGATCTTGCCCTTGCCCTCATCGCCCCACTGCGTGCCGATGATTACGACGTTCTTTGCCATCCCGTTCTCGTCAACCTTTCCCATCAACATGAACGGACGGTCCAGCTACCGTCCTGCCTGACGAGCTCGCGGTCGCAGGCGAACTCCTGCTCCTCGTGCTCATGTCCGGGAAGCGTTTCGATGACCACCTCCCCCTGCGCGCGCAGCGCCGCGATCGCGTCGCGAAGACTGGCCTCGTCCGCCCACGGCGCGCGGATCGCGGGCGAGGCCGGCGCCGCCGGTGACAGTTCCGCCAGCGAACGCAGTTCCAGGGAGAAGCCGGTCGCCGGGCGTGCCCGGCCGAAAGCTTCGCCCACGCCATCGTAGCGCCCGCCGCGGGCGATCGCCGCGCTGGCGGCGACCAGGTCCGGGGTGTCGAGGGAATAGGCGGCAAAGCTGATGCCGCTGTAGTAATGGTAGCCGGCCAGGTCGGCAAGATCGACTGCCAGCTCGACCCCCTCGAGCCGCTGCCACAGCGGCGAGGACGCCAGCCGGCGCAGGTCGTCGAGCGCCCTGCCGATTCCGTCGATGTCGGGCAACACCCGGGTGGCCCGGTCGATGACCGAGACCGTGCCGTTGACCGCACCATAGAGGGACGGCAGCTCGAGCAGGGCCTGCGCGATCGCCGGATCGGTGCCGACGAGGATCTCGCGCAGGCTGCCGACGTCCTTCTGCACCATCATCCGGTAGACAGCGGCGGCATCGAGCTGCGGCGCCCGATCGAGCAGCGAGCGCACGATACCGGCGTGGCAGAGGTCGACCCGCAGCCGGGTCAGCCCGGCCGCCCGCAGCGACGCCAGCATCAGCTCGAGGATCTCGAGCTCGGCTTCCAGATCCGCATGGCCGTAGAGTTCGGCGCCGACCTGGTAGGGAACCCGCGAGGCCAGCTGGTCGGCCGCCCGGGCATGCAGCACCGGGCCGGCATAGCACAGCCGGCTGGGCCCCCGGCGACCCAGCAGATGGGCATCGATCCGGGCCACCTGGGGCGTCATGTCCGCCCTCACTCCCAGCCGGCGTCCCGAGAGCTGGTCGACCAGCTGGGCGGTCCGGGTCTCGAGGGTGGCACCGGCCCCGGTCAGCAGCGAACTCAGGTACTCCACCAGCGGCGGCATGACGAGTTCGTAGCCGTAGCGACGATAGAGGTCGAGCAGCGACCTGCGGAGTTCCTCGATGCGCCGCGCCTCGGAGGGCAGCACATCGGCAATGCTTTCGGGCAGAAGCCAGCGCGGCATGTGTCGAATGGGAAGAATGGAGCCCGGCGCCCCGCCCGGCAACGATCGGAAGGGGCCCGCAAACAGGAAGCGGCCCGCGCCTGCGCGCACGCCGTCCAAACCTTTGATTCTACTAGAGAAGCAGCAGGAAACCGCCTGCCAGAACCGCAATCAGGCCGAAGAAGCGGATCTGGCCGTCCCGCATGCGCGAAATCCGCAGGAACATCTCGCGCCACTGCTGCGGCATGAGCAGGGGCATGAGGCCTTCGAGCAACAGCATCAGGCCGACGGCCATGAGTACGGTTTCAGGATCCACGACCTTGCAGCCGTCCGCGCGTCATCCGCGCTCAACGCGGCGCGGACGGGATGGCGGCGCCCGCGGACTGGCCGCTGCTCTCCTTGAAGAACCGGAAGAACTCGGCGGACGGATCGACCACCAGGACGTCGCTGCGATTGCGGAACGAGGACTGGTAGGCGCCGAGGCTGCGATAGAACGCCGCGAAGTCGGCATCGCGCTGGAAGGCCTCGGCATAGATGGCCGCCGCCTGGGCATCGCCATCACCCTTGATGCCCTGCGCTTCGCGATAGGCCTCGGCGATGATGATCTCGCGCTGGCGCTCGGCATCGGCCCGGATCCTCTCGGATTCGGCCGCCCCGGTAGCGCGGCGCTCGTTGGCCACCCGCTTGCGCTCGGACTGCATCCGGGTGAACACGCCTTCCTGGACGTTGGGCTCGAAGTCGACCCGCTTGAGTCGTACGTCGATGATCTCGACCCCGATGGTGCTGCTGTCGTCGTTGACCTTCGCCCGCACGCGCTCCATCAGGCGATCGCGCTGCAGCGAGATGACGTCGGCGACGGTCAGCCTGGCGACCTCGTTCTGCAGGCCATCGCGCAGGCTGCGCAGGATGCGATCGACCGCAATCCGCTGGCTACCCTGCACCGAGCGGATGTAGGCGCGGGGATCGACGATGCGCCACTTCACGTAGGAGTCCAGCAGGATGTTGAGCTTCTCGGCGGTGACGAAGCGGTCGATGTCCGGGTTGTCGATCGTGAGGATCCGCTTGTCGTGATACTCGACGTTCTGGAACGGCACCGGAAGCTTGAAATACAGGCCCGCCTCGTCGATGACCTCGCGGATCTCGCCGAGCGCGTACTTCACGGCGAACTGGCGCTGGTCGACGACGAAGACGCACGACCGGAGCAGCATTCCGGCCAGGACCAGCACGACGATGGAGGTAAGCAGTCGATTCATGGAGTCGAAATCCGATGCTGGCGTCAGCGGAACGCGTCGCGGTCGCGATTGCGCAGCGCCTCGCGGCGAGTCTCGGTGAAGTCGTCGGTGGCCGCGCCACGCGGCGACGGCGTCGGGTTGGTGGCCGTCGGCTGGTCGCGCCGACCTGCCGGGTCGGCGGCGACCGCCGCCCCCGCCCCGGCCATCAGCTTGTCGAGCGGAAGATAGAGCAGATTGCCGCCGTCATTGCCATCGACCATGATCTTCGAAGTATTGGTGAAGACCTGCTGCATCGCCTCGATGTACAGGCGATCCCGGGTCACCCGGGGGGCCTTGGAGTACTCGGCGAGCACCTGGCTGAAGCGATCGGCGTCACCCTCGGCGCTGGCGATCGCGCTCGAGCGATAGCCTTCGGCTTCCTGCTGCAGCCGCGCCGCCATACCCTGGGCCCTCGGGACGACATCGTTGGCGTAGGCCACACCCTCGTTGATCAGGCGTTCGCGATCCTGCGCCGCCTTGTTGGCATCGGCGAAGGCCTCCTGCACCTGTTCGGGCGGCTGGACCTGCTGGATCGTGACGTCGACGATCGAAGCGCCCAGGCCGTAGCGATCGAGGACCGACTGCGCCAGGCCGAGGGCGTCGCGCGCGACGAGATCCTTCTCTTCGTAGAGGACGCGGTCGATTCCCGAGCGGCCGACGACCTCGCGCATCGCGGTTTCGGCCGCCTGCCGGACGATTTCCTCCGGATTGCCGCCGAGGTCGTTGTTGAACAGGTAGTCGCGCGCCGAACCGATCCGGTACTGCATCGCGAACTGCATGTCGACGATGCTCTGGTCGCCGGTGAGCATGAGGGCTTCGCGCAGGTTCTTGTTGCGCGGATTGCCGCGATAACCCACCTCGACGGTACGCAGCTGCTGTGTGCTGACGATCTCGTGGACTTCGATCGGGAACGGCAGCCGCCAGGTAAAGCCGGCGCGATCGATCTGCTTGGCCACCTTGCCGAAGCGCAGGATCACCGCGGTCTGGCCCTCCTGGACGATGAAGAAACCGCTTGCCAGCCAGAGCAGCGCAGCCGCGACGAACAGGACCACGAAGCCGATCCCGGCCCCGCGCAGTGAAGGTGTCGGCAGGCCGCCGCCACCACCACCGCCACCACCGCCGATGGGCAGGCGCGGCCCGCCACCGCCACCCCGGCGTCCGAAGAGGCTGTTCAGGCGACGATTGAAATCGCGCCAGAGTTCATCGAGGTCGGGCGGGCCGTCCTGGCCGTCGGACGGCCGGCGCGGCTCCTTGTCCTTGTCGCCACCACCGCCCCGTCCCCAGCCGGGATCGTTGAGCGAGAAGATCGATCGAATACTCTTCCACATGGAACTGTTTGCCTAGGAGGATCGAGTCAGCGGCTTGCCCGGGGGTCGGACATACCGAATTCATCCGGGCCCGATGTCACGGGACGTCGACCTGCGTCCGGATCCCCGGGACTGCTGCTTGTGCGCCGGGCCGCGCGATGTTCGGCGATCGCTGCCAGCAGCCCGTCGATACCGTCACCCGTGGCGGCGCTCAGGGCAACGCGCCCGATCCTACCACAGCCCCCTTCGCGCGAAGTTCCGGCTTCGTGGCCACAGCGATCGATCTTGTTGTGGACGAGGATCACCGGGATATCGCCAGCCCCGATTTCCGCGAGCACCCGCTCGACCTGCGCGATCTGGTCCATGCGATCCGGCGCCGAGGCATCGACCACATGGAGCAGCAGGTCCGCCTCGGCGGTCTCCTCGAGAGTGGCTTCGAAGGCATCGACGAGCTGGTGCGGCAGGTCGCGCACGAAGCCGACGGTGTCCGACAGCACCATGAAGTCGCCCGAGGGCAGGCGTGCCCGCCGGGTCAGGGTGTCGAGCGTGGCGAAGGGCTGGTCCGCCGCATAGGCATCGGCCCCCGTCAGCCGGTTGAACAGGGTCGACTTGCCGGCATTGGTATAGCCGACGATGGATACCTTGAACGCCTCGTTGCGATCGCGCGAGCGACGCCGGTTGCGCCGCTGGCCCCGGATTCGCTCGAGGTCGGCACGCAGGCGCCGTACGCGGGCCCCGATCTGCCGGCGATCGAGCTCGATCTGCTTCTCGCCCGGGCCGCCGCGAACCCCGATGCCGCCGCGCTGGCGCTCGAGGTGGGTCCAGCCCCGCACCAGCCGGGCCGACAGATGCTCCAGGCGCGCGAGCTCGACCTGCAGCTTGCCTTCGTGGCTGCGCGCGCGCCGTCCGAAGATGTCGAGGATGAGCTCGGTGCGATCGAGCACCGGGACACCCCAGCGCTCGCCGAGGTTGCGCTGCTGTACCGCGCTCAGCTCATGGTCGAAAAGGACCAGGTCGGCCTCTGCGGCGGCCAGTTGGGCGGCGATCTCGTCGGCCTTGCCGGCGCCTATGTACAGGGCCGGATCGGGGCGCTGGCGCCGACAGGTCCGGCGACCGACCACGACAAAGCCCGCCGACTCCGCCAGTGCGGCGAGTTCGTCGAGGCTCTGCTCATCCGGTATCGTCGGACCGAGTGCCACCCGCACGAGCAGGCAGCGGAATTCATTGCGTGATTGGGTCAGCTTTCGGTGTTTTCAGGTTGGAACTGGACCGGCCGGCCCGGCACCACGGTGGAAATGGCATGCTTGTAGACCATCTGGGTCACGGTATTGCGCAGCAGTACGACATATTGATCGAAGGAATCGATCTGGCCCTGGAGCTTGATGCCATTGACGAGATAGATCGAGACAGGGATGTGCTCCCTGCGCAGCATGTTCAGGAACGGGTCTTGTAATAATTGCCCTTTGTTGCTCATGGCGGCTCCGTAGCGGCTCTATTCATGGTCGAGGAGACGGTCCCCTTGCCGGCCGGGGGACTTCTGGTCGCACTTTAACTGAAATTCGGGCAACAGCGCCGGATTTCAAGTGTCGCTCCTCGAGGTCGGTCAGGAGGCTCGGTCGACATAGGGATTGGCGCCGGAGCGGAACTCCACCCTCAGGGGCGTCCCCACCAGCTGGAAATGATCCCGGAACCAGCCTTCCAGATAGCGCCGGTAGGCCTCGCCGACATGCTGCAATGCGCTGCCGTGGATCACGATGATGGGCGGATTCTGGCCCCCCTGGTGCGCATAGCGCAGCTTGGGCCGCACGGGTCCGCGGCGAACCGGTTGCTGGCGTTCGACCGCCTCGTGCAGGGCCCGCGTCAGCCGGGGCGTGGGCAGCTTGCGCATCGCCGCGTCGTGGGCTTCATCGACCGACCTCATGAGCGCCCCGATGCCGGTCGCCTCGAGCGCCGAGACGAAATGCACCCGCGCGAAGCGCAGGAAATGCAGCTTGCGGTCGAACTCGCTGCGAATCCGCTCGCGCTCGCCGGCGTCGACCCGGTCCCATTTGTTGATCGCGACGACCACCGCCCGCCCCGCTTCCAGCAGATAGCCGGCAATGCTCGCGTCCTGGTCGGCAATGCCCTCGGGGGCATCGAGCATGAGGATGCAGACGTTCGAATCCTCGATCGCCTGCAGCGTCTTGACCACCGAGAACTTCTCGATCGTTTCCCGCACCTTGGCGCGGCGCCGGATCCCGGCCGTGTCGACGAGGGTGTACGGGCGCCCGCCGCGCTCGAAATCGATCGCCACCGCATCGCGGGTCGTGCCCGGCTGGTCGAAGGCAACCAGGCGCTCTTCACCGAGCAAGGTGTTGATCAGGGTCGACTTGCCCGCGTTGGGACGTCCCACGACGGCAACCCGCACCCGGCGCGGGGCATCCGGCTCGCCGCCGGCTGCCGCGTCGGCAAGCGCTTCGACGCCTTCGACGCCCTCGGCGGCATCGGGCTCGGCCGCGGCAGCAGGGGCGATCGTATCGAGCGCGTGCTCGACCAGCTGGCGGACATTGTCCCCATGCGCCGCGGATACGGCCACCGGATCGCCCAGCCCGAGCGCGTGGAAATCGCTCGCCACCTGTTCGCGCGGCCGCCCTTCCGCCTTGTTGACCACCACCTGGACGCGCTGGGCGCGCTTGCGCAGCTCGGCGGCGATCTCCTCGTCATGGCCGGTCAGGCCTTCGCGGCCGTCGACCACGAAGAACACCATGTCCGCCTCGATCACCGCCTGGCGGGTCTGCCGCGCCATCTGCATGTAGACCCCGGATTTCGCCTCGGGTTCGAAGCCGCCGGTATCGATCACGATGAAGGGCCGCTCACCGAGCCGGCCGCGTCCGTACTGGCGATCGCGGGTCAGGCCCGGGATGTCGGCGACCAGGGCCGAGCGACTGCGGGTCAGCCGGTTGAAGAGGGTCGACTTCCCGACATTCGTACGCCCCACCAGGGCGATGACCGGCAGCAGGGACATCAGGGCCCGCGCGCGCTCAGTCCAGCGCGACCGCGGCGACGCGGCCGCGGACCGTCTGGACGATGGCGAGGTTTCCGGCGCGTCGCGGGGCCGACACGATCGCGCTGTTGTCGATACGGACGCGACCGGCCAGGCTGCCATCGGCCAGGGCCAGCCAGTGCAGGTAGCCTTCCTCGTCCCCTACCGCCAGCATGTCGCCGACCAGGGTCGGCGCCCCGAGCAAGCGACCCTGGAAACCCTCCTGGACCCAGAGCGGTTCGCCGACGTCGTTGAGCGCATGGACCCGTCCCCGGGTGTCGACCGCCACCACGGTCCGGCCGTCGAAATCGATCGCGCCGACCGCCGAGATCTCCTGGCTCCAGGCGGGCCGGCCGGTTGCCGCATCGACGCAGCCCACCCTGCCCTGGTAGCTGCCGGCGCAGATCTGCCGGCCGACCAGGACCGGCTCGCCGAGCACGTCGGCGATGCGCTCGATCTCGTTGGAGCCCCGTGGCAGCGAGATCGCGGATTCCCAGCGCATGGCGCCGGTCTCGGTGGAAAGCGCGACCAGGCGGCCGCCGGGCAGGCCGATATAGGCGGTAGCGCCGTCGAGCCGGGGCCGGTTGGTCTGGCGCAGGACGAGCGGCGGATTCTGCCGCGTGTAGACCCAGCGGCGGCGACCGGTGTAGGCATCGAACGCCAGCACCCGGTTGTCGCTGCCTCGTATCACGAGGACATCGCCATCCACCACCGGAACCGAGACCGCTTCGGCGCCGATCGCCGCCTGCCAGCGCTGCTCGCCCTTCTCGTCATGGACCCGCAGGAAGCCGTTCTCGTCGGTGATCGCCACCAGGCCGCCGGACGCGCCCACGCCGGTGATCAGCCTGACATCGGTATCGATGCGCCAGTCGACCGCGCCGCTGGCAAGGTCGATCCCGGCCAGGCTGCCATCGCGCCCCGCGGCGTACACCCGATCGTCGACGATCGCCGGCGCGAAACCGTAGCCACCGCCATCGAGGTCGACCGACCAGCGGATCGTGCCGCGCTCGGCGGCCAGGCCGGGCAGATCGGGAATCTTGCGGCCCGACGAGCAGGCCGCCAGCATCAGGGCGGCGCCCGCGGCCATGAATCCGCGCCGCTTCACGATCCGGTTCCGGTGGCGCCCAGGGAGTCGAGCTTGAGCTGGACCAGGCGCGCCAGCGAATTGGCCGGGCCGAGAGTCTCGAGCGCCTCGCCATAGGCTGCGCGGGCTTCGTCCGTACGGCCCTGCGCCATGGCGAGATCGCCGCGGCGATCGGCGAACAGGCCGTTGAACGCCGGCGGTGTCTGGACATCAAGGATCCGCGAAGCCTCGTCCCAGGCCTCGTCCTCGATCAGCAGCGACGCCAGCCGCAGCCGCGCCACCAGCACGAATATCTCGTCATCCCCGTTGTCGACGACCCAGCGCAGGTTCTCGAGGGCGGCGTCGTCCACATCGGCGCCGGCCTGCGCCTCGGCGGCGACCAGCGAACCCATGCGAGCGTAGACCGTGCCGGAGAAATCATCGCGCAGGACCTGTGCGGTGGAGCGGATCCGGTCGGCGTCGGCCTCGTCGACCGCCACCTTCAGCTGGTGGTAGACACCGGCCGCCTTGTGCGACTGGTTCGCCTCGTACCAGGCCCAGCCGCGCCAGGCGGCAACGGCCAGCAGCACGACGGTGACGACCGTCATGATCGTATTGCCGTACTTGGCCCAGAACGCCTTGAAATCGTCGAGCCGTTCCTGTTCCTCGAAATCGTAGGCCATCGTCAGTCATCCCCTGCTTGATCGTCGATCGCTCCGGTCAGCCGGTCGATCAGCCATTCGTCGATATCCGCGAGCGCCACGCTCTGCTGCTCCGCCCGGGCATCGCGCAACCACTTCACGCTCACGCGCGACGCGGCCGCCTCGTCCTCGCCGATGACCAGCGCCACCGAGGCCAGCGACGCGTCGGCCCGCCTGAACTGCGCCTTGAAGCTGCCGCCTCCGCAATGCAGGATCACGTCCAGGCCACGGTCGCGCAGCCTCTCGGCCAGGCCCAGGGCGAGCAGCCCGGCCGCCTCTCCCTGGTGCACCACATAGACGTCGCATGCGGGATCCGCGCCGGTATCGGCTTCGGAGCGCATCAGTTCGATGATGCGCTCGACGCCGAGCGCGAATCCGCAGGCCGGCGCCGGCTTGCCGCCGAGCATCTCGATGAGCGGATCGTAGCGCCCGCCGCCGCAGACCGTCAGGCCATCGGCGACCCATTCGAAAACGGTGAGATTGTAGTAGTCGAGACCGCGGACCAGTCGCGGATTGATCCGGAACGGAATGTTCTGCGCCCGCAGCATCGCCTGCAGCGCTTCGAAATGGGCCCGGGATTCCTCACCGAGGAAATCCGCGAGCCGCGGCGCGGCCTCGACCAGCGCCTGCATCGCCGGATTCTTGGTGTCGAGGATGCGCAGCGGATTCGAATGCAGGCGTCGCCGGGCATCGGCATCGAGTTCATCGGCATGGGCCTCGAACCAGGCGATCAGGGCTTCGCGATGGGCGACGCGCTCGGGCAGCTGGCCGAGCGAATTGATCTCGAGCGAGATCCCCGTCAGGCCGAGATCGTCCCAGAGCCGCTGGCACAGCAGGATGACCTCGCAGTCGGCGTCCGGGCCGGCGAAGCCGAGCGCCTCGGCGCCGACCTGGTGGAACTGGCGATAACGCCCCTTCTGGGGGCGCTCGTGGCGGAACATCGGACCGCTGTACCAGAGTCGCTTCGGTCCGTCGTACAGCAGGTTGTGCTCGATCGTCGCCCGGACCACGCTGGCGGTGGATTCGGGGCGCAGGGTCAGGGCCTCGCCGTTGAGCGAGTCGACGAAGGAGTACATCTCCTTCTCGACGATGTCGGTGACTTCGCCGATGCCACGCACGAAGAGACCGGTCGGCTCGACGATCGGAGTGCGGATGCGCTGGTAGCCGTAGGCGGCCATGGTGTGCGCGACGGACTCCTCGAGCCGGCGCCACCAGCGCGCTTCGGCGGGCAGGACATCGTTCATGCCCCGCACGCCCCTGATTCTCTCGATCTTGCTCATGGCTTGCTCGCCCTCGGGGATGACCCATCCCCGGGGGCCGGATGGGTTCGCGGATTCATTGCGCCGGGGTGCGATCCGGTGCGCCATAGCGGCGCGCCACGTAGTCCTCGACGATGCCCTGGAATTCCTCGGCGATCCGCTCACCCTTGAGCGTGACCGAGCGCTCGCCGTCGATGTAGACCGGAGCGACCGGCGCCTCGCCCGAGCCCGGCAGGGAGATGCCGATGTCGGCGTGGCGGCTTTCGCCGGGTCCGTTGACCACGCAACCCATGACCGCGACCTGCATCGATTCGACGCCGGGATAGCGCTTGCGCCAGACCGGCATCTGGTCGCGCAGGAAGCGCTGGATGCTGTCGGCGAGTTCCTGGAAGAAGGTGCTGCTGGTGCGCCCGCAACCCGGGCAGGCGATGACCAGCGGCGCGAAGGCGCGCAATCCCATCGATTGCAGCAGCTCCTGCGCCACCACGACTTCGCGGGTGCGGTCGCCGCCCGGCTCCGGCGTGAGCGAAACCCGGATGGTGTCGCCGATGCCCTGCTGCAGCAGGACCGCCATGGCGGCGGCCGAGGACACGATGCCCTTGCTCCCCATGCCCGCCTCGGTGAGGCCGAGATGCAGGGGATAGTCGCAGCGCCCGGCCAGCTCGCGATACACCGCGATGAGATCCTGCACCGAGGAGACCTTCGCGGACAGGATGATGGCATCGGGCGACAGCCCGACCGCCACCGCCTGGGCCGCGCTCTCGGTAGCCGAGACCACCAGCGCCTCGCGCATCACCTCGGCGGCGTCCCAGGGCTGCGAGCGCTGCGCATTGTCATCCATCATGCGCGCCAGCACCCGCTGGTCGAGGCTGCCCCAGTTGACGCCGATACGCACCGGTTTCTCGTGGCGACAGGCAACCTCGATCATCTTCGAGAAGTTGTCGTCGCGGCGGCTGCCCGCGCCCACGTTGCCGGGATTGATCCGGTACTTGGACAAGGCCCGCGCGCAATCGGGGAATTCGGTCAGCAGCTTGTGGCCGTTGTAGTGGAAGTCGCCCACCAGGGGAACATCGACGCCCATCCGGTCCAGCTGCTCGCGCACCGCCGGCACGGCCTCGGCCGCATCGGGCGAGTTCACGGTGATGCGGACCAGTTCCGAGCCGGCCTGCGCGAGGGCCTTGACCTGGATCGCGGTCGCGATCGCGTCCGCCGTATCGGTATTGGTCATGGACTGGACCACGACCGGGGCTTCGCCGCCGACCGCAACCCGGCGCTCGCCCCAGCGCACGATCGCCCGGCGCGAGGCGCGACGGATGCCGACACCGAAGGGGGCTGGCGAAGGGGTCGTCGACATGTTCACTCCAGGCGCAACCTGGCGACCCCGTCACGGGCCGCCGACGTCACATCGACCGACTCGCCACCGCGAGTCAGGGTGACCGCGTCCGCATTGCCGATCAGCACCGACACCGGCCCGGGCACGTCGAGCGACAGGCTGGTCTGCGGCTTCTGCAGTCCGTAGACGAGGCGCTTGCCGGCGGCGTCGGTGACCTCGACCCAGCATTCGCCATCGAAGTTCATCACCAGGCTCGAGGCGGCAAGCGCCGGGGCCGTCGTATCCGTCGTATCCATCGAGGCTGTCGCCATGGCGCCGGGGGCTGCCCCGGAGTCGGTCGATCCGGCGTCGAGCGCGGGTGGCGCCGACTCGGTCGCGCCCGCGACCGCGGCCGGCGCGCTGCCCGGCGCCTCGGCTTCAGGCGCAGCCGTGGCGCCGGCCTCGCCCGCCATACCCGATTCGGCGCCGCCCGCCATGGCGGACGATACCGCGGCTGGCGATGCCTCGGCCTGCGAATCCCCGGGCCGCGGCTGCGCCGGGGAATCGGGCGAGGCGTCGCCCGGGGCCGTAGCCGCCGTGGTGTCGGGCGTGGCCAGGTCCGCGCCCGGTTCGCCGGCAAGCAGCTCGTTCGCGGCGCGCGCCGCCGCGGCAACGGCATCGTCGCTGGGGCTGGCCGTCGGAGCCGGCAGGCTTCGGGCCGGCGCCGGCCCGGCATCGACGGGCGCAGGACTCGTCGCGATCGTCGAAGCGCTTTCCATGGTGTCGCCCTCGCCGTCGAACCACTGCGAAGGCCAGCGCAGGTCGGTGGCGGGCGCGAAATAGAAGGCGATGGCGATGACCGCGAGCAGGCCCAGCAAGGCCAGCCCCCAGCGGCCGATGCCGGAGGCCTCGCCAATGGAGCCGGTCGGGGAGATCGCCACCGGCGGGCGGTGGGTCGAGCGCAGGTCCAGGCCGGTATCGAGCTGGGCCACCGACGCCAGCAGCGGCGCCGCATCGCGATCGAGCAGGCGGGCGTAGGAGCGGATGGCCGCCCTCACGAAGGCGGTTCCCGGGAGATCTTCCCAGCGGCCGGCTTCGATCGCCTCGATCTGGCGCTGCTGCATGCGCAGCCGACCCGCGACCTCGCCGAGCGACCAGCCCTTGTCTTCACGGACGCGGCTGAACTGCGCCGGCGTCGCGATGAGGCCGTCCTCGAGCGGCGTCTCGATCGAATCGTCGACCCGTTCCCGTGCGTCGTCCGGCGCCGTATCGGCCGGCTGCATGTCCGGCTTCACGGAAGCCAGGATCGGCTCGCTACGCTCCAGGCTCTTGTCAGTCACCGAATCTTTCCTCGGCGAGCAGGCTCGCCTCCGGTGAGGCCGGGAAGCCTCGGCGCAGCTGCGAGGCGAGGCTTTCGAACTCGATGGAATCGTCGCGCAGGCGGGCCACCCGCAATCCCTGCCAGAGTGTCTGCGCGGTCGGCTGGTAGGACCGGAGCAGGCGCTGCGAATAGAAATGGGCCCGATCGGCGTCCTTGCGCACCAGGTAGATGTCCGCCAGGTTGTAGAGGGTCACGGCATTGCCCGGTTCGACCTGGAAGGCGCGATGCAGGTAGGCAAGCGCCTTTTCCTCGTCCTGCACCTGGCGCATGCAGATGCCGGCGGCATACAGGGGCCGGGCCGGCGTCTGGTAGAGCGGATCGGCCGCGGCCTTCTCGAAATACGGCAGGGACTCGAGCTGGCGGCCGCTGCGGCACAGGAACCAGCCGTAGTTGTTGTTCAGCTCGGCATTGGCCGGCATCAGGTTCAGGGCCTTGCGGAAGCTCTGGTCGGCGAGCTCGGTCTCCTTGAGATCCATGTAGACCAGGCCGAGCATCCCGTAGGCGGCGGCATAGTCGGGATCGATCGTCAGTGCCTGGCGCAGCTCGTCGAGCGCCACCGAGTAATTGCGCTGCTGGTAGTAGCCGGCGGCGAGCTCGAGCCGGATGCGGGCCCGGCGGCGCTCATCGGTGTCGACCTCGGCCGCCGGAACCACCGAACGGGCGTCGACCATGCTGCCGGTGCTTTCGCCACCGGTCGTCGCACAACCGACAAGTCCGGCCATGAGACCGGCCGCCAGCGCGAGACGCCAGGCCGGCCGCTTCGGGCCGCGGCGCTTTTCGACCATCGGGATGACTCCGTGCATCAGCGCAACTCCGCGATCGGCAGGATCCTCGCCGAGCGTTCGGCCAGGCGGGTCCGGTCGCGCACCGCACCGGCCAGTTGCCCGCAAGCCGCGTCGATGTCGTCCCCGCGAGTGCGCCGCACCGTGGTGACGATGCCGGCATCGGCCAGGATGCCGGCGAAGGACCGGATGCGCTCCCGGCCCGAACGCCGCAGGCCGGAATCCGGAAAGGAATTGAAGGGAATCAGGTTGAACTTGCAGGGCAGCCCGGCGACGAGTTCGAGCAGGGCCCGGGCATGGGCATCGGAATCATTGACGCCGTCGAGCATCACGTACTCGAAGGTGATGAAATCACGCGGCGAGCGCTCGAGGTAGCGCCGGCAGGCCGCCATCAGCTCGGCCAGCGGGTACTTGCGATTGAGCGGCACCAGCCGATCGCGCAAGGCATCGTCGGGCGCATGCAGCGACACCGCCAGCGCGACCGGGCATTCATCGCGCAGGCGATCCATGAAGGGCACCACGCCGGAAGTCGAGACCGTCACCCGGCGACGGGACAGGCCATAGGCGCGGTCGTCGAGCATCAGCCGGGCGGCGGCGATGGTCGCGGCATAGTTCTGCAGCGGCTCGCCCATGCCCATGAACACCACGTTGGTGATCCGGCGATGGCCGGCAACCGTCGAGCCATCGTCGTACTGGCCGAGGGCGCGGTTGGCATGGCGCAGCTGCGCGATGATCTCGTCGATGCGCAGGTTACGTGAAAAGCCCTGCTTTCCCGTCGAACAGAACGCGCAGTTGACCGCGCAGCCGGCCTGGCTCGAGACGCACAGCGTTCCCCGGTCGGACTCGGGGATGAAGACGGTCTCGATGGCATTGCCGCCCCCGACGTCGAACAGCCACTTGCGGGTGCCGTCATCGGAGACATGATCGGAGAGGACCGTGGGCTGCTCCACGCAGGCACGCTCGGCGAGCAGGGCGCGAAACGACTTCGCGAGATCGCTCATGGCGCCGAAGTCGTCCTCGCCGCGCTGGTGGATCCAGCGCAACAGCTGCTGCGCCCTGAAGGGTTTCTCGCCCCACTCGGCGCAACACGAGACCAGTGCCTGCGGATCGAGGCCGAGCAGGTTGGTCTTCGTGGCCACGGCTGCGGTCACCCTCGCCTCGTCTTCCCGAATCAGCGGGCGTGGACGTCCATGCCCGGGAAGAAGAACGCGACCTCGACCTGCGCGGTGTCGGCGGCATCCGAGCCATGGACGGCGTTGGCATCGATGCTGTCGGCGAAATCGGCGCGGATCGTGCCGGCATCGGCCTTCTTCGGGTCGGTCGCGCCCATCAGCTCGCGATTCCTGCTGATCGCCGATTCGCCTTCGAGGACCTGGACCATGACCGGCCCGGAGATCATGAATTCGACCAGGTCGTTGAAGAAGGGCCGCTCGCGATGGACACCGTAGAAGGCTTCGGCCTGGGCGCGCGACAGGTGCATCATGCGGGCCGCTGCGATCCGCAGGCCGGCCTGTTCGAAACGGGCGTAGATCTGGCCGATGACGTTCTTTGCAACGGCATCGGGCTTGATGATGGACAAGGTACGTTCGATTGCCATGGGAATCCGTGACTGGTCGGTTCGTCTGATAGGGCTTCTGAGAGGGGCGCACCGCAAAAAACCTCGACAAATGAGTGGCTTACGAGGTTTCTCTAAAGTGACGTACAGCCCGTTATTCTAGCATACGAGTTTCGACATCGATCTCTCGCGAATTCGTGCGATTCATGGCGCCGACAGGCTGCCCGAGCTTGAAACCACCCGATCATGGCCCTATATTGGACGCAGTATTTCCATAATGGAGTGGCACTGATGGCTCTCGAACAGAACCGCAGCGCACCGCGCGGCTTTCCGGCTGGAGGCGCTCTCGCGGCCGCCTCGCGCAACCGGGTCCTGCGCAACACCTACGCCCTGCTCGCCGTGTCGCTGGTACCGACGGCGATCGGCGCCTGGACCGGCCTGCAGCTCGGCTTCAGCTGGATGGCCGGCAACCCCTTCATCGGCCTGGTGCTTTTCCTCGCCATCGCCTTCGGCTTCTTCTACGCGATCGAACGCAACAAGAACAGCGGGATCGGCGTGGCCTTGCTGCTCGGTTTCACGTTCTTCATGGGGCTGATGCTCTCGCGCCTGCTCGGGCATGTCCTGGGCTTCGCCAATGGCGCCACGCTCATCATGACCGCCTTCGGGGGCACCGCCGCCATCTTCGGCACCATGGCCACCGTGGCGTCGGTATCGAAGCGCGACTTCTCGGGCATGGGACGCTGGCTGTTCATGGGCCTGCTCGTCATCATCCTCGGCATGGTCGCCAATATCTGGCTGCAACTGCCGGCGCTCTACCTGGCGCTGTCGGTGATGGCGATCGGCATCTTCTCGGCCTGGCTGCTCTACGATGTCCAGCGCATCATCAACGGTGGCGAAACCAACTACATCACCGCCACCCTGTCGATCTACCTGAGCCTGTACAACATCTTCGCCCACCTGCTGAGCCTGCTCGGCATCTTCGGCGGCGACGAGTAGGAGAAAATGGAGTGAAAAATGGTGAAAAGTGGGGTCAGACACCATTACTTCGTAATGGTGTCTGACCCCATTTTTCTTTTTCGTCTTTTTCCTCCGCTTCAGTCGAATACCGCGATCGATTCGACGTGGGAGGTGTGCGGGAACATGTTGACCGCGCCGGCGGCCGACAGGCGCCAGCCGCCCGTATGCACCAGCACGGCGGCATCCCGGGCAAGCGTCGCCGGATTGCACGAGACATAGACGATCCGGCGCGGCCGGGGACCCGCCGCCGCCAGAGCCTGCGCTACCGCCAGCGCCCCCTCGCGAGGCGGATCCACCAGGACCCGGTCGAAAGCGCCCAGGTCGTGCCAGGCTTGCGGATCCAGCTCGAAAAGGTTCGCCACTGCGAAGCGGGCGCGCTCCGCCAGGCCGTTGGCCAGGGCATTGTCGGTGGCGCGCCGGACCAGTGACGCACTGCCCTCGATGCCGATGACCTCGCGGGCACGACGCGCCAGCGGCAGGGAGAAGTTGCCGAGCCCGCAGAAGAGATCGGCCACACGATCCCCCGGCGCCGGATCCAGGAGCCGCAGCGCCATGCGCACCAGCACCTCGTTGATCCCGTGGTTCACCTGGGTGAAGTCGGTCGGCCGGAAAGGCATCCGGATGTCGAACTCCGGCAGGCGGTAGGCCAGGCCGGATTCCGTATCCGATGCCGCGAGGCGGCCTTCGCGGGCGAACAGCGAGATGCTGTCGGGCCCCTTCGGTTGCAGCCAGATTTCCAGGCCCGGCCGGGCGCTGAACTCGCGCAGGCTCTCGCGGTCGGCCGGGGTGAGCGACTCCAGGATCCGGAACACGAGGGCGATCGTCCTGCCGGCGGGCCCTCCCGTATCACCGATCGCCACCTCGATCTGCGGCATCCGGTCGTGGATCGACAATCCGCCGACCAGCGCGCGCAGGGGCAGCAGCAGCCCGGAGACATCCGGCGGCAGGACATGGCATTCGCGCATGTCGGCGACATAGCTCGAACCCCGTTCATGGAAGCCCACCAGCACCCCGCCCTTCTTCGGCACATGGCGTACCGACAGGCGGGCGCGGAAGCGGTATCCCCAGGCTGGCCCCGCGATCGGACGCAGGACCATGCCCGGGCGCAGACCGGCGATGCGCTCGAGCTGGTCCTCGAGCACCCGCTGCTTGATGGCGAGCTGGGCGGCCGGATGCAGGTGCTGCATCGAGCAGCCGCCGCAGGTGCCGAAGTGGGGACAGGCGGGCACCGTCCGCTGGCTGCTCCCGCGCTCGATCGAGATCGCTTCGGCCACATCGTAGCTGGGCTTGTTGCGCACCCGGCGGGCGATGACGCGTTCGCCCGGCAGCGCACCGCGCACGAACACCACCTTGCCCTCGTGGCGGGCGATGCCACGCGCCTCGAGATCAAGCGATTCGATGTCGAGGAGGTACTCGGGCCCGGCCGCGGCGACCGCCCGCGAGCGGCTCATCGCGCCGCCTGCCAGCGGGAGAGGAATTGCGGCCAGTGCGCTCCGCCGAGCGATTCGAGGTGGGCACGGAAAGCCGCGATCTCGGCCTCGTATTCGTCGGGCGTCCAGAGCCCCCGAAAGAGCTGGAAGCGGCAGTAGACGAGATAGGTGTTGGCGATGTCGGTCTCGCAGTAGTCGCGGATCTCGGCGAGCCGGCCCTCCTGGTACGCGGCCCAGACCTGGGAGCCATCCATGCCGAGCTTGCCCGGAAAGCCGCAGAGACGAGCGAGATCATCGAGGCGTGCACTGGCGCGCGGCGAGTACAGGGCGAGCAGGTCCATCAGGTCGAGATGGCGGCTGTGGTAGCGCCCGAGATAGTTGTTCCAGCGAAACTCCTGGCGGTTGTCGCCGGTTTCCCAGTAGCGCGATGCGCCGCTCACGCCGTGGACGAGCGCCCGATAGTGCAGCACCTGCAGGTCGAAGCCGCCGCCGTTCCAGGACACCAGTTGCGGCGTGCTCTTGTCGATGATGCCGAAGAACTCCTGCAGCAGGCTGGCTTCGTCGTCACCGGGATTCCCGAGGCAGCGCACCCGGAACTTCCCGGCCGTGCGCATCAGGCAGCCGATCGCCACCACGCGATGCAGGTGCAGGGGCTGGAACTCACGCTCGCTGAGCTCGACGACCGTGGCGTCGGGGACTTCGGGCCCGATGTCGTTCAGCAGGCGCAGGCCGGCGACATCGGGAACCGTCTCGATGTCGAAGACGAGGACCGGGGCCGCCATGGCTCAGGGCGCGAGCGGGGATCGCCGGCGCACTTCAGCCCCCGGCGAGGAAGCCGAGGGGATCGATCGGCTTGCCGTCGCGACGAACCTCGAAGCCGAGACGGGCGCTACTCGTGCCGCTTGCGCCGACCTCGGCGATCTTCTGCCCCCGGGTGACGTTCTGCCCTTCCTTGACGAGGATCCTGCTGTTGTGCGCATAGACCGACAGCAGTTCGTCCGGATGCTTGACGATGACGAGGTTGCCGTAGCCTCGCGGCCCGGGTCCGCTGAAGATCACGCGGCCGGCTTCGGCTGCATGCACCGCGGAGCCCTGGGCGGCTTCGATCGCGATCCCCATGCTGGCGGGATCGGTGAAGCGCTGGATCAGTCGTCCCTTCACCGGCCAGGCGAACTTGCCCGTGTCGACCATGGTGGCGGGCGCCGCCGCGGCGGGCGCGGGGGTCGCTGCAGCGGACGCCGGGGCCGCAGCCGACGGGCTTGCCGAGGCGAGGTTCTCGATCGGCCGCTTGCCCTGCATCGGCACCGCGGCGAGCCTTGCGTAGGTCTCGTCGCTGTACGGATGCTTCAGGCCGCTGGGTTCCTGGCGAATCTCCTCGGTCGCCGCCGGCGGCAAGGGCAGCGAGCCGCCCAGTGGCCGGGTTTCGACACGACCCGCCATGATGGGCGCTGCCTCGACACCGCTCGCCGCCGCCTGCTCGCCGGGCACGAGGCCCTGGCCGGCGCCGGCCGCTTCGGTTGCCGGCGGAATCACGGCGACCTGCGCCGGCGCGGGAGGCGGAACCGGCATGGGCGCGCGATGAGTGATCGGCGCCGGCGCCCTGGGGCCGGCGCACGCGGCGAGGATCATGGCGATCAGGACCAGTCCGGCGCGGGCGCCGCGTCCCCTTGCGGACGGCGCGGACGCGATGCCATCGGCGGCGCGTGTTCGCGGGTCGGGGCGTCGTTTCATTGGAACTACCTCGAACGAACCGGCCACTGTCATTCCGTGCCGGCTTTCAACGGTACGAATCGTACCGCATCGAGCACCCGCAACTGCCAGCTCTGGGCGTCGCGACGCTCGACGAGATGGAGAGTCTGGCGGGAGCCCTCGATGACCGGAGCCACCAGTCGGGCGCCGGGGCGCAATTGCTCGAGCAGGGCCTGCGGAACCTCGTCGCCGGCGGCGGCAACGATGATCGCATCGTAGGGCGCCATCTGCGGCACGCCGAGGCGACCATCGCCATAGACGAGACGCAGGTTGCCCAGTCGCAGGCTGCGCAGGTTGGCGCGCGCAGCCTCGTGCAGGCCGCGCAGGCGCTCGATCGAAACCACATCGCCCACGATGTGCGCGAGCACCGCCGCCTGGTAGCCGCAGCCGGTGCCGACCTCGAGCACTTTCGCCGAAGCGCGAGCGCCCGCATCGAGCGGCTCGAGCGCAAGCTCGACCATGCGGGCCACGGTGCTCGGACGGGATATCGTCTGCCCCAGGCCGATCGGCAGCGAGACGTCGTCATAGGCACGGCTCGCAAGACCCTGGTCGACGAAGGCGTGGCGCGGCACCGATGCCATCGCCGCCAAAGTCGCGCCATCGCGCACACCGAGCCGGGCGAGCTGGTCCACCATCGCCCCGCGACCACGGGCCGAGGCAAGCCCCAGGCCGGTGGCCGGCACCGGTGTCGCCACCGTGGCGGCCCGGATGGGTCGTGCCGACGGCGGCGTCCAGCCCTTGGGGCCGTACTCGGCCGGGCGGCGGGTCAGATCGTCCGATCGAGCCAATTCTGCACCGCTGGCAAGCGCTGATGGGCGGTCAGGTCGATGTCGAGCGGGGTGATCGACACCCAGCCGGAGCCGACCGCCCCGAAATCGGTTCCCGGCCCGCTGTCGAGGGCCTCGCCGGCCGGACCGATCCAGTAGATCGTGTCGCCGCGCGGACTGCGGTCCCGGACCACCGACTCGCCCATGTGCCGCTTGCCCAGGCGCGTGGTGCGCAGGCCCTGCAGGAGGGCGCGCGGCACCCCGGGCACATTGACATTGAGGAGCAGCGGTTCGGTGGCCGGGTTGCGCGTATAGCGGGTCAGGACTTCGCGCGCCGCATGCGCCGCGGTCTCGAGATGCTCGTAGCCCTTGACCGCGAGCGAGAAGGCGATCGCGGGGATCCCCAGCAGATAGCCCTCGGTGGCCGCGGCGACCGTGCCCGAATAGATCGTGTCGTCGCCCATGTTGGCGCCGTCGTTGATCCCGGAAAGCACGAGATCGGGGCGTTCGCCGATCAGCCCGGTGATGGCGACGTGGACGCAGTCGGTCGGCGTGCCGTTCACGTACAGGAAACCGGAGGACGCGGTGCGGACCGTCAGGGGCCGATCGAGTGTCAGGGAATTGGAAGCGCCGCTGCGATCGCGCTCGGGCGCAACGACGGTGACTTCTCCGAACTCCTGGGCGACTTCCGCAAGGGCGGCGATGCCGGGAGAGAAATAGCCGTCATCGTTACTGATCAGAATCCGCATGCATGGATTCTATCGAATCCACGGGGCACGAGCGTTGCATCCGCGCAGCCCCCACCCCCGGCGGCTCCGGAATGCGGATCCGCCGTCAGCCCTCGGCCGGCCAGTCGCGGATATAGGCCTTGAGCATCCGGTTCTCGAAGCCCTGTTCGTCGAGAACCGCCCGGGCAACGTCGTGGAAGGACACCACGCCGAGCAGGACTTCGTCGTCCATCACGGGCAGGTAGCGCTGGCGGGTTTCGACCATCAGCCGGCGCAGCTCGTTGACGTCCATTGCGGGCGAAACGATGCTGGGATTCGGCTCCATGACCTCGCGGATGTAGATCTCGGCGACCGGAGGGGTCGGCCCCGAGCGGTGCTCGGTCTGTCGTTTCGCGAGCACCCTGAGCACTTCACGGAACGTCAGCATGCCGGCAAGGCGGCCCTGCGACATCACGACCAGCGAGCCGATGTCGTTCTCGGCCATGGTGATCACGCCGTCCGACAGCAGGGAGTCGGGAGACACCGTGAACAAGGTGTTGCCCTTGACCTTCAGAATCTCGTTGACCTGCATCTCCGCCTCCGTACTTATCCGTACTCTCGGAAGATGCTATAGAAGCACCGTCCGCGGGACAAGAGGGCTTCAGCCTTCCCGCAGGCAATCGAGAATGAGTCTCGACAGTTCGTCCTCCACGAAGGGCTTGGGCAGGAAATGCGACACCCCCGCGGCAAGGGCATGGCTGCGATGCCGGCTCGAAGCGCGCGAAGTCAGCATGATGATCGGGATAGCGGCGGTTTCCGGCCGCGCGCGCATCGCCCGGGCCAGTTCGAGCCCGTTCATCCGGGGCATCTCCAGGTCGATCAGCGCGATCGAAGGCGCATGCCGGTCGATCAGCGCGAGCGCATCGACACCGTCGCCCGCGGCGTCCACCGCCAGGCCCAGGTCGCTCGCGAGCGCCTGCATCGCATGGCGCACGCTGACCGAATCGTCGACGACGAGACAACGGGGACGCTGCGCCCGCACGGAGCGTGTGTCCGACGCCACCATGCGCGAGGTCTCCGGCGTGATCGCCCCGAGGTCGATGACCGGCGCCACCGTGCCGTCACCGAGGACGGCGGCGCCTTCGAGCCCCGCGATCGGGGGCATGAAGGCCGGCAAGGGATGGACCACGACCTGGCGGGCCGGACCCGGCGGCGGCACGCGCACCGCCTCGACATCGCCGGCCGGGCGCGCGAGCACCAGGACGACATCGGGCTCGGGCAGCGCATCGGGAGGCGGCGCCAGGCTGTCGGCCGGCAGCCCCAGCAGTTCGGCAAGCGGAACCAGGCGCAGCGGCCCGCGTGGCCCGGCTTCGATGACGCTGCCGCCACCGGGCGCATCGCGCACTGGAACGATCGATTCGATCGACGCCACCGTCAGCGCCAGCGAGATCGACGGTGAGCGCAGCAACAGCACACCGACGGACGCGAATTCCTGCGGCAGTCTCGCCACCACCCGCAGACCGCCGCCCGGGGCCGCGCCGATCTCGAGCCGGCCACGATGCTCGGCCACCGTCTCGGCGACCAGGCCAAGGCCCAGCCCCCTGCCCGAGAGCTGGGTGGCCTCGTCGCGGGTGCTGAAGTCCGCAGCGCACAGCACCCGCGCCACTTCGGCCGGATCGTTCCAGTCGGCGACTTCGATTCCGCGCTCGCTCGCCCGCCGGCGCACCCGTTCGATGTCGAGCCCGCGCCCGTCGTCCTCGACGATCACCTGGAGCTGCCCGGCGCGAGCACGTTCGAACGCGATGTCGATGCGCCCGGCCGGCGCCTTCCCCGCCATACGGCGCCCGTCCGCATCCTCGATGCCATGGTCGACCGCGTTCCGGATGAGATGGCCCAGCGGTTCGATGAGCGCCTGCAGCAGGCTCGCCTCGAACAGCTGCTCGCGGCCGTGTATCACCAGTTCCACCGTCTTGCCCGCGATCCGCGACGCCTGGCGGGCGGCCCGCGCAAGGCGTGGGGCCACGTCGGCCACCGGGATCATCCGCGTGCGCAAGGCCGTGTCGCGCAGTTCGCCCTGCGCCCGGTCGAGCCGCGCCGCCAGCTCGGCCATCGCGTCGAGCTGTCCACCGAACTCGGCCTCGAGCAATTGTCCGTCGGCACCGACCTCGGCGATCCGGCCCGAGAGCCGATCGAGGTCGTCGTGCCGGGCCAGTTCGAGCGCATCGAACTCCCCGACCCCGATCGAGGGGTCGTCCGACAGGGATGACGGCCGCTCCCCCGCAGCGGGCGCCAGCCGGCGCAGGGCATCGACCAGCTGCTCGGCCTCGAGGGCCAGATCCCGGGCGCGCTGCGCCCCGAGCCGGATCGCCCGGCGAATCCTGCCGAGCTCCTCGATCCGCTCCTGCATCTGGGCCAGTGCGATGACGGCTTCGGTCGAGGCGTCGACGAGACGGTCGACGAGGCTTCCCGGGACCCGAAGCACCGGCTCTCCTTCGAGAGCCGCGCCGCCTTCGTCCGTCGGCGCGGCATGCGCCGGCGCCGTTTCGGCCGACTCCGACTGCGATTCGGCCGGCTGCGATTCGACCGGCTCCGGCTCGACGGGCGCGGACGGGTCCGCATCCTCGCCGGGCGCGTCGACGCCAGGCAGCCTCTCGAGCCATTCGAGCAGGGTCCGATAGACGGCCGCCATGCCTTGCGGCGGCGGCGCCAGGCCTGCCACCGCATCGACCATCCCCGCCAGGGTGTCGACCGATTCGCCGAGGGTGTCGGCAAGCATCGGATCGGCGAGCGCATGGGAGTGCTCGGCGAGCAGCAGCAGGTCCTCGAGGGCATGGGTGAAACGCGCGACCCCGCCGATGCCGGCGGTGTTGGCCGCGCCTTTCAGGGTATGGGCCGCGCGACGCACAGGCTCGAACATCGCGACATCACCGGCCAGCAAGCGTTCCATGCTGCTCGACAAGGCATCGCAGAGCGCGGGCAGCTCGCGCAGCAATTGCGCGAGCACTTCCGGATCGGTATCGTCGGCCACCGCCAGCGACAGGTCCTGGCCGGGATCGAGCGGCCGATGCCGGGCGACGCGGCGCGAGCCGATCCTGCGGATCGAGCGCCACTGCTCGCCGGCGCGATCGATCACCTCATTCTCGCCGAGGCCGGCCCGGCGATGGAGCGCCAGCGCCGCGAGGATCACGTCCTCGTCATTGCCGCGGAACGCCCGCTGCCACAGGCCCGGCCAGGCGAGGATGGCCTCGCGCAAGGCCACCGGCGCGTTCGCGGGATCGAGGCGCAGTCCGGCAACCGCGACGGCGCCCTGCCCCAGCAGCGTCGCGAGCGCATCGAGCCCGATGAAGCCGAGCGCGGCGCCGAACTGCCCGAGCCGGTCCGAGAACTCTTCGATCGCCTCCCCGACGGCTTCGGGATCGGCGCAATGCCCTTCGCCATCGGCGCACCAGGCGGCCAGGACCGGCCGCAGCAGATCCTCCAGTTCCTGGCAGGCCTCGGCGAGCAGCATGAGCTCATCGCCCGCCACTTCGGGTCCGCCCATGCCCTGCGTCGGCAAGCGCGCCGGATCGCCGGCGGGCGCTTCGGGCTCCGCCCACGGCGCGGCGCCGTCGGCCCCGTCATCGACCTGCGCATCGCGCCAGTGCCCGATTCGGGCCTGGTCGGCGGCAAGCTGCCCGTCGAGTCGCGCCAGCATCGCTTCGTCGAGACGATGCGCCAGTGCCGGCCAGCGACCCAGGTCCGCCAGCCAGCCGCGACGGCCGGCGGCATCCAGGTGCCCCCCGATGAATGCGATCAGGCCGCTTGCCCAGCGCCCCGCCTGGGTGAAACCGGGCTCGGCCGCCTCGACATCGCCGGTGCGCAGCTGGTCGCGCACGAGTTCGGCGGTGAAGGCGATGCCGTCCAGCCCGGCCGGTCGCGCCTGCCGCGCGAGCGCATCGGCGCGATCGGCGATCTGTCCTGCCCAGGCCGACGCTTCCTCCGTGCCCGGCTCGAGCATCAGCGGCTCGAGCATCGCCACCGCCGCCGCTTCGATGGCGGCGAGCGCTCCGCGCGCGCCATCGCGACGCGGTCCGGAATCGGTCGGGATACTTCCGGTCATGGATCGACCCTGAACGTCGAGACCGCGGCCAGCAGACGGCGCGCCGATTCGGCCAGGCGCTGGGTTTCCTCGGCCTGCGCCTCGAGCGCTGCCGCCGTCTGGGCGCTCGAGCCGCGGATGCGGTCGGCACGGTCCTTGAGCACCGTGCTCGCGCGAGCCTGCCTTTCGGTGGTCCGCGCGATCGAGCGGATGTCCGCCGCCAGCCGTCGGGTCCGATCACGGCTGCTGTTCATCTGCTCGCCCGCCTGCTGCGACAGCCGGGTCACCTCGATGACCTGCGCGATCGCCTCGCTCATCGCGGCGACCGTCTGCGCCGCATCGGTCTGGATTGCCGCGACCAGGTGGGTGATCCGCTCGGTGGACTCCCGGGTCGTTCCCGAAAGCCGCTTGACCTCGTCGGCCACCGAACCGAAGCCGCGGCCCTGCTCGCGTTGCGTGGCGGCCTGGATCGATGCATTGAGCGCGAGGATGCCGGTTCGCTCCGATATCGAGCGAATCAGCGCAACGACCTGGCCGATCTCCTGGGAGCGCTCACCGAGTCGCTTGACCTGCTTCTCGGTATCGCGGATCAGGTCGCGCGCCCGCGTCACCCCTTCGCCAGTCCGTTCCACGCCGGCAGCGGCTGCCGCGTTGGCCGCCACCGCCAGCGCGGCGCTGCGATCGACGCGCCGGGCAAGCTCGGCCACGCCGGTCAGGGCGCGGGCCGCCGCGGCAAGTTCCTGCGCGGCGAGATCGACTTCGCGCAACTCGGTACGGGCCGCCTCGGCGGCTCGCTGGCCCTGCCCGCGCACCGCGATCGTCGCCCGGGCGACATCGCCCGACACGACGCCGACCTCGCGAAAAGCCCTGCCGGTCTCCTCGGTGAGCAGATTGAGGGCATCGGATATCGCCCCGGTCACGTCCTCGGTCACCGGCACCCGGATGGTGAGGTCCCGACTGGTCGCGATCCTTCCCACCGCGCGCATGATCGCGATCACGGAATCGTCGAGTGCCGCGCCGTCGTCGGTTTCGTCGAGGGCCAGCGTCGAATCGCCGAAGACCGTCGCCGGCGATCGGCGCGGCGTCCCGCGCACCCGCCGCCAGAGCCAGGCCATCGCCAGGCCGGCGACGAGCACGAGCAGGAGCGCCGGCCACGCGAAAGCCGCCCATCCCGAGGCGCGACCTCCCGCCGCCGGCTCGACGATGAGCGTCAGGGGAGCGCCGGCGATCCGCAGGCGGGCCACCGCCAGCTCGACGTCGGGATCCGGCGTCGCCGCAAGCGATGCCCGGTAGAGCCGCGCCGCCTCTTCACTGACCGCGGCCGTGCGGCCGTACTGCCAGGAGCGCATCCGGCCGTTGCCGTCGACCAGAGTGATGCGAGTTCCCGAATCGCTCGCCACGTTCGCCAGCGCGACGCTGGCGCCGAGCACCAGCGGACCGTTGCCGCCTTCCGAAGCCACCATGACCAGGCCGCCCGGCGAAGCGCCGAGCATCGGATAGGCCAGCACCCGCATGCCCTCGCCCAGGCCGGCTGTCCCGAGAATCCGCGGGATTTCCGGCACCAGGCGACCGATCGACTCACCGGTACTGTCGTGAAGCACCCGTCCATCGGCACGACGAACCACCCGCAGGGAATCGATCGATGCGCTGGCCAGCAGCGGGGCCAGCACGCTGCGCAGCTCGCCGACCGCCCATCGATAGTCGGCGGCCGCCGATGCGCCGGCGGCGCGACCATCGTCGCGGTCACGATCGGCATCGAGGCCCGCCGCAATCGCCGCGAGATCCTCGCCGGCGGCGTCGAGCCGGGCGGCCGCCTTCTCGAGCCCGGCAGCGGCGCTCTTCCAGCCGCTGCTCGAGACCGTCGCACCCAGGGCGGCCGTCGCGTCGTCGGCAACCCGCGTGATCGCCCGGACCCGATGATCGCGTTCGATGCCGATGAAGTCGCCGGCCCGCTCCTGGCCGGCGCGCGCCGCGCTCCAGCCGAGTTGCGCCAGCGCCGCGAGCAGCAGCACGCAGACCGCGAGGCAAGCGGCGATCGCCGGATCGGCGGAGTATTCTCGCCAGGCGCGCCAGCAGCGACCGATCGTCGCGCGCCAGCCCCGCTCCTGCGCCGCGACGTCCCCCGGTCTCATCGACATCCGCCCAGAAGCTCGAAGAGACGGCCGGGATCGAACTCCCAGAACATCTCCTCGTGCCCGGCGCAGCGCCAGGCCCGCTCGAGCGCGCCGGGGGGACAGGCCGGTGGACAAGGCGTCGCCGCGTCGCAGGCGTCAACGGGATCGACCGGCTCCGGCGGGAAATCGATCTCGAGGGCGGCCGCATTGCGGCCTTCATCGATCACCAGGACCCGCAGGCGCTGGCGACCGAAGGACCGGGCCGGGGATGAACCGAAAACCGGCAGCGGGCGACCCTGGCGCTGCATCAGGCCACGCAGGCGCGATGGCGCGCCAGGCACGGGATGGACTTCGGCTTCGTCGACGAACTCGCATGCGAGGCCCGCGGGCAGCAGCAGGCCGGCGCCGCCGAACAGCACACCGAAGCGTCCCGGCGCCGGCGCGACCGGCCGCGGCTGTGGGCGAGGCCCCGGCGGGCGATCGCGAGCCTGGGGATCGTTCATCCTAGCCGGCATGGCGGCGGGCTCCGAATCCGCTCGTCGGCCCGCCAGAGCGCCGATCGCGGCATGCGCTGCAATCGACGATCAGCGCGGCACTACGCCGGTCCATGGAATCTTCACTCCTGGCTGTCGGCGGGCGCTACTGCCGCCCGGCCGGCCCTCTGGATCCTTCCGGCTCGGACGGCCGGCTCGACGCCGGAGCATACAACGAGATCGGGCGCAGCAATCCGCTGAGATCGTCGATCGCGAGTGTCTTGCGCAGGACCTTGATGACGGCCGCCTCGAGCTTGCGCAGCGTGACCGGCTTGACGAGATAGCTGGAGCAGCCCGCCAGCGCGCCGCGCGCGAGATCGAAGGGTGAGGACCGGCTGGTCAGGATGATCACCGGGATGCCGCGATGCCGGCGCCGGATCTCGCGGGTGAGCTGGTAGCCGTCGATCTCGGGCATGACGACGTCGACGAGCACCAGGTCGTAGCGTATGGCGGCCATCCGTTCGAGGCCCGCGACGGCGCTCGGCACCGCGTCGCAGGCGGCGCCCATCCGCTCGAACGCGAGCGTCAGCTGCCGGCGCACGGTGGGGCTGTCATCGACGACCAGGACCTGGATGCGTGCGCCCGGGGCCGGCAGGTCGGCCGGCGGAAGACCCGCCGTGGCCTGGCGCACGGGAGCATCCCGCGCCGGACCGGCGGCCGCAGCATGGCGCGCCGGAGCCGCCGGCGCCGGCTCCGGCGCCGTGCGGGCCGTTTCGGATCGGCGGCGCGGAAGGTCGTCCGCGGGCGCGGCGAAGCGGCCGACACGATGCGGCAGGCGCGACGAGAATGGCGGCGCGGGCGTCGACGGCGTCGGTGCCGCCTGCCCGGCCGGACCCTGCGTGGATGCCGGTGCCGTCGCCGCCGCGCCGAACCCGCCGGCCGGTCGCATGGCCCGCGCCGGCGGCAGCGGGTTCGCCGCGGGCGCGCGTGCGCCGACCGGCGCCGATGGCCGGGTCGCGGCAGGGGCGGCGACCGTCCCGCCCACCTGGGCGGGCGCCGACTCAGCGCCCTGCCCGTCCGCCATGCTGGCGGCGAACATCGGGGCGCGCACGGGCGCGGCGCCGGCCACCGGTCGCGGACCGGGAGGCTCGACGAGCATCGGTCGGGTATCGGGATCCGCGAGCTCGAGCTCGACGACCCGATTGAGGATCGGCAAGAGCTGCAAGGTGAGTCGGTCGATCGATATCGCGTGGCGGGCGGAGCTGGGCGCGCCGCGCGGCACCGCCGCGACCACCGGGACTTCGGTGCCGAGGCTGCGCATCCGGGCGAGCGCGCGCAGGCCTTCGGCCTCGACGGTATTGACGATGAGGATGTCGACCGCGTCGAAGGAATCGACCGGCACGAACTGGAAGGCGTAGCGGTTGTACTGGCTGTGGCGAAAGACGATCTCGATCAGCCGCGCATCGCGCGGATCCAGCCCCGCCGCCGCCACGCGGTACAGGGGTTTGTCCATCATCGCGTCGAGTCCAGACGCTGTCGACCGGCTGCCCATCGGGGGATTGTGGCCCCGGGGGGGCGCCAATTGAAAGCCTGTTGCAGCCCGGTCGCACGGTGCGCGACTGCCGCGCCGACCGCCGGCCGCAATGGCCGGTCGACCGGTAGGTGCGCATGCTAGGATCGCCCGCAAGGAGCCAGCCCATGAGCGAAGCAGATTATTTCGGGTTCGACACCGTTGCCCTGCATGCGGGCGCGCTGCCCGATCCCGCGACCGGCGCGCGCGCCACCCCGATCCACCTGAGCACCTCGTTCGCCTTTCGCGATTCCGACCAGGCCGCCTCGCTCTTCAACATGGAGCGATCCGGCCATGTCTACAGTCGGATCAGCAATCCGACGGTGGCGGTGCTCGAGGAGCGGATCGCGGCACTCGAGCACGGCGTGGGGGCGATCGCAACCGCCAGCGGCCAGGCCGCCCTTCATCTCGCCATAGCGACCATCGCCGGCGCCGGCTCGCACATCGTGGCCTCACGGGCGCTCTACGGTGGCTCGCACAACCTGCTGCAATACACCCTTTCGCGCTTCGGCATCACCACGACCTTCCTCGATCCGCGCGACATCGATGCCTGGCGCGCCGCGATCCGGCCCGAAACCCGGCTCCTGTTCGGCGAGACCGTCGGCAATCCCGGCCTGGATGTCCTCGACATTCCTTCCGTCTCGGCGATCGCCCATGAAGCCGGCCTGCCCCTGCTGGTCGACGCCACCTTCTCGACGCCCTGGCTGATCAGGCCCTTCGACCATGGCGCCGACCTCGTCTACCACTCGGCCACCAAGTTCCTCTGCGGCCACGGCACGGTGGTCGGGGGGCTGCTGGTCGATTCGGGCGCCTTCGACTGGGACGCCTCGGGCAAGTTCCCGGAGCTCACCGAGCCCTACGAGGGATTCCATGGCATGGTCTTTTCCGAGGAATCGACCGTCGCTCCCTTCCTGCTGCGGGCCCGCCGCGAAGGCCTGCGCGACTTCGGCGCCACCATGAGCCCGATGAACGCGTTCCAGATCCTCCAGGGCATCGAGACGCTGCCCTTGCGCATGGCGCGCCACATCGAGAACACGCGCCGGGTCCTGCACTTCCTGGCCGGGCACGACCAGGTGGCATCGGTCTCGCATCCGGATCTTCCCTCGCACCCCGACCATGAACTCGCGGCACGGCTCATGCCCCGCGGCGCCAGCGCCGTCTTCAGCTTCGAGCTCGCCGGCAACCGCGACGCCGGCCGGCGCTTCGTCGAGAACCTCGGCCTGTTCTCGCACCTCGCCAACGTCGGTGATGCGCGCTCGCTCGTGATCCATCCCGCCTCGACGACCCATTTCCGCATGGACACGGCGGCGCTCGAGGCCGCCGGCATCGGCGAAGGCACCCTGCGCCTGTCGATCGGACTCGAGGATCCCGACGACCTGATCGCCGACCTCAAGGGCGCCTTCCGCGCCGCAGCGAGAGGCTGAAATGTGGATCGACAATCCCGGGCGCAAGCTCTATGCCTACACCGGTGGACGCGCCTTCGATGCGACGCAGCCCACTGTGGTGTTTGTCCACGGCGCGCAGCACGACCATAGCGTCTGGATCCTGCAGACACGGTTCTTCGCGCATCACGGCAAGTCGGTACTGGCCCTCGACCTGCCCGGGCACGGCCGCAGCGAAGGTCCGCTCGACACCAGCGTCGAGGCAATGGCCGACAGCGTCCTCGCCGCCATGACCGCGGCGGGCGTCGAGCGGGCTGCGATCGTCGGCCACAGCATGGGTTCGCTGATCGCCCTCGAATGCGCGGCGCGCGCACCCGCGCGGGTCGATCGCATCGCGCTGCTGGGCGCCGCCTACCCGATGAAGGTTTCCGAGGCCCTGCTCGAGGCGGCGGCCAACGACGAACCCCGGGCCATGGACATGATCAATCGCTGGTCGCACAGCGGGATCAATTTCCGCCCCGGCTCGCCGGCGCCGGGCTTCTCGGTCTACTGGCAGAACCGCCGGCTGATGGCACGGCAGGCGCCGGGCACCCTGCTGTCCGACTTCCGCGCCTGCGACGGCTACGAGGGCGGGACGGCGGCGGCCGCCGCCGTCAAGTGTCCGGTCCTCTTCGTCGTCGGTGGGCGCGACATGATGACGCCGCCCAAGGCAGCGGCCGCGCTTGCCGGGGCGATCGCCGCGGCGCCCGCGGGCATCGAACCGGAGCGGGTGCTCATACCCGGTTGCGGCCACGCCCTGATGAGCGAGAAGCCCGACGAGGTCCTCGCCGCATTGCGCGATTTCCTCTAGCTAGACCGGCAGGCCGGCGTCGTTCCGATGGGCCGACGCCGTGGCGGGATCGCTGCACGGGACGCTGGCGACCCAGCGATCGAGCGGCAGATCGAGCCCGGGCGCCGGCACCCCCTGGAGCGGACCTCCCCAGACGCCGGCGAAAAGATTCGCCAATGTCAGCTCGCGAGCCGGCCGGCTGAGGGACCAGTGTTCCGCCCAGACCGGATCAATATCCGGATCGGCTTCCGCCTCGACCGCCACCATCCGGTCGACATAGCCACGCGACGCGGCCAGCCGCACCGCCCGCTCGGCGCGCGGCGAATCATCGTCGAACGCGGGCAGCCATGACAGCGCCGGCAAGCCCTGGCCTCCGCCCTGCGGCGCGCGCTCGGCCAGCAGGCGGACGATGGCGAGGGCATCGGCAAAAGCTTCGGCCGGACTCGGCACCGGACTCGGTGCGATGTCGTGCGACCAGTAGCGCAGGTTCGAAGCCAGCAGGGCGCCCAGCAGGACGAGCAGCCAGGCCATGAAAAGCCACAGCAGCAGCACCGGCAGGACGCTGAATGCGCCGTAAATGACCGTGTACGTCGAGAAATTGCCGAGATAGCTGCCCAGCGCGTTGCGCAAGGCCTCGACGAGCAGCGTGGTGACAAGCGCCCCGGTGGCGGCTTCGCGCCAGCGCACCGTCGTGTTCGGCACCAGTTTGTAGAGCAGCAGCATGCCGACGCCGGTGGCCAGCCAGGTCAGCGATGCGAACCAGAACCGGCGCGCCGTCTCGTAGTCGCCGCCACCGAGCCACTGGCCCACGAAGATGCCATTGGCGGTGATGCTGGCGCCGATCGCGAGCGGGGCCACCGTCAGCAAGGCCCAGTAGAGCGTCAGCCGCTGCGCCAGCGGCCTGGGCCGGGCGGCGCCCCAGATGCGGTTCAGGGTCCGGTCGATCGTGAGCAGGCAGCCGATCGCGGTCGCGAAGAACACTGCGGCGCCGGCCATCGACAGCCGGCTCGCCTGCGCCGCGAAGCCGTTGACGTACTCCAGCACCGTGTCGCTGATCGCCGACGGGAACAGGTGGTGGGCGAGAAAGCCCTGCAGGGCATCGCGAAACGAATCGAACACCGGCAATGCCGCGAGCACCGAGACCACGATCGAGAAGACCGGCACGATCGCGAGCAGGGAAAGGAAGGCAAGGCTCGCGGCGGTGATCTGCAGGTGCAGCTCCCGGGCCTGGCGCGCCATCCGCAGCAGCAACGTGCCGAGCCGCTGGACGAAGGACTGGACTGGGCTTGGCTCGGCCATGGTCACATATGATACTTTGCGGCTCCTCCGACCCGACCCGGCCTTCCCCGCCTTGCTGCCCTCCTTCCGTATCCTCGCCACCGTCGGCTGCGCTCTCATGGTCGCGCTCGGCATCGCCTGGGAAGCCTGGCTGGCACCGATCCGGCCCGGCGGCTGGATGCTCTCCCTCAAGATGCTGCCGCTCGCGCTGGCGCTGCCCGCGATCGCCCGCGGCAATCGCCGTACCTACCAGTGGTGGTCGATGGGCATCCTGCTGTACTTCACCGAAGCGATCGTGCGCGCGACCAGTGACACCGGCCCGTCGGTGCCGCTGGCGTGGGCGCAGACCGGGCTCGCGGTGTTCACCTACTGCGCGATCCTCGGGCACGCGAGGCAGACCCGCCCGGCCCCGCCCGCCACCGGCAGCGATCGCGAAGGCTAGATCGTGACGGCCGGTTCGCCGACCCGGTTCGTGTCGTGCCCGCCCACCATGTCGAGCGCCCGGGCGATGATGTCCGGGTCGTCGTTGCGCAGCAGCGCCACGTCGCTGAGGCTGCGACGCCAGCGCCGGGCCCCCGGCAGGCCATTGAACAGGCCCAGCATGTGGCGGGTGACGGCACGCAGGGCGACGCCTTCGCGCAGCCGCTCACGCGCGTAGTCGCGCATCGCCATCGCCACTTCCGGGCGCACCGGCGCCGGGCCATCCGCGCCGAAACAGGCGGCGTCGACACCGGCGAGCAGCCAGGGATTCTCGTAGGCGGCCCGGCCCAGCATCACGCCGTCGAGTCCGCGGCTGGCGACGCCCGCCGTCTCCAGCTCGCGCAGGCCACCGTTCAGCACGAAGCGCAGCGCCGGAAAATCGGCCTTCAGCCGATGGACGATCTCGTAGCGCAGGGGCGGAATGGTCCGGTTGTCCTTCGGGCTGAGTCCTTCGAGCCAGGCATTGCGGGCATGGACGATGAAGACCTCGCAGCCGGCCCGCGCCACCGTGCCGACGAAATCCCGGACGAATCCGTAGCTCTCGTTGCGACCGATCCCGATCCGGTGCTTGACCGTCACCGGGACATCGACCGCCTCGCGCATGGCGAGCACGCACTCGGCCACCCGCGCCGGCTCGGCCATCAGGCAGGCGCCGAAGGCGCCCTGCTGCACGCGCTCGCTCGGACAACCGCAGTTCAGGTTGATCTCGTCGTAGCCGTGATCGACGCCGACGCGGGCCGCCGCGGCCAGCTCGGCCGGATCGCTGCCGCCGAGCTGCAGCGCCACCGGATGCTCGGCCGCATCGAAATCGAGCACTCGCGCCCGGTCGCCCAGCAGGACGGCCTTCGTCGAAAGCATCTCGGTATACAGGCGGGCATGGCGACTCAGCAGTCGATGGAAGTACCGGCAATGCCGGTCGGTCAGGTCGACCATCGGGGCGACGCAGAAGGCATGTGCGGAGGGCGGGACCATGGGCCGGATTCTAGTCGAGCCGGTGCGTCGCTCAATCGAGCGGCACGACATCGACCGCGATGTCGTTGGCGTGCTCGCCCGCGGCGATGATCACCCCGTCGATCGGGGCGACATCGGGATAGGCTCGTCCCATGCCGATCCGGATGTGGTCGCTCGAAGCGAACATCGCGTTGGTGGGATCCAGCCCCACCCAGCCCACCTGTGGCCCGCCCCAGGCAGCGACCCAGGCATGCATGGCGTCCGCCCCCTCCAGCCGGACACTGCCCGGCGGCGGAACGGTGCGCAGCAGGCCGCTGACATAGGCGATCGGCAGGCCGATCGCCCGCATGCCGGCGATCATCAGGTGCGCGAAATCCTGGCAGACTCCCGCCCCGCCGCGCATGAACTCGAGCGCGGTCGTGCTCACGCTGGTGGCGCCGGGGGTGTAGCGGAAGTCGGCGTGGATCCGCCGCCCGAGATCGGCCGCCGCCTCGATGACCGGCCGGCCGGCCGGGAAGCTCGGCATCACGTAGTCGACGAGTGCGGCATCGGCCCTCGTCATCGGGCACGGGAACACGAAATGCACCGGCGCCCGGCCCGACAGGTCGGCCAGGCGCGGCACGGCGTCGCGGATCGACTCCCATGCCGGGCTCTGCCCGCACGGTTCGATGGAATGGACACGGATCTTCGCCTCGAACCGGACATCCAGGTGGTCGTGGGGACCGTCGAGCGCGATCATCGCCGTCCGGTTGCCGAAGTGATCGATCTCGGGCCACAGCCCCGAGGGTTCGGGTTCGATCACCATGCCGGCGTCCAGCACCTGCTGGCCGGCATCGCGTTCGGGATCGATGCGCAGCACATGCTTGGCGAAAGGCACGCGCGAGCCGTAGCGATACCCGATCGCCACCCGGACCTCGTACAGTGTCGAGGCGCTCATGCCGCTGCGCCCCTTCCGGATGGCTGCGCCGCATCGCGATCGGAAAAGAAGGAGTCGCCCACGCGCGCCGCGATGGCGTAGAGCGCCGCCACGGTCTCTTCGAGAAAGGCGTCGTCGACCGCCGTCGCGCGGCTCTGCATGAAATGCGCCTGCAGGCGCTCGGCTTCCGCCCCCAGAAAGACCGGCATGTCCCCGCCCGCCCGGACCGCGAGCGCGGCGGCATGCTCGCGGATACGGTCGATCTGGAATGCCACCGAACGCGGGTTGGCGGGATCGAGGACCGCGAGATCGATGACCGTGACGCGCGAGGCATGGATCGAATAGCGCTGGCGATAGGTGATCGAGCTGTCGATCAGCTCGAGCAGGACGTCGCAGCCCAGCGGCGCCATCTCGTTGGCGGCGAAGCGCAGTGCGAACCGGGTGGTCGCGGAGGCCCGCTCGATGCGCCGGCCGGTCTCGAGGAAGCGCCATGCGCTGTGGCGATTCATGTTCTCCTGCGCAAGCCCCGAGAAGGCCGAAACCAGGCGCAGGGACTGGCTGATCCGTTCGGCGAGATCCGACTCGGTCGGGGCCGGACCGCAAGGCGTCGCGACCAGCGCATCGAGATCCCGCAGCGCCCGCCAGCCATCGGGCGAGAATCGGTCGCGCACCCGTGCCGCGGCATTGAAAGCCGGACCGACGATACGCGGCAGCCTGGCGCAGGCCTGCCGGGCAAGCTCCATGGGGCCGGCCTCGGGCTCGACCGCCTCGATGACGCCGAGCTCGGCCATGGCCGCGGCCAGCGCCCCCTGGACCGGCGCGGCCTGGTCGGGTTCGTCGTTCATGCGGCCGATGTAGGCACGCAGCAGCCGCAGGGCCGCGTCGATGCGCTCGACGTTGCGGCCCAGCCAGAAGAAGTTGTCGCCCGCCCGTGATGGCAGGGCTCCGGTGTGGCGCCGAACCGCGGCGTCGTCCTCCTGCGGCAGGAGAGTCTTCGAATCCACCGGTCCGTCGGCGATCACCCAGACATCGGCCGAGAGCCCCCCCGTGCGCAGCGAGATCGCCAGCGGATCCTCGCCGGGTGAAACCCGGCAGAACGCGCCCGGCATCACCTTCCAGCCATCGGGCGTACGGGCCACGAACAGCCGCAGCAGGAACGGATGGGGCTGCAGGCCTTGACCATCCCAGACGGGCATGGTCGACAGCCTCATCATCTCCTGGCCGACGAAATCGATGCCCCGGCGTTCGATGGCCGTCTGCAGGCGGGCGCGCGCCGGCGCATCCAGGTCCGCCACCGGGACCGGTCCCGTCGGCAGCCCCTCCTGCAGGAGAGCGCCATCATGGGCCGGCGCGATGAGGATCGGCTCGAGCCGATCGAGGCCCTCGAGCACCCGCCGCCGCGCCGCCTCCTCGCCGCACCACCAGGTCGCGGCCCCGGGCAGCATCAGCGGGCGGCCCAGCAGGCGCTCGGCGATCCGCGGCAGGAAGGCGAACAGGGCGCGCGACTGCCCAAGGCCGGCGCCCAGCGAATTGGCGATGCTGAGTTCGCCGGCGCGGACCGCCCTGACGAGCCCCGGCACGCCCAGCTGCGAGGTCGAATCCAGGGCCAGCGGATCGGCGGCCGACCCATCGAGGCGACGCCAGAGCACATCGATCGGCTGCAGCCCCTTGACCGTCCTGACATGGGCCCGAGCCTCGCTGACCCTGAGGTCGCTGCCTTCGAGCAGGAGCAGGCCGAGATAGCGGGCGAGATAGGCATGCTCGAAATAGCTCTCGTTCTGGATGCCCGAGGTCAGCAGGCCGATACGGGGGAAATCGCGGCTCCCCATCGCGGCAAGTGCGCTGCGGAACCTGTCGAAGAAATCCGCGAGTCGGTGGACCCGCATGCGATGGAAGACGGCCGTCAGGGAGCGCTCGATCGCCATCCGGTTCTGCAAGGCATAGGCGGCGCCCGAAGGAGCCTGGCTACGGTCTTCGAGCACCCGCCAGCGGCCATCGGGGCCCCGCCCGACATCCACGGCATAGAAGGCGAGGTGCACCTGCTGCCGATCGGGATCGACCATCGGACGCAGGAAATCGGGGCTTCCCGCGACGGCCGCGGCCGGTAGCGCACCCTCGCGCACCAGGGCCTGCGAACCGTGGAGATCGGCGAGGACCGCTTCCAGCACTTCCGCTCGTTCGACCAGGCCCGCGCTGAGCGTGGCCCACTCGGCCGGCGCCATCAGCAGCGGCATGTGTGCGAGTGGCCAGGGCCGCTCGGCCGGCCCGATCTCTTCGTATGTGCGATAGAAGACCCCCGCCTCGTGCATGTAGCGATCAGCACCAGCGAATCGCCGCTCGAGTTCGTCCGGACCGAGGGCGCCCAGCATCTCGAGCAGGCGCCGCCAGTGCGGCAGGGGCCGGGCATCGGGCCCGAGCATCTCGTCGGGAACCCCCGGCAGCGGTCGGTAGGCTTCGAGCAGGAAATCGAAGTCGGCGCCGGGGGCGTACTGCGTGGCAGGCATCCAGGATTCCGCGAATCGACCGCGGCCATCTTACACAGAACCCGCCATCGGGTGCCGCGCCATGGTTGCACCGCAATATCCGCGCTTTCGCCCGGCCTTCCAAGGGGCCCGTCCGGGAAGAGACCGGCGGCCCGGCCCGATGGTTCCGAAATCCCTCGCCGGTCGCCGCCGGGCGTGGCGAAGCGCCACCAACGACCCCGGCAGCCGGCGTGGCATCAGCCATTCGGGTGACTTTACGCCCATCGCGTCCTGCCATAGCGTGATCGTCCCGTTCCCTGGAACAACCGAAAAGAAGGAGACTTCCATGCCAGAAGCCGCGGCCGTGGTATCGCCGACCCAGCCACCGACCCGCCAGTTCCTGCTCGTCGACGACCATCCGATCCTGCGGGACGCGATCAGCCAGACCCTGTCCGACCTGGTTCCCGGCAGCAAGACCGACCTGGCGACATCGATCCAGGAATCCAGGCACCGACTCGCCACCGGCCGACGCTACGACTATGTTCTGCTCGACCTGCAGCTACCCGATTCGGCGGGCTTCGACAGCCTCGTGCGGATGCGCGCGGTGGCGCCCGATACGCCGATCATCGTGGTCTCGGGGGAATCCAGCCGCGACATCATCGTGCGCTGCCTCGAGACGGGGGTGCTCGGCTACATCCCGAAGTCGCTCCAGGCCGACGTCGTTCGCCACGCCCTGCGCCTGGCGATCTCGGGCGAAGTCTATGTCCCCCGCGAAGCGCTGGCGGCCTCCGGCCCCGAGCGCCACCCCAGACCCCCTGCCCCCGATCCCCGCAACCCCCGCGCCCTCGGGCTCACGGCCCGCCAGGTGGATGTCCTGCGGCTGATGATGCAGGGCCTGCCGAACAAGCTGATCTGCCGGGAACTGAAACTGGCCGAAGGCACCGTGAAAGTCCATGTCAGCGCGGTCCTGCGCGCGCTTGCGGCGACCAGCCGCACCCAGGCGGTGATCACCGCACGCGACGTCGGGGTCGAATTCGATCGCTGAGTCGGCCGCCGCGTCCGGAACCTGCCACAGGCCGATACCGGGCGCGGCCCATCGGGCTACTCCAAATTGTCCCGATACCTCCACACAGCAAGCCGAGCGGCCGAATTCGGAACGACGGCCGACCTGGCCGCGACGCGTCGCCCCGCCGGCCGGACGAAGGCTGGTCGCCCGGTCGACGAGCCTCCCGGATCCACCGGGCGAGCCTGAAAGCCGTTCACCGCGACGAGCCACGGCGGCTTGTTGCAACGCAAGAAAACCATCGCCACGACAAGCGCTTTCGGCTGGCCGTCGTCATGCATCGGCGCCGGGCTCCCACGACACAGGCGGCCTGGCACAGGCGACCTGCCCGCCGCTGGCATCCGCCACCCGACCGAGCCCCCGGTGGTACGCTTGGACACCATGAATGGCCGGGCCGCCCCCGTCCGCCTCATCTCCCGCAAGGTGCTCCACCATGGATTCGCGAAAACCCGCCGGCGACCATCGGCTCGAATGCTTCTTCGACATCTCGAGCCCCTGGACCTACCTCTGCTTCCACAACCTGCCGGCGGTCGCCGCCCGCGCCGGCGTCGAGATCCGCTGGCGCCCCATCCTGGTCGGTGGCATCTTCAACACCATCAATCCCACCGTGTATGCCTCGCGGGAACACCCGGTACCGGCCAAGCATGCCTACATGGTCAAGAGCATCGGCGACTGGGCGCGGCTCGCCGGCATCGAGATCCGCTTTCCGCCCAGCGTGTTCCCGGTCAACAGCGTGCGGGTCATGCGCGCCTGCGTCGCCCTCCAGGACGATCCGGCGATGCCGGCTTTCGCCAGGGCGGCGTTCGAGGCCTACTGGAAGTCCGATGTCGATATCTCGAGCGAAGCGGCCTTCATCGACATCTGCAAGGCCAGCGGACTCGATCCGCGCGACATGCTCGAGCGCGCCGGCGGCGAACAGGCACGCGCGGGACTGCGATCGAACACCGACGAACTGATCGGCCGGGGCGGCTTCGGCTCGCCGACGATGTTCGTCGATGGCCATGACATGTACTTCGGCAATGACGCCCTGCCGCTGGTCGAGGCAGCACTGCTGCGCAACGACGGCTCCCGGTGAGCGCCGCCGGCCCGTTGGAGCGCCCTGGCGCGGGCGACCCCCGGCAAGCCTGGATCCTCGGCACCGCCTTCTTCGTCTTCTCGGCATTCTTCTGGGGCATGAACGTGCCGATGACGACGCGCCTGTTCGCGACCTGGGATGCCTGGTTCCTGGCGCCGGCGCGCATCCTGATCGCAGGCATGGTGCTCGCCCTGCTGGTCGTCCTCACGCGTGGGGCGCGCGAGCTCGCCTGGCCGATCATGACGGGCCGGGCCCTGGTGCTGGCATTGCCGCTGGCGGCCTTCTTCGTCTCCTACAACCTGGGCCTGCAGTACTCGAACCCGATCACCGCCGCGGCGGTCATGGCCGGCGCCCCGGTCTACGCCGCCGTGGTCCTGCGGGTGCTCACCGGAGCACGGCTCGAGCGCGGCTTCGCGCCGGCCGCGATACTGACCTGCATCGGCGCCTGGATCGCGGTCCAGGGCCGCCCCGGCGTGTCCGGCGCGGGCTTCGGCTTCGGTGGCGGCGAACTGCTGATCGTGCTCGCCTTCATGTGCTGGAACACCTACTCGATCGGCTCGCAGCGCTGGTTTCCGCCCGACACCGTCCAGTTGCGCCGCACCTACGTGGCCACCCTCGCCTCGCTGCCCTGGCTCGTCATCGCCTGGCTGCTCGCCTGGGGCACGGGCATCGTTTCGGCGCCGCGGCTCGATCCCGACGCCGAGGCGCTCACCCTGCTGCTCGTCACCGCCACCTTCGCGACGGGACTGGCAATCTACAGCTGGAACATGGGCGTGCAACGGGCTGGCCTCGCGGCGGGCTCGCTCTGGCAGAACATGGTGCCGGTCTTCGCGGTCCTCGTCTCGATGCTCTACGGCATCTTTCCGACGACGCAGCAGATCATCGGCGGCGCCATCGTGCTTGGAGGCGTGCTGTACATGCAGTGGCGCCGCGCTGCCTGATCAGGCGGGCGGCGCCAGCAGGCCTTCGAAGACGGGCTTCAGGTACAGGTCCACGAGCCGGTCGCGGTCGGTGATGGCCACCCAGTGATGAAGCTCGGCAATCACGTTGATGCTGCCGCCCAGCAGGTGCGCCGCGATGCCCGAATCGAGGGGACGGATCGAACCGTCCATCATTCCGGCGACGATCAGGTCCCGGATCCGTTCGATCTGCTGGAACATCCGATGGTAGGCCTGCGCCCGGCCATCGAAGGCCGGCAGCGCCCCGAGTGCGCCGATGCGCAGCAGGGGCCCCTTTCCGGATACCTGCATGCACGCGAGTGAGCGCGCCATGGCGCAGGCCTGGTCCCAGCCCGGGGCGGTCAGCGCCTGCGCCTCGGTGGCCGCCCGCCGGATCGCCGTCAGGGTCCGTTCGAAGCAGGCAAGGATCAGGGCGTCCTTGTCCTCGATATGGTGGTAGAACGAACCCTTGGTCACGTTCAGCCGGGCCGAGATCCGGTTCACCGAAGCCCCCCGGTAGCCCTTCTCGTTCAACAGGTGGGTGGCTGCCTGCAGGAATCGGTCACCCGGCGTATCGAGTCCATCGACCAGGGCCCAGTCGCTCCCGGGGCCGTCGCCCACGGGCCAGCGCGAGGCGGGCGAACCCATGCCCCGGAGCAGGATGTCGGCGGCGCGAACCCCGATACGCACATACTGGTCGGGCTCGGCCCGCGTGATCCAGACGCGCAGGATATGGATGGCCGACAGCAGCATGTGGGCGCGCGCATTGAGATCCGCCCGACTCAGCGCAGCGGTCTCGGGGCCGATCAGCAAGCCGCGAATCTCACGGAACATGCCGACATACGCACCCAGCACCTCGGCCCCCACCTTCCCTTCGAGCGTGCGCAGTTCACTGAACACCACCAGCGGCGGGCGCAGGCCGGTCGCGATATCGGCCAGCAGCGCCGCCTGGCCGACCACGCAGGCTTCGATGCGAGCGGCGACCGTCGGCTGGGTGGCGGCGCGGCGAATGCATTCGACCTGTGCCGAGATCGAACGCAGGAAGCAGGCCGACACCAGGTCCTGCTTGCGTCCGTAGTAATAGGTGACGCTGTTGGTGGCAAGGCCGACCCGTTCCGCAATCCCGGCCAGGGTGCCGCCGCCGATGCCGAGCTCATTGAAGGTCAGGGCCGCCGCCGCCAGGATCTCCTCGCGCTTGCGCAGGTAGCGCTCGGTCGGCGCCCCATCGGCCCCGGACGCTTCGGACCACCCGGGCACCGAAGACGCTGCGGGAGACTGCACTGCCTGGCACCGTGAGGTCGGCGCTCTCATGATCGATCCGTTTCGTCCTGCAGCGCCGCAGCGCTGGCATGTACCGGAAGGCGAGCTCAGCCCGGTGCGGGATAGAGGTGGCAGGCGACCGAGCGGGTCTCGTCGAGCTCGACCAGCGGCGGATCGACCTCACGGCACACGGGCATCACCCGGGGGCAGCGGGTATGGAAGCGGCATCCGGCGGGAGGATTCAGCGCACTGGGCACTTCACCACTGACCACCATACGGGGGCGTTCGGCCTCCGCGACCGGATCGGCGACCGGCACCGCCGACATCAGCGCCTGGGTATACGGATGCAGTGGCTCCCGGTAGAGATCGTCGCGACCGGCGATCTCGACGATCCTCCCGAGATACATCACTGCGATCCGGTTGCTGATGTGGCGCACCACCGCGAGGTCGTGCGCAACGAAGATGTAGCTCAGGCCGAGGCGCTCCTGAAGGTCCATCAGCAGGTTGACCACCTGGGCCTGAATCGAGACATCCAGCGCGGACACCGGCTCATCGCAGATGAGCAGGTTCGGCTCCAGCGCGAGCGAACGGGCGATGCCGATGCGCTGGCGCTGGCCGCCGGAGAATTCGTGCGGATAGCGATCCGCCATATAGGGCAACAGGCCCACCGTCGCCAGCATGGCCTCGATGCGCTCGCGCATCTCCGCGTTGCTGCCGGCCAGGCCATGGACCTCGAGCGGCTCGGCGATGATGTCGCGTACCTTCATGCGAGGATTGAGCGAGCCGTAGGGGTCCTGGTAGACCATCTGGACATGCCGGCGAAACGCCTGGAGCCGGCGCTTGTCGTGATGAGTGATGTCCTCGCCTTCGTAGACGATGCGCCCGCGCGTAACCGGCAACATGCGCAGGATCGCCAGCCCGGTGGTCGACTTGCCGCAACCGCTCTCGCCCACCAGGCCGAGGGTTTCGCCGCGGCGCAGGCCGAAGCTCACGCCATCGACCGCCTTGACGGCGCCCGTCTGGCGCCGGATGAAATTGCCGCTCAGGACCGGGAAGTGCACGGCCAGATTCTCGACGCGCAGGATCTCGTCGGGCCGCTGGCCTTCTTCCGCCGCCTGCCGGCTCGCCGTGGCGGGCGTTGATTCCGGAACGATTTCAGTTGCTGACATCGGCAAAGCACGCCTTCAGGTGATCGGGACCCACCGGCTCGAGGGCGGGACGCTCCTGCCGGCAACGCTCGAAGGCCAGTGCGCAGCGCGGCGCGAACGAGCAGCCCTTCGGCAGCGTCGACAGGTCGGGAGGCTGGCCGTCGATCGGCACCAGGCGCTGGCTGGTATCGCTGTCCAGCCGCGGCACCGAGGCCATCAGCCCGCGGGTATAGGGATGCGCAGGACGCCCGTAGAGCTCGCGGGCCGGCGCGCTTTCCACGATGCGGCCGGCGTACATCACCGCCACCTTGTCGGCATAGCGCGCCACCACCCCGAGATCATGGGTGATGAGGATCAGGGAGGCGCCGGTCTCGCGGGTGAGCTCCTTGAGGATGTCGAGGACCTGCGCCTGCACCGTGACGTCGAGCGCGGTGGTGGGCTCGTCGGCGATGATCAGGCGCGGCCTGCAGGCCAGCGCCATGGCGATCATCACGCGCTGGCGCATGCCGCCCGAGAACTGGTGCGGGTAATGCGACAGGCGCTTCGCGGCATCGGGAATCCGCACCCGGGCAAGCAGCTCGGTCGCCATCTCCTGCGCCTGCTTCCAGGGAATGCGCTGGTGCAGGTTGATCGGCTCGGCCACCTGCCGCCCGATCGTGATGCCCGGATTGAGCGAGGACATCGGCTCCTGGAAGATCATGGCGATCCGGTTGCCCCGGATCGCGCGCATGCCGGCGTCGTCCAGACGAAGCAGATCCTGTCCGTCGAACAGGATCTGCCCGCTGGCGATCTCCCCCGGCGGATTCGGGATCAGGCGCAGGATCGAGAGCGCGGTGACGCTCTTGCCCGAGCCCGATTCCCCGACGATCGCCAGGGTCTCGCCGCTGGCCAGGTCGAACGAGACCCGGTCGACGGCGGTGACCATGCCACGGTCGGTGCGGAATCGCGTGGTGAGATCCCGCACCTCGAGGACCGGGGTGCCCATGTGCTCAGTGCCCCATCTTCTTCTTGAGCTCCTGGTCGATCCAGATGCGCGAGTAGATCGGACCCGGCCGGACCGCCCCGGCGCGCAGTTCGCCGGCATAGTTCTTCACCCACGGCCACCAGGCAGAGTACTGATAGGGGGTCGGCAGCCAGATGTAGGGCGCTGCGTCGACGAGGTCGCGGGTCAGCTGCTTGATGATCTCCTGACGCTTGGCCTCGTCACGCTCCTCGTAGGCCTGCTGGACCCGCGCATCGATCTCGGGGTCGGCCCACATCGACGGATTCCAGGTCTGCTTCGACACGAAGCTCTTGCGGATCGTCGTGGTGGGGTTGGTGTGGCCGTTGTTCATGAAGTACCCCGCCGCATGCGTCTTGCTGGTCATGGCGGACAGGAAGGCGGCGTACTCCATCGGCTGGATCTCGATCTTCACTCCAACCTGCTCGAGATAGGCGGCCACCAGCGGCAGCAGCTCCATGTGGTCCGGGTTACAGGCGCAGACCTGCGTCTTGAAGCTGAATCCCTTGGGATAGCCGGCTTCGGCGAGCAGCTTCTTCGCCTTCTCGGGGTCGTACTCGAAGAGCTCCTTCACCGAATCCGGCATCTCTTCCAGCGGCTCGAAGTAGCCGATGTAATCGATGTGCTGCGGATAGGCGAAGAGCTCCGCGTTGCCGTTGTAGAAGGCCTCGACGATCTCCTGCTTGTTGACCGCCATGTTGAGCGCGCGCCGCACCCGGATATCATCGAAGGGCTCGGTATCGACCCGCATCGACAGGAAGGTACCGGTCGTCGCGAGCCAGCGCGACCACTGCAGATCCGGCACGCTCCGCTTCAGTTCCTCGACGGCACTCCAGCGCACCGACTCGAGCATGTCGATCTGGCCCGATCGCAGGGCGGCATGCTGGGTGGATTCGTCCTTGATGGTGCGGGTGACCAGCTTGTCGACGAAGGGCAGCTGGTACTCCTGGCCACCGATCTCGACCTTGTCCCAGTAGCCCGGATTCTTCTCGTAGGTGACCGAGTTGCCCTGCACGAAGTCGGTGAGCATGAAGGGCCCCGAGCCGTTCACGTTCTTCCAGTTGGTGGCGCCGGCATCCGCGACTTCCTTCGGATAGATCGCCGAGTAGTAGCCCCAGCCGAAGCGGTAGTCCCATTCCGAGAAGAAGTTCTTGAAGGTGAACACCACCGTGTGCTTGTCGGTCGCCTCGACCTTCTCGATATGGTCGAAGTAGGTGGGGATCTTCTTGGGGCTGGTATCGAGCCGGGTGTAGCTGAACACGACGTCATCGGCGACCAGCTCGCGGGATTCCATCACCCCTTCCTTGGCCGGGAACATGATGCCTTCGCGCAGCTTGATCTCCAGGCGCAGCGGGTCTTCCTTCCACTCCCAGGATTCGGCGAGCTCGCCGCGGATCGCATCCGAGGGCAGCCAGGCGTCGGCGAAGAAGGAATGCTTGCCGCCGCGACGCTTGGACTTGGTGAGGTCGGCCGCGAACAGCTGCTCATAGATCTGGCCCGAGTCCTGGTTGATCTTCCAGTTCCAGTCGGCCGGATCCCAGGTCAGCACGCTCAGGGTCGGGTTCACCGTGGTCGTCGTCAGGGTACCGCCATACTGGGGCTTCTCCTGGGCCGTCGCGGGCAGCGCAGCGGCAAGCGCCAGGGCCATCGCGCTCGCGACCCCGAGCGCTCCCTTGTACATTCTCTTCGCCATGATCTGGTCGTCTCCTCTTGTGGATTGAAGGCAGGTCATCCGGACGGCTCAGGCGGCCGACCGGAGCATCATCGTGATCCGCGCATGCGCGGATCCAGCAGGTCGCGCAATGCGTCGCCAAGGACATTGGTCGCGTACACGACCAGGGTGAGGCACAGGCCCGGGACGATCACCAGCCAGGGCCCCTGGAACATGTAGGTACGGCTGCTGCCCGAGAGCATGCCGCCCCAGGTGGGCGCCGGCGGCGGCACGCCCAGGCCCAGGAAGGCGAGGCCCGATTCCACCAGGATGACGGTGCCAACGCGCAGGGTGAAGAGCACGATCACCGGCGCCATCACGTTGGGCAGGATGTGCCGCCACAGGATGCGCCAGGTGGATGCGCCGATCGACTGCGCCGCATGGACATACATGTTCTCGCGCACCGACATCACCGCGCTGCGGATGATCCGCGAGCCGGCGATGCCGAAGAGCAGCCCGAGGGTGCCGATGATCTGCGGCATGCCCGGGCCGAGCACCGAGACCACCACGATCAGGATGACGAGGTCCGGGAAGCTCATCCAGGCGTCGACCCCGCGCTGGGTGACCATGTCGGTCCGCCCGCCGGCATAACCGCTCACGATGCCGATCACCACCGAGATGACGGTGGCGAGCGCCGCCGCCGAGAGCCCGATGATCACCGACAGCTGGGCACCGTGGATGGTGCGCGAGAGCATGTCGCGACCGAGGTGGTCGGTGCCGAAGGGAAACTGCCATGACGGCGGCTTGAGCCGGTTGATCGGGCTGATCTGGTTCATCCCGTAGGGCGCGATCAGGTCGGCGAACACCCCGCAGAACAGGAACACCAGGAACACGATCGCGCCGAAAGCCCCCAGGGGTTTCTCGCGGAACAGGCGGAGCACGAAGGCAAGGAACGCGTTCGGGCGCCGTGCCGGAACCATGTCGCTCGGTACCGCGGCCATCAACTCGTCCTCACCTTGGGATCGAACAGACCGTAGGTCAGGTCGACCACCAGGTTGATCAGCATCACCGCGATACCGACGATGAGGAACACGCCGGTGATGATCGGGTAGTCGCGCTGGTTGACCGCATCGAGCAGGAGCAGCCCCATGCCCGGAATCACGAAGATCTGCTCGATGATGATGGCGCCGCCGATCAGCAGCGGCGCCATCAGCCCGATGAGGGTGATCACCGGAATCAGCGCATTGCGCAGCGCATGCCGGACCACCACCAGCCATTCGCCCAGGCCCTTGGCCCAAGCGGTGCGGATATAGTCCTGGCGCAGCACCTCGAGCATCATGGTGCGCATCATGCGCATCGTGATCGCCGACAGGGACGTACCCAGGATAATGGCCGGCAGGAGCATCTGCTTGAGATTGCGCACCGGATCCTCGGTGAAGCGCACGAAGCTCACATCAGGCGCCCAGCCCCACCAGATCGAGGGCAGCACCATCGCCATCGTCCCCAGCCAGAAGCTCGGGACCGCCAGCATGAGGATCGCCGCCGAGCGGGTGATGTAGTCACCGGCGGTATCCTGGCGAATCGCCGAATAGACCCCCACCGGAATCGCGACCAGGAGCCCGATCAGCAGGGCGAGGAAGCCGAGCTCGAAGGTGACGGGCAGGCGTTGCAGCAGGAGCTCGCGCACCGGCGTGCTGTGCCACAGCGACTGCCCGAAATCGGCATGCAGGACAATGCCGCTGATCCAGTCGAAGTACTGGGTGACCATGGGCTTGTCCAGGCCCAGCGCGGTGACCAGCTGGTCACGCGAGAACTGGTCGGCCGCGACGTCGTTCTGGCTCAGCATCAGGTCGATGACGTCGCCCGGGATCAGGCGGATGCTGGCGAAGACGATCAGGCTGGCGAAGAACAGCGTGGGCAGGAGCGCCAGCAGGCGGCGAACGATGTAGGCATTCATCGGGGGTTCGTTCCGAGCGCAGCGGCGGTATCGCCAGCGCCCCGCGAAAGCGGCTTCCGGGAACATACCCCTTGTTCGATTCCGATCCCCAGTGCCTGCATGGATCTGCTGTCTCCTTTCGGGCCCCTGTGCGAATCCATGGCTCGCGGCTCCGATGGTTGACGGAGAATAACATCGGACACCGAACGGTCAATACCTGATCGGGATCGCGAACTACGGGATTTCCGAGAGTTCAATCGGGCATACCGAGTTTTCGAAACACGAGCTTGCCGAAGGACCCGCCACATGTCCGCGGCGGGCCGGATCTGATATCTTTCCGAACATATCCGGCATGCTGACCGGACCTCGGAGACAAGCCCCATGGATCGCCCGCCCCTGCTCAATTTCGACGGCACCCCCTTCCCGTTTCGCTCGATGGACGAAGCGACCGCCATGCTGGCCGACCCGGGAAGCCCGTTCGAGATGACCGAGGTGGAAGTCCGCGGCCAGCGTCTGCGCGCCTGGACCGCCGGGCCGGCGAACCTGCGCGATGTGTTCGTCACCGGGCGAGCCTATGGCGACCGGATCTTCCTGGTCCATGAGGACGAACGCGTCGACTTCGAGGCCTTCGCGCGCGCCACCCTGGCGCTTGCCGCCGAACTGCGCGCCCACGGCATCCGCAAGGGCGACCGGGTCGCGATCGCGATGCGCAACCTGCCGGAGTTTCCGGTCGCGTTCTTCGCCAGCGTCATCGTCGGCGCCATCGCCACGCCCCTCAATGCCTGGTGGACCGGCCCCGAACTCGAGTACGCCCTGGTCGACTGCGGCGCGAGGTTCGCGGTGGTCGATGCCGAGCGACTCGAACGGATCCTGCCGCATCTGCCGGCCTGCACCGAGCTCGAACGGGTCCATGTCTGCCGCGGCGAAGCCCCGCCGGCCGATCCCCGCTGCGCCGTTCTCGAGGAACTGATCGGCCGGCCCCCGGAATGGCATCGCCTGCCGGCGGGAACGGTCCCGGATGTTCCGCTCGAGCCCGAGGACGATGCCACGATCTTCTACACCTCCGGCACGACCGGCAAACCCAAGGGCGCCGTGGGCACCCATCGCAACTCGGTGTGTACCACCCTGTCGGCTGGCTACAGCGCCGCGCGCGCACTGCTGCGCCGTGGCGAACCCCTGCCCGACCCGGCGACCCGGCCGCAACGATCGACCCTGCTCTCGATCCCCTACTTCCATACCACGGGCTGCCAGGCGGTGCTCTGCGCGACGCTCTACAACGGCGGCAAGCTGGTGACCATGCGTCGCTGGGACGTCGAGCGGGCCATGGCCCTGATCGAATCCGAACGCATCAACTCCGCCGGCGGGGTGCCTACCATTGCCTGGCAGATCCTCGAGCACCCGCGCCGGGCGCAGTACGACCTGTCCAGCATCGAGAGCATTTCGTATGGCGGCGCGCCAGCGGCCTCGGAACTGGTCCGGCGGATCACGACCACGTTCGCCGGCACGACCCCCGGCACCGGCTGGGGAATGACCGAGACATCGGCCACCTTCACTTCGACCAGCGCCGAGGACTACGCCCTGCGCCCGGATTCCTGCGGGGTTCCACTGCCGGTGTGCGATGTCCGCATCGCCGACGACTTCGGGCAGCCGCTGCCGGTGGGCGAGATCGGCGAAGTGCTCGCGCGCGGGCCCAATGTGGTTCGCGGCTACTGGAACAAGCCGCGGGAAACCGCCGACACCTTCGTCGATGGCTGGGTGCGCACCGGAGACCTCGGCCGGGTCGACGAGGAGGGCTACCTCTACATCGTCGATCGCAAGAAGGACATGCTGATCCGCGGCGGCGAGAACATCTATTGCGCCGAAGTCGAAGCGGCCCTCTACGAGCATCCGGCCGTGATGGATGCCGCCGTGGTCGGCGTCGAGCATCCCACGCTCGGCGAGGAGCCGGCGGCCGTCGTGGCCCTCAGCGCCGGAGCCGAGGCCACCGAGGCCGAATTGCAGGCCTTCGTCGCCACCCGCCTGGCCGCCTTCAAGGTGCCGGTTCGGATCGCCATCGCCGCCGAGCTCCTGCCCCGCAACCCGAACGGCAAGCTGATGAAACCGGCGATCCGACGGATCCTGGCCGAAACCGGCTGAGCCCGGGCACCGCTTCGATCAGGCGCCGCGCATCGCCCGCGGCGCGGATGTCGACGCGGGACCGATGCCGGAGATCGCATCGGTCAGGGCGCCTGCCAGCGCGTCGGGCGCCACCGGCTTCAGCAGCACGACCACCGGCAGTTCCGACGCCCGCTGCACCTCGTCCGCATGTCCTGTCATCAGGACCACGCCGAGGCCGGGATACTCCGCGATCGCCCGGCGCGCGAGATCGAGGCCGTTGAGCCGGCCCGGCATGACGATATCGGAGAGCATCGCATCGAACTCCCCGGCTCGTGTGGCGAGCAGCGATTCGGCTTCCTCGGCGCTGCCGACATGCTCGATGCGGCATTCCAGCGATTCGAGCAGCGGGATCGTCGCCTGGGCGAGCGCGTGGTTGTCCTCGACCAGCAGGACCCGCAGGCCGCGCAGGACGGCGACGCGGCGCTCGCGATCCGCGAGCACCGACTGGCCCTCGGCCGAAGGGAAGTACATCCGCACCGTGGTGCCGACGCCCGGGCTGCTCTCCACGGTGGCGGTGCCGCCGGACTGGACGCAGAATCCGTATATCTGGCTCAGGCCCAGCCCGGTTCCCTTGCCGATCGCCTTGGTGGTGTAGAACGGCTCGAATACGCGATCCAGATGCTCGGCGGCAATGCCGTTGCCGGAGTCCGAGAACGCGAGCATCACCATCGGCGTATCGACGTCCGGGCATTCGCCCGGCGTCGCATTGCGCACCCGGATCTGGATCCGGCCGCCTTCGGGCATCGCATCGCGCGAGTTCACCGCCAGGTTGATGAAGGCGAGCTCGAGTTCGGACGGATCGGCATGGATCGGTGCCGTGCCCTCGTCGATGCGGAACTGCACCGAGACCCGGCTGCCGGTGGTGGCCCGGACCAGTTGCAGCAGGGCCTCCTTGCGCTCGGCGAGATCGAGCACCTGCAGGCTGAGCGGCTGCCGACGCGAGAACGCGAGCAGTCGCCGGGTCAGCTGGCCGCCCGCGGTGACCGAGCGCTCGATCGCATCGATCTGCGGCTGCCGCTCCAGCTCCGGCCTGAGGCGCTTGAGGATGTGCAGGCTGTTGCCGATGACCATCAGCAGGTTGTTGACATCGTGCGCCACGCCGCCCGTCATCCGCCCGAGCGCCTCGAGTTTCTGGACCTCGCGCAGGGCGCCTTCGACCTGCGCCCGGTGCTCCGCCTCCGCCTTGAGCTGCTGGACCGCGGAGATTTCGCGTCGTGTGCGCACCAGCGCGATCCAGGCGACCGCCATCAGCCCGAAGGCAATCGGGAAGGTGAACGCCGCCAGTACGCCGACATCGCGATACCAGCCGGCCAGGATGCTCGCATGATCGACGGTGCAGGTCGCATAGAGCGGATAGCCACTGACCTTCTGGAAGGCCACCAGGCGACGGCCGTGCTCCGGCGTCGCCTGCAGATCCAGCACCCCGCTGTCTCTCGAGGCGGACATCGGCGCGAACATCGCACTGCCGTCGGAGATGCGGGTCCACGGCCCGGAAGGGGCCGGCCATCGCGCCAGTACCCGGCCGTCATCGCGCAACAGGCCGAACCCGATGCCCTCGTCGGGCAGCGCCAGGGTGCCGTAGAAATCCGTCAGGGATTCGGGATAGATCGTGGCCGTCGCGATGCCGGCAAACCGCCCGTCGGACAGGATACGCGCCCGTCCCAGCGCCAGGGCGTAGGCATCGAGCGTGTTCGGCGTGCTGTCCGGCCAGCCGATGAAGGTTTCGTCCGGATGGCTTCGCAGCCACTCGAAGCTGCTCTGGTCGCCCATGCTCGCCTCGGGATCGGCCGGAAACTCCCTGCTGTGGGCCAGCGCCTGCCCGGTCTCGCTCCACAAGGCGACATGCTGGATCTGGGAGCTCGAACCCGTGATCCAGACGAGCCGGTCGTGGATCGCGCGCTCGCCCTTGCGGATCTCGGCCGGACTGAAATCGCCGGCGACTTCCAGCGTGCGTACCAGCGCCGACTCGTTGATCTCGATCGCCCGCATGACGTATTCCTCGACCGCCCGGACCGAACGCACCGCCCGTTCGCCCGCGGCCGAGAAGGCCCGGTCGTAGCTGAATGCCGCGGCGATCGCGAAGAGCAGCGCCGGCAACAACAGCGCGACCCAGATCGTCAGGCGCAGGGTCCGGGTGGTCGCGCCATCGGCGAGCGAATCCGCCATCGGCGCCGCAGCGCCACGTCGATCGGCGAAGCGCGCCGCGGCCACCGCGACCACGGTCGCCGTCGGAACGAACACCAGGGTCTGGATCCAGGTCGCCGATGCCGCCGGCGCCAGGCCGGGAAGCAGGATCCACACCGTCGCAGTCGTCATCGTCGCCAGCGCCGGACCGGCTCCGATCAGCAGGCCGACAAGCGCCACCGCCGGATAGGCGAACAGGTACGGCAAGGCATCCCCGACGATGCTGCCGTCGAGCAGCACGCGCAAGGCCATCGCCGCCGCACCGAGGATGACTGCAAGGATCCAATGGAGGATGTCGACGGAGCGCCCTCGCGCACGCGCCGCCTCCCGTCCTGGAACTGCGACCAATGAGCGGCCCCCAGGGTTTGCGAGGCGAACATCATAACGGACCGGGCCCGAGGCCCCGGGTTTGACAAGGTCGAAAGCCCCTGCCTACCCTTTCCCTGGAAACCGCGCCCGCGCGTATCGCGGGCTGTCGCGACCTTGCGAGGCCTTGCCGTGAACCCCCTGATCGACCGGCTGCTCGCCGAGCACCGCAACCTGTTCCGCCTCGTCGAGTGGCTCGGACAGAACCGCGCCCTGCGCGCCGAGCCCTTCGCCCCGGACATCTCCCTGATGGTGGACGCGCTGGTCTACCTGACGCGCTTTCCCGACGTCACCCATCATCCCATCGAGGATCGCATCGCCGAGTGCCTGCTTGCCCGCAACGCGCTCGATCCGGAACACGTCAGGGAGCTCGAGGAGCAGCATGCGCAGCTCACGCGCGACGGGCTCGTCCTGCTGAGCGACCTCGAAGGCGCGGTGCGCGAGGAATCCATGGCTCCCGATCTCGCGGTGGCGAGCGCCCGGCTCTACGCCGAGCGACTGCGCCACAACATGGTGTTCGAGGAGCTGACCCTGTTTCCGGCGGCCCAGCGCCATCTCGATGCCGAGGACTGGCGCGCCATCGTCCCGACCGCGGACACCACGCCGCCCGATCCGCTGTTTCGGGAGGACGTCGAAAAGCGCTTCGTGCAGCTGCACCAGGCCATCATCGCGCAGGCGGGCTGCGGCTGCTGAGCCGGTGCGCCCGCAGCCACGGCGCACTTCACTTTACAAGACAAGGCCTCCTCTTTATACTTGCGGGCTTGCTTGGGGGTATAGCTCAGCTGGGAGAGCGCTTGCATGGCATGCAAGAGGTCAGCGGTTCGATCCCGCTTACCTCCACCAGCACTTTTCAGGCCGGCGGCAACGCTTGTGCCTGGATCGGAAGTTCACACGGGTCCCGTTCGTCTAGAGGCCTAGGACACTACCCTTTCACGGTAGGTACAGGGGTTCGAATCCCCTACGGGACGCCACAGCTTCACGCAACGTGGAGCATCGGCATCATGCGCTTTCGGGTCTTCGGACCGCAACACTGCTTGCTGCACTGCTCCGCCGCTTGCCTGCCATACCTTCCAACGGACTCGCCCGATGACCGCGAAGCTCATTGATGGCGCTGCCCTGGCGCGCTCGATCCGCCAGCAATGCGCCGCGCGCGCCAGGGTCCTCGTCGAGGCGGGCCGCCAGCCCGGCCTCGCGGTAATCCTGGTCGGCGACTCGCCCGCCTCCGCCGTCTACGTCCGCCACAAGGTGAACGACTGCAAGGAAGCGGGGATCCGTTCCGTGCTGGACCACCTGCCGGTCGACACCACCGAGGACGCCCTGCTGGCGCGGGTCCGCGAGCTGAACGAGGATCCCTCGATCGACGGCATCCTGGTGCAGCTGCCCCTGCCGAAGCAGATCTCCGAGCAGCGGGTCATCGCCACCATCGCCCCCCACAAGGACGTCGACGGCTTCCATGTCGCCAACGCCGGCGCCCTCATGACCGGCGCGACCGGCTTTCTGCCCTGCACGCCCTATGGCGTGATGAAGCTCCTGGAATCCGCCGGGGTTCCCCTGGCCGGCGCCGAGGCGGTCGTGGTCGGACGCAGCAACATCGTCGGCAAGCCCCAGGCGATGCTCCTCTTGCAGTCCGACGCCACCGTCACCATCTGTCACAGCAGGACCCGGGATCTCGCCGAACATACCCGCCGGGCCGATGTGCTGGTCGCGGCGGTGGGCCGCGCGAAGATGATCACCGCCGACATGGTCAAGCGTGGCGCGACGATCATCGACGTGGGCATGAACCGCGACGAGAACGGCAGGCTCTGCGGCGATGTCGACTTCGCATCGGTTGCCGAAGTCGCCGGCGCGATCACCCCGGTTCCGGGCGGAGTCGGACCGATGACCCGCGCCATGCTGCTGGTGAACACCCTGGAAGCCGCCGAACGCGCCAGCGCCGGCGGTCCCTGACGGCCACGACGCCCACGCCGCCGGGCGTTGCGGCCTGCTCCCATCGAACAGGCCAACATGACGACTGACAATCCCCTCCTCGACTTCTCCACCCTGCCCCGTTTCGACCGGATCGAGCCCGCCCACATCGCGCCGGCGCTCGATGTCCTGCTGGCCGAGGCCCGCGCGGCCCTCGAGGCGGTCGTCGATCCCGCGGCGCCGCCCACCTGGGCCAACGTCGTGGTGCCGCTGGAGGACGCCACCGAGAAGCTCGGCCGGGCATGGGGCGTCGTCGGGCACCTGAACTCGGTGGCCGACAGCCCGCCGCTGCGCGAGGCCTACAACGCCAACCTGCCGCGCATGACCCAGTTCTGGACCGAACTGTCGCAGGACACCCGGCTCTTCGATCGCTACAAGGCTCTGCGCACGGGCCCGGAATTCGAGTGCCTCGATGCCGCGCAACGCAAGATCCTCGAGAACGCGCTGCGCGACTTTCGCCTGGGCGGCGCCGAACTCGTCTCGCCGGCGCGCGAGCGCTTCGCCGAGATCCAGGACCGGGCAGCCGCGCTTTCCCAGAAGTTCTCGGAGAACGTGCTCGACGCCACCAACGCCTACGAGCTGGTGTTCGAGTCGGCCGATGCGCTCGCCGGCCTGCCCGCCGATGCGATCGAAGCGGCCCGGGCAAGCGCCGAGCAGGCCGGCAAGCAGGGCTACCGGATATCCCTGCAGTTCCCCTCCTACCTGCCGGTGATGCAGTACGCGCTCGACCGTGGACTGCGCGAAACCCTCTACCGGGCCTACGCGACACGCGCGAGCGAGCATCCCTCGGCCCCCGCCGATACCGAAGGAATCGCGAAGCTCGACAACGGACCGGTCATCACCGAGATCCTGCGGCTGCGCCACGAGGAAGCCGAACTGCTCGGCTACCGGGATTTCGCCGAGGTCTCGCTGGTCCCGAAGATGGCGGAGTCCCCCGCCGAGGTGATCGACTTCCTGCGCGACCTCGCCCGTCGCGCGCATCCCTTCGGCGAGCGCGACCTCGCCGAGCTCTCGGGTTTCGCACGAGAGCGCCTCGGTATCGAATCGCTGCAGCCCTGGGACATCGCCTTCGCTTCGGAGAAGCTCAAGGAAGAGCGCTATTCGTTCTCGGACCAGCAGGTCAAGCAGTACTTCCAGCTGCCGCGGGTGCTCGAAGGCCTCTTCGGCATCGTGCGCCGGCTGTTCGGCGTCGAGATCCTCGCCGATGAGACCCCCGCCTGGCACCCGGATGTCCAGTTCTACCGTGTCGAGCGCGATGGCGCGGCCATCGGGCATTTCTATCTCGATCCCTATGCGCGCGCCTCCAAGCGTCCGGGCGCATGGATGGACGACGCCCGCGGCCGACGCCGACTCGCCACCGCAGTGCAGACCCCGGTGGCCTACCTGGTGTGCAACTTCCAGCCACCGGTCGGTGGCCGGCCGGCGCTGCTCACGCATGACGACGCCACCACCCTGTTCCACGAATTCGGCCACGGCCTGCACCACCTGCTCACCCGGGTCGACGAGCTCGGGGTATCCGGCATCTCCGGTGTCGAATGGGATGCGGTCGAACTGCCCAGCCAGTTCATGGAGAACTTCTGCTGGGAATGGGACAACCTGCGGACGATGACCGCCCATGTCGAATCGGGCGAGCCGCTGCCGCGCGAACTCTTCGAGCGGATGCTCGCCGCGAAGAACTTCCAGGCCGGCATGGGCACCCTGCGGCAGATCGAGTTCTCGCTATTCGACATGCAGCTCCATGCGGAGCGGATTGCCGACGGCCAGCAGGTGCAGGCCGTGCTCGATGCGGTGCGCAAGGAGGTCGCCGTGGTTCCGGCGCCGGCCTGGAACCGCTTCCAGAACAGCTTCTCGCACATCTTCGCCGGCGGCTACGCGGCCGGCTACTACAGCTACAAGTGGGCCGAGGTCCTGTCCGCGGACGCCTACGCCGCCTTCGAGGAAGCCGCCAGCGCGGCGGAGCCGGAACAGGCGATCGCGCAGGCGGGCCGGCGCTTTCTCGCGGAGATCCTCGCCGTCGGGGGCAGCCGTCCGGCGATCGAATCCTTCCGTGCCTTCCGCGGGCGCGACCCGAGCCTGGACGCCCTGCTGCGCCACAGCGGCATGGTCGAGGAGGCCTGATCGCGTCAGAACACCAGCGAACCCGTGAGCAGGCCGGCAACGAGCAGGACAAGCAGGATAGCGAGCGCGATATAGAAGAGGATCTTCGCGATCCCCGCGGCGCCCGATGCGATCCCGGTGAAGCCGAGCAAGCCGGCGACGACCGAGATGACGAAGAAGATCAGTGCCCATTTCAGCATATGGCCTCCGGATTGCGCGACGCCGATCGGTCGCGCCAGCCCGATCTTCGCAAACTGCGTGCCCGCGGGCCGGGGCTGACCGTCCGTCGCCCGGGAGATCGCGCTCGAGCCACGGGCAGTCGGGCCCGGGTGGCGCCTGGGCCAGAATCGCGCGAGAACCCATCTGTCGGAGTCGTCGATGTCCAGAGCCCGCAAGATCGTCGGAGTGGTCGTGGCAACATTTGCGCTGGCCGCCAGCGGATCCGCCCTCGCCCAGTCGACCTTCAAATGGGTCGACGCCCAGGGCCGGACCCACTACGGTGACCGGCCGCCACCGACCGGCGCCGTCGAACTGTCCGCTGCGCGGGCCAATGCCGCCGAGAGCCAGGCTGGCCTTCCCGTCGCGCTGGGCCGGGTCGCCAGCAGCTATCCGGTGGTCCTCTACGTCACCGACGACTGCAATCCCTGCGCGATCGGCCGCAAGCTGCTCGAGGACCGCGGCGTGCCCTACGCCGAGAGGAAGGTGAGCGCGCTCGAGGATGTCGATGCCCTCAAGCGACTCGGATTCTCGGAGATCGGCTTTCCCGCGATCAGCGTCGGGCGCGAGCGCAGCACCGGCTTCGACGACCGGGCCTGGAACCGCCTGCTCGATGCCGCCGGCTATCCCGCCGAATCCATGCTTCCCCCGGGCTGGCGCGCACCCGCTCCCACCGCGCTCGCGCCGGCCACGGCGCGTCCGGGCGAACTGGCGATGGATGCGAGCGCAGCCGACGATCCTTCGCGGATCCTGCAGGCGCCCAGCATGACCCGCACCACCTCGCGACCGACAGCGGTCCGTGACGATACCGGCTTCCGCTTTTAGCCCGCCGCGAACCTGAACGGCACCAGCGACTCCGCATCGCTGTCGGCCAGCATGTCCCTGCCCGCTGGCGGAAAGGCACGCTGCACACAGTCGGGACGGGGACAGACCCGGCAGCCCGGCCCGATCGGCACGACGTCCTGCGGATCATCGATGTCGATGCCGTCGGCATAGACGAGCTCCCGGGCCTGCGACAGCTCGCAGCCCAGGCCGATCGCGAAGGACTTGCGCGGTGTGCGCCAGGCGCCGCCTCCCCGCCCGACCGTGCGCGCGATCCCGAAGAAACGGGTGCCGTCGGGCATCTCCACGACCTGGGTCAGGACCCGGCCCGGCAGGGCGAAGGCCTCGTGCACATGCCAGAGCGGGCAGGCGCCGCCGTGGCGAGCGAAATGGAAATTGGTGGCGCTCTGGCGCTTGGAGATGTTCCCGGCCTGGTCGAGGCGCACGAAATAGAAGGGAACGCTGCGCTCGCCCGGACGCTGCAGGGTGGACAGCCGGTGGCAGATCGTCTCGAACCCCACCTGGAAGCCGTGCTGGAGCCGCTCGACGTCGTAGCGCGCCTGCCTGGCCGCGGCCAGGAACTCCGCATAGGGCAACAGCAGCGCACCGGCGAAGTAATGCGCCAGCGCCTGGCGGGCAAGCCCGAGGGTAGCGGGATCGGTAAAGCCCGCTTCCCGGATCTCGGCCTCCATCTCGTCGCGATGCACCAGCAGCGCGTACTGGGTCGAAAGCTGGAAGGCGCGTTGCGCATCGCTCAGCTGCGGTGCGATCGCAAGCCGCCTGCGGGCGGGTTCG
>JBAYRO010000002.1:0-111307 GCA_041676645.1 Burkholderiaceae bacterium | reverse complement strand
CGCAGGCGCAGGCGCAGGCGCAGGCGCAGGCGCAGGCGCAGGTGCAGGTGCAGGTGCGGGCGCCGGCTCCGGCGATGCCGCGATGGTCGCGGGCGGCTCGGCCGGCGCCTCGTCGACGGGCGGCGTCGCCTCGGCGGAGGCCGGCACGACGGGCGGTACGTCGCCGGGAACGTCGGTGTCCGGGCCGATTCCCGGCCCGGACACATCCGCCGCCGGTTCGAGACCGGGCTCGACGGTGCTCGCCGGCGGCGTCTCGACGTCGGCGGGCTTCTTCTTTCTGCGCAGGAATCCGAACATGTCAGCCTGGAAACCGGAGGGAGGAGGCGGGTTACACTCGGATTCTACTTCTCCGACCGGATCGCCGATTCCGATGTCATCTTCGTCACCATCACTCGCCCTGGTGTCGCGGCGTATGACGGGGCTCGTTCTCGCGATGCTGCTTGTCGCCGGCTTCGGTGGCGAGCCCATGGCGCAAGCAGCCACCGGCCCCATGGACACCGTCGCCACCGCCGCCACGACAGTCGAGCATACGCTCGCCAACGGCTTGCGCGTGGTGGTGCGCGAGGATCACCGGGCGCCGGTGGCGGTGCACATCCTGATGTACCGGGTGGGATCGGTGGACGAGACCACTGGCCGGACCGGCATCGCGCACCTGCTCGAGCATCTCATGTTCAAGGGCACGCCGAGCCATCCCGCCGGCGAGTTCTCGCGCATCGTCGCCGGCATGGGCGGGCGCGAGAACGCGTTCACCACGCGGGACCACACCGCCTACTTCCAGCAGATCCCGGCTCGCGGCCTGGAGACCGTGATGGCCCTCGAGGCGGACCGCATGGCGAACCTGTCCTTCGATCCCGAGGAATTCGCCCGCGAGACCCGGGTGGTGATGGAGGAGCGACGCCTGCGGGTCGAGGACCGGCCGCACGGCCTGCTGCACGAGACCCTGATGGCGCAGGCTTTCCTGGCTTCGCCGGTGCGAACCCCGGTGATCGGGTGGATGAGCGACCTCGAGTCGCTCGTGCTCGACGATGCGCGTGATTTCTACTCGACCTGGTATACCCCGGGCAATGCCCTGCTGATCGTGGCGGGCGATGTCGAGGCGCGGGCCGTGTTCGCGCTTGCGGAGCGGACCTACGGGCGGATCGCCGATCGGCCGGTACCGCAGGGCCGGCCCCAGGTCGAACCCGAGCAGCGCGGCGAACGGCGGCTCGTGGTTGCCGCCCCGGCCGAAACCCCCTACCTGGCGCTCGCCTTCAAGGCGCCGCGCATCGAGGGCATCGACGGGCCGGTCGACCCCTTCGCGCTCGCGATGCTCGCGGCGGTGCTCGATGCCGACGAGAACGGGCGCCTGACGCGCGAGCTCGTGCGCGATTCGCGCATCGCCAGCAGTGTCGGCGCCAGCTGGAGCCTGCTCGGCCGCAGCCCGGGACTGTTCATGTTGTCGGGGACTCCCGCCGAGGGGGTCGACATCGAGGACCTGGAAGCGGCCTTGCGCGAGCAGGTCGCCCGCATTGCCCGCGATGGCGTCGAGCCGGCCGAGCTCGAGCGTATCCGCACGCAGTATGTGGCCGGACGCATCTACCAGCGCGATTCGATCTTCGCGCAGGCGATGGAGATCATCGGCCTCGAGGTGGCGGGCCTGTCCTGGTCCGACGCCGATGCGCTTATCGAGAGGGTCCGTTCGGTGAGCGCCGACGAAGTCCGTGAAGTGGCGGCCCGCTACTTCGGCGACGAGAACCTGACCGCGGCGCGGCTTGATCCGCTGCCGCTCGACCAGGCCGAGCCGGCGCGAGAGCCGGTGCCGGGCCTGCGCCACTGATGGGCAACGTCGCGAACCCGATCGCCGCGGCATCGTCGCGCGGCTGGCGCGGCTGGCTCGCCGGGCTGGCGCTCGCCCTGTTCCCCGCGCTGGCCGGCGCCGCCCTGCCGATCGAGCACTGGCGTACATCCAACGACGTGCCGGTCTATTTCGTGCGCGCCGATGCGATTCCGATGCTGGACATCAGCGTCCAGTTCGATGCGGGTGGCCGGCGCGATCCGCCCGGGCGCGAGGGGGTCGCGTCGATGGTGGGGCGGATGCTCGACAAGGGCGCGGGCGAGCTCGATGAAACCGCGCTGGCCGAGGGCTTCGCCAACATCGGCGCAGAACTGGGCGGCGGGGCTGGCAGCGACCGCGCCTCGGTGTCGGTGCGCACGCTGTCCGAGCCCGCGATCCGTGACCGGGCGATCGAGCTTGCAAGCCTGGTGATCGGCTCGCCGCGCTTCGAGGCCGCCATCCTCGATCGCGAGAAATCCCGGGTCGGGCAGGCGCTCGCCCAGTCGCTGACCCAGCCATCGACCATCGCGCGACGCCGCCTGGACGAGCTGATGTATCCCGCGCATCCATACGGCAGCAAGCTCGAGGTCGAGGAACTCGCCGCGATCACCGTCGAGGACCTGCGCGCCTTCCACCGGGCGCACTACGTGGCGCAAGGGGCTTCGGTCGCGATGATCGGGGCGATCGATCGTGCCCAGGCCGAGCGGATCGCCGAGAGCCTGGTGGGCTCGCTGCCGCCCGGCGATCCCGCCGCGGCGATGCCGCCGGTGGGCGAGGGCAGCCCCGGTGTCGAGGCGCGTATCGCGCATCCGGCCTCGCAGAGCCACATCCTGCTCGGCATGCCGGCGATCACCCGCGAGGATCCGGATTACTTCCCGCTCTATGTCGGCAACTATGTGCTCGGCGGCGGCGGCTTCGTGTCGCGGCTCTACGACGAGGTGCGCGAGAAGCGCGGTCTCGCCTACAGCGTGTACTCGTACTTCATGCCGATGCGCCAGCCGGGGCCCTTCATGGTGGGCCTGCAGACCAGCAAGGAGCAGACCGACGAGGCGCTCGAAGTGGTTCGCTCGACGATCCGGCGTTTCGTCGACGAAGGGCCCGATGCCCGGGAGCTGGCGGCGGCCAAGGCCAACCTGGTCGGGGGCTTCGCGCTGCGCATCGATTCCAATGCCAGGATCCTCGGCCAGCTGGCGCTGATCGGCGACGAGGGCCTGCCGCTCGACTGGCTCGATGTCTGGATCGAGCGTGTCGAGGCTGTCACGCTCGAGCAGGTTCGAGATGCGTTCAGGCGCCGGATCGATCCGGAGCGGCTGAGCACGGTGGTGGTGGGCGCGGGTCCGGCGCGCGCCGGTGAACCGGCGGCGGCAGCGGCGCATCGGCCCGAGTGAGCACGATCCGCATCGTCGGCGGCGTCTGGCGGCGAACGCCGATCGCCGTACCCGATCGGCCGGGTCTGCGGCCGACGCCCGATCGGGTGCGCGAGACGCTGTTCAACTGGCTCGGCCAGGACCTGGGCGGCTGGCGGGTGCTCGATGCATTCGCCGGCAGCGGTGTCCTGGGCCTGGAAGCCGCTTCGCGCGGCGCAGCGGAGGTGATCATGGTCGAATCCGATCGGGCGGCGTTCGCGGCGATCGGTCGGCTGCTCGAACGCCTGCGTGGCGCCAAGGATGACGCCGCCCGGGCCGCCGCCGGAGTGGTCGACCTGCGCCACGGCGACATCCTGCGGGTGCTTCCGGCGCTTGCCGCCGCTGGGCGGCGCTTCGACCTGGTGCTGCTCGATCCGCCCTTCGGGCAGGACTGGCTGGGAAGGATCATGCCGGCGTTGCCCGCGGTCCTGGAGGACGGCGCCCGGCTCCATGTCGAGAGCCGCGCGGCGATCGATCCGGACGAACTCGCCGCCCGATTCCCCGCGGGCAGCGGGCAGCTGGCATCACTGCGATTGGGCCGGGCCGGGCAGGTCCATTATCATCTCCTGCAGTATCGACAGAATTCCCGACCGGATCCGCGCTCATGACCAAGGCTCTCTATCCCGGCACCTTCGATCCCCTGACCCGTGGCCACGAGGATATCGTGCGGCGCGCGAGCCGCCTGTTCGACTCGGTGGTGGTGGGCATCGCCGACAGCCGCAGCAAATCGCCGATCTTCTCCATCGACGAGCGCATCGCGCTCGCCCGCGAGGCGCTGGCCGATTGCCCCACCGTCGAGATCACCCGCATCTCGGGACTGATGATCGACTTCATGAAGCAGGTCGAGGCCGATGTCGTGGTGCGCGGTGTGCGCTCGGTCTCCGATTTCGACTACGAGCTGCAGCTCGCCGGCATGAACCGCGAGATGATGCCCGATGCCGAGACCATCTTCCTGACGCCTGCCATCGAACACCAGTTCGTCTCCGGCACCCTGGTGCGCGAGATCGCCATGATGGGCGGCCAGTACGAGCGCTTCGTTTCGCCGATCGTCGCCAGCTGGATCCAGCGCAAGCTCGGCGAGATCGGCCGGGGCTGAGAGCGGCATGGCCCTGTTCATCACCGACGAATGCATCAATTGCGACGTCTGTGAGCCCGCCTGTCCGAACCAGGCGATCACGATGGGTCCGGAGATCTACGAGATCGACCCGGCCCGCTGTACCGAGTGCGTCGGCCATTTCGACGAACCGCAGTGCCGGGTGTTCTGCCCCGTGGACTGCATTCCGAACGACCCCGATCATCCCGAATCACACGAGACCCTCATGCAGAAGTACCTGCGCCTTGCGCGCGAAACCGAGACGAGCCCCTCATGAGCCGACGCGTCGTGATCTGGCGCCATGCCGACGCCGGTGATCCCTTTGCCGACCGCGATGCCGATTTCGCCCGGCCGCTGAGCGCATCGGGGCGCGCCCAGGCCGCCCGCGTCAGCCGCTGGCTCGCGTCACGCCTGCGGGCTCCGGTCCGCGTCATCAGCAGTCCGGCGCCACGCGCACGCCAGACCGCGACGGCGCTGGCGTCCGATCCGATCATCGAAACACGGCTCGAGCCCGATTCCAGCCTCGACGCCTACGCCGATGTGCTCGAGCAGGCGCTGGCCGAATCGCGCGACACCATCGTGCTCGTCGGCCACCAGCCTTTCGTGGGTGGCCTGGCGGGCAGGCTGCTGGGTGCGGGCGATGGCGGGCTTGCCGTGGTCAAGGCGGGCTGCTGGGGTTTTCGCTCGCGCGGCGGTGGTACCTGGCGACTGGACTTCGCGATGCATCCGGATTTCGTCGAGCCGATCGATCGCTGAGCCAGAGCCCCGGAGTCCATACATGAGCGCCAGGCGGGATCCCGCAAAATCGTCACGCCGGGCAGCCGCATTGTCCGCCGAGCCCCGTACCGTGCTGTCGCTTCGTCATGCGGTGGCGATCATCGTGGGGATCGTCATCGGCGCCGGGATCTTCAAGGCGCCCGCCATGGTCGCGTCCTTCGCCGGCAGCCCCGGCTGGATGTTCAGCGCCTGGGTCCTCGGTGGCGTGGTCTCGATCATCGGCGCCCTGGTCTACGCCGAGCTCGCGACGGCCTGTCCGCACGCCGGGGGCGACTACCACTTCCTGCACCGCGCCTACGGACGCACCGTATCCTTTCTTTTCGCCTGGGCCCGGTTCTCCGTCATCACGACCGGTTCGATCGCCCTGCTCGCCTTCGTCTTCGGCGACTACATGCAGGAGCTCCTGCCGCTGGGCGAGAGTGGGCCGTCCTGGTATGCGGCCGCCTCGGTCCTGGTCCTGACCTGGGTCAACCTGCGTGGCGCCCGCGCCGGCGCCAGCACCCAGGCCTGGCTCACCCTGCTCGAGGTCGGCGGCCTGCTGCTGGTATTCATCGCCGGCCTGTGGATGCTCTTCGGTGGGGATCCGGCGCCGGTCGCCAGCCCGGCGCCCGTCGGCATGCCCGGCGCCGCCGCCTTCGGCATGGCGATGGTCTTCGTGCTGCTGACTTTCGGAGGCTGGAACGAGGCGGCCTACATCAGCGCCGAGATCGAGGATGGCCGGCGCAACATGCTGCGCTCGCTGCTCATCTCGATCCTCCTGATCACCGGACTCTACCTGCTGGTCAACTGGGCCTACTGGCAGGGGCTCGGAATGGCCGGCATGGCGTCGTCGTCGGCCATCGCGGCGGATCTGCTGGCTGCGGCCTTCGGGCCGACCGGCGCCGTGCTGATCGCGATCATGGTCGCGGTGGCCGCCCTGACATCGATCAATGCCACCATGTTCGTGGGCGCGCGCACGAGCTTTGCGCTGGGCCGGGACTGGCCACAGCTGGCGCGTCTGGGCGAATGGAACGCCGAGCGCAGCACGCCGACGGTGGCGCTGCTCGCGCAATGCGTCGCGAGTCTCGCGCTGGTGGCGGTGGGCCGGGTCGCCGGTGGCGGGTTCACCGCCATGGTCGAGTTCACGGCGCCGGTCTTCTGGCTGTTCTTCCTGTTGAGCGGCGCATCGGTGATCGTGCTGCGGATACGCGAGCCGGATCTGGAGCGGCCGTTCCGCGTGCCCTTGTATCCCCTGACGCCGCTCGTGTTCTGCGCGGTCTGCGCCTTCATGCTGTGGTCCAGCCTGTCGTACGTGCACGGGCAGCACATCGGCGGCTTCAATGCGGCCTGGATCGGTGTGGCGGTGCTGGGCGTGGGGTTCCTGCTGCTGCTGGTCCTGCGCCTGACCGCCCGGGCGGGCGGCGCCGTTCGAAGGAGTCTGCAATGAATCGCGATCCGAGGCTTCCCGGCCGGCGCGGCGCGCTGGGCGCGCTGCTGCTTCTGCCCTGCGTCGCGCGGGCCGAGCTGACGGGTTTCGGCCTGTTTCCAGTGCCCTATGTGCCGACGCCCATGCCGGTGGTCGAGCGGATGCTGGAACTCGCCCGCATCGAGCCGGGCGACACCGTCTACGATCTCGGCTGCGGGGACGGACGGATCGTGATCGAAGCGGCGCGGCGCTACGGTGTGCAGGGTGTCGGTATCGACCTCGATCCGGTGAGGGTCGAGGAGGCCCTCGAGAACGTGGCCCGGGCCGGGGTCGGCGACCGGGTCCGGATCCGCCAGGGCGACCTCTTCGAAACCGATCTGTCGCCTGCCGACGTCGTCACCCTGTACCTGCTGCCCGAGGTCAACCAGCGTCTGCGCCCGAGGCTCTGGCACGACCTGCGCGAGGGCGCGCGCGTCGTCTCCCATGATTTCCACATGGGCAGCACCTGGCCGCCCGACCATAGCGAGAAGCTCGACCAGTCGTCCATCTACGCCTGGACGGTGCGGGCCGAGCACAAGCAGGCCGTCTGAGGCGATCGCGACGGCCCGTCCGTGCGGGCGCGGATGCGGGTCAGGCCGCCATTGCCCGTCATGGATCGGTCGCCGATCCGTCACCATCTCGCCACCATCCATGCGCATTCTCCGGTCAGTCCATTACCGGAGTCGTACCGCATGTCGATCGTGCCAACGAACCCCTCGATCCTGCCGGCATGTCGCCAGACGCTGGCTCGTGTCGGGCGCTTCGACGTTCGTCTGGCCAGCTCCCTCGCGGAGGTCGAGCAGGCACAGGCGCTTCGCTACCAGGTGTTCGTCGAGGAGCTCGGCGCCCGTCCCGCGAGCCATGGCCGTGACCGTGAGCGAGCGATCGAGCGCGATGCCTTCGATCCGTACTGCGAGCACCTGATCGCGCGTGATCTCGCCACCGGTCGCACCGTCGGAACCTATCGTGTGCTGCTGCCCGAACGCGCCCGCGAACTCGGCTGCCTCTACTCCGAACGGGAGTTCTGGCTGACCCGGATCGACCGTCTGCGTCCCCGCATGGTGGAGCTGGGCCGTTCCTGCGTCGCGGCGGACTACCGCAACGGCACGGTGATCCGCCTGCTCTGGGCGGGCCTCGCGGCCTTCCTCGGCAGGCATGACGTGGACTATCTGATCGGTTGCGCGAGCGTTTCGCTCGACGACGGCGGCGCCGAAGCGGCGGGGCTCTATCGACAGCTCGCGGTCACCCATCTCGCCGATGAGTCCTTCCGCGTCTGGCCGCGGCGTCGCCTGCCGGTGGACGCGGAGGCTGTCGGCGCGATGCGCCCGATCGAAGCGCCGGCGCTCATCAAGGCCTACCTGCGTGCCGGTGCGTGGCTGCTCGGCGAGCCTCATCACGACGAGGCCTTCGCCTGTGCCGACTTCCCGATGATGCTCGAACTCGGCGCACTGACCGAACGCTATCGGCGCCGCTTCGGGCTGGGCGAGGCCAGCCTGGCCGCCTGACGGCGGGCTTCCCGCGGCCGCCGCTTCATACGGGTTCGCATTCGATCACATGACTGCCCGGGGGCGGTTTCACCTCAGGCGGCGCGTGTCGCGGCGAAGGGAATCACCGAGCCGGTAGCGGCCCAGGCGCCGATCTCCGCCTTCAGGGATTCATGGGTGAGCGGATGGGTCTTGCGCCAGGATTCCGACCAGTGGATCCGTACTCGCGTACCCTCGCGAACCACATCGGGCAGCGCGGTTGCGCCTTCGTCGCGGTGGCGATGAAGGATGGTCGCGATCCGCAGGCAGAGGACCATCAGCCATTCCTGTTCGTCGCGCAGCAGGGATCGCATCTTGCGCAAGCCGCCGGTGTGCCCGAGCACGAGCCGCGAGAGCACGTCCTGCTCGTTGCGCGAGAAGCCCGGCATGTCGGCGTGATGCACGATGTATGCCGAATGCTTGTGGTAGGAGTCGTGGGAGATCGACATGCCGATTTCGGCGAGATAGGCGGCCCATTCGATCAGGCTGGCGCAGTTGCTGCGATCCTCGGCCGGCAGGGAGTGTGACATGGCGTCGAACAGGGCCAGCGCCGAGGCGGCGGTGTTGCGCGCATGCGCAATGTCGACGCTGTAGCCGTCGGCCATCCGCGATACCGTGATCCGGCGCATGTCGTCTCCCGCACTGCGCCCGAGCATGTCGTAGAGGGCGCCCTGGCGAAGCGCGCCCGGGCAGTAGCGCATCGAATCGATGCCGAATTCGTCGAACGCGGCGAGCATCGTCGCGACGCCACCGGCGATGACCGGCCGGCGGTCGGGCTTGAGTCCCTCGATGCGAACGAGGTCGGCATGGCCCGCCTTGGCGAGCATCGCGGCGAGGTTCTCGAGATGATCGATTCCCAGATCGGTGGCGCCGGACTGCATCGCGAACTGAATCAGCGCCTTCGCGGTGCCCGAGGTGCCCACGGCGTAGGTCCAGCCATGCTTGCGGTACATCCTGGCGTAGGGCGCGAAGACCTCGCGCGCTGCGTAGCGCGCATTGCGCATCCGCTTGCGGTCTATCGTGCCATCCCCGAAGAAGCGCGAAGTCAGGGTGACGCAGCCGACGCCGGCGGATTCCAGCACCAGCGAGTCGTAGTTGCGGCCGATGATGCATTCGGTCGAGCCGCCGCCGATGTCGATGATGAGCCGATCCTGGCCATCGAGGGCCAGCTCGTGCGCGGCTCCGAGGTAGATGAGGCGCGCTTCCTCGCGACCGGAGATGACGCTGATGGGAAAGCCGAGGGCGGCTTCGCCCGACTCGATGAAGTCATGCGCGTTGGTCGCCACCCGCAAGGTGTTGGTGGCGACCACGCGGACCGCATCGGGTGCGAAGGAGCGCAGGCGTTCGCCGAAGCGGGCGAGCGACTCGAGCCCGCGCTGGCGCGCCGCGGCGTCGAGCGAGCCGTTGCGGCCGAGGCCGGCGGCGAGCCGGACCGACTCCTTGAGCGCATCGATCGGGCGGATCTGTTCGCCGAGTCCGGTTCGATCCACCCGGCCGATCAGCAGGCGAAAGCTGTTCGATCCGAGATCGACCGCCGCCAGCAGTCCGGGCAGCTCGGCGGCGGGCATGGATTCGGCCAGGGGCCGGTGCGGCATGGGTCGAATTGATTGCATCGAGGCCGAAGTATGCATCATCGGGAGTGTCGAAAGCCGGATCCCGGCATCGCGGATGTGAGGTGTTCGAGCCTTCGGGCCGATCTTTCGTGGCTGTCATCACGGTGTCACAATATTTGCCAAAGCTGTGCCCGCATCGTGCCTGCATCCGCAGTGCCCCCCAGTTTCGACCGCCTAGCGAATGAAATCACGCCAGAGGACGCGTCGCTCGCCGCCGTCCGACCGAACGCGCCTGCTCGATCGCGAGCAGGGAATCCTCGCCTTCAACGAACGCGTCCTGACGCTCGCCGAGGACCCCGCCATGCCGCTGCTCGAGCGCTTGCGGTTCCTGACCATCGTGAGCAGCAACCTCGACGAATTCTTCGAGGTGCGCATCGCCGACCTGCGCCAGCTGATGCTCTACGCGCGCAGCGATACCGCCGATATCCGGGCCGGTGTCGATGCCGCGATCGAACGCGCGCGTGCCCTCGTCGCGCGCCAGTACCGCTTCCTGAACCGGACGCTGGTGCCCGCGCTCGCCGCCGAGGGTATCCGCGTCCTGGAAGCCACGAGCTGGACGGCCGTCCAGCATGAATGGGCCGAGGGTGTGTTCACCCGGGACATCGAGCCGCTGCTCACCCCGATCGCCCTCGACCCCGCGCACCCGTTTCCGCGGGTGCTGAACAAGAGCCTGAACTTCGTGGTCCGGCTCGAAGGGCGCGATGCGTTCGGCCGACGGGCCGATATCGCGATCGTGCAGGCGCCGCGGGTGCTGCCGAGGGTGATCGCGGTTCCCCCGGAGATCGCCGGGGTGCCGCATGGCGTGGTGGCGCTGACCTCGATCGTGCAGGGCTTCGTCGATCGACTGTTTCCGGGCCTGCGGCTGCTCGCGGTGCATCCCTTCCGGGTGACCCGCAACAGCGAACTCTTCGTCGACGACGACGAGATCACCGATCTGCGCAGCGCCCTGGAGGACGAGCTCACGCAGCGCCACTATGGTGATGCGGTACGCCTCGAAGTCTCGTCCGATTGCGATGACAAGCTCGTCGAGCGCCTGCTCGCCGAGCTCGACCTCGCCGGGCAGGACTGCTTCCGGGTCGAGGGGCCGGTCAACCTCATGCGGCTCGCCCAGGTCATCGACCTCGTCGAACGCCCCGACCTCAAGTTCGCACCCTATGTCTCGTCGATCCAGCCGGCGTTGCGTGATGCCGACCGGATCTTCGATGCGATCCGTGCCGGCGATCGACTGCTGCACCATCCGTACGAATCCTTCCTGCCGGTGGTGAGCCTGCTGCGCAGCGCCGCAAGCGATCCGGCGGTGGTGGCGATCAAGCAGACCGTGTACCGCACCGGCGCCGATTCACAGCTGATGGAATCCCTCCTGGCCGCGGCCATCGCCGGCAAGGAGGTCACTGTCGTCCTCGAGCTGATGGCGCGGTTCGACGAGGAAACCAACATCAACTGGGCGGCGCGCCTCGAACAGGCGGGGGCCCACGTCATCTATGGCGTGGTCGGCCACAAGACCCATGCCAAGATGCTGCTGGTGGTCCGGCGCGAAGCCGACGGGCTGCGACGCTACGCGCACCTGGGCACCGGCAACTACCATCCGAGCACGGCCAGGCTGTACGAGGACTTCGGCCTCATGACCTGCGACGAGGATATCTGCGCCGATGTTCACGAGGTGTTTCGTCGCCTCACCGGGGTGGGCGACGCCGGCGTGCTGCGGGCGCTGTGGCAGTCGCCCTTCACGCTCGCGACGTCGGTCATCGAATCGATCGCCCGGGAAGCCGATCATGCGAAGGCCGGTCGCAGGGGCTACGTCGCAGCGAAGATCAATGCCCTGCTCGATCCGCAGGTGATCGAGGCGCTGTATGAAGCGAGCGCCGCCGGGGTGAAGATCGACCTGATCGTGCGGGGCGTGTGCGCCCTGCGCCCGGGCGTGCCGGGCCTGTCGGAGAACATCCGGGTTCGCTCGATCGTCGGGCGCTTTCTCGAGCACAGCCGCGTCTTCTACTTCCACAACGATGGCAGGAAGGACGTCTGGCTGTCCTCGGCGGACTGGATGGAACGCAATCTCCATCGTCGGGTCGAGACCGCTTTCCCGATACGCGACAAGCGCCTGCGCGATCGGGTGATCCGCGAGGCGATCACGATTCCCCTGCGCGACAACGACTCGGCCTGGGTGATGGACGGCGAGGGCAACTACACCCGCCGTCGCCCGCGGCGCGCCAAACCCTTCGTCGCGCAGCGCGCGCTGATGAAGCTGCTCGGCGAGGACCCGGTCGATACCTGAGGCCGTCATCGGCCGGTCATGTCGGCGACACGGCGCGTTCACGCCGTCGACACGGATCGATCACACCCGGAATCTAGTCTTCTCCATGGTCATCTTCCGCCCAGCCATGGAGCAAGTCAGGCATGTCAGTCAAAGACGACGATTCCGTCAATCCTTCGCTCAATCCGGCGATGAGCCTGTTCATCGAGCGTGCGCTCGCGCGTCGTACCCTGCTCAAGGCAGGGCTTGGCGCCGCGGTCATTCCGTTCCTCGCTGCCTGCGGCAGCGACGGTGATTCGGCCGTTGCGGCCGAGCCTCCGCCCGCCGCGGGCCCGCAGCCCGGACCGCAACCCGGGCCGCAGCCCGGCCAGATCCTGGCGACTTCGGTTCCGAAGTCGATCGCCGACAACGTGGTCGTTCCGCAAGGCTATACCGCCCAGGTGATCTATCGCTGGGGCGACCCGATCTCCAATGCCGCGCCGGAATTCCTCGGCGACGCCAGCCAGAGCTGGGAAGCGCAGGAGCAGCAGGCGGGCGACAACCATGACGGCATGTCCTTCTTCCCGTTCCGGGATGCCGAGGGACAGGTGAGCAGCGATGCCGGCCTGCTCGCGATGAACCACGAGTACATCAACCCCGAGTACTTCTATGCGCGGGATACCGATCCGGACAACTGGATGATGCCGTTCACCTTCGACAAGGCGAAGAAGGCGCTGGCCGCCCACGGTGTGTCCGTGGTCGAAGTGCGGCGCGCGGCCGACGGCTCCTGGAGCTATGTTCGCGACTCGGTCTACAACCGTCGCATCACCGGCTACACCCCGATCGCGGTCCAGGGGCCGGCGGCGGGGGCGCCGGCGCTGCGCACGGCTGCCGACCCGAGCGGCACCGAGGTGCTCGGCACGCTCAACAACTGCGCCAACGGCGAGACGCCCTGGGGTACCTACCTGACCTGCGAGGAGAACTTCAACGGCTACTTCGGCTGGAACGATCCGGCCCATGTGCCCAGCGAGCTGGAGAGCCGCTACGGCCTGGCCGAGAACGGCTTCGGCTATCTCTGGCACACGGTCGATCCGCGCTTCGACGTGGTGGCGACGCCCAATGAACCCAACCGCTTCGGATGGGTCGTCGAGATCGATCCGTTCCGCCCCGGCAGCAAGCCGATCAAGCGCACGGCGCTGGGCCGCTTCAAGCACGAGAACGCCAGCATCGTGGTGGCTCCCGACGGCCATGTGGTGGCCTACATGGGCGATGACGAGCGCAACGAATACATCTACAAGTTCGTGAGCGAGGGGATCTACGACCCGGCCAATCCCTCGACCGGCGCGAACATCCTCGATACGGGCGTCCTCTACGTGGCCCGCTTCGAGCCGGGCGCCAATCCCGATGAACTCGCCGGCACCGGTGAGTGGATTGCGCTGGTGCATGGCCAGAACGGGCTCGATGCCGCCGCCGGCTTCGACAGCCAGGCCGACATCCTGATCAACACCCGCAAGGCGGCCGACATCGTCGGCGCCACCATGATGGATCGTCCCGAGTGGGTTGCCGCCAATCCCAAGCGGTCCGGCGAGATCTACTGCACCCTGACCAACAACAACCGGCGTGGCAGCACCCCCGAAAGCGCCAACGAGCCCGACGGCAGCACCGTGGCCGGCACCGCCCGGCCGGCGGTCGATGCAGCCAATCCCCGCGCCAACAACCTGTGGGGGCATATCATCCGCTGGAACGAGACCGGGGACGATCCGAACTCGCTCACCTTCGGCTGGGACATCTTCCTGCTTGCGGGCAATGCGCTGAAGTATCCCGACAAGAACGACCCGCGCTCGGGCTCGGCATCGATCACTCCCGAGGTGATGTTCAACAGCCCCGACGGCCTGGGCTTCGACCCCGAAGGCCGGCTCTGGATCCAGACCGACGGCAACTTCTCCGATGCCGGCGAGTACGAGGGCCAGGGCAACAACCAGATGCTGGTCGCCGACGTGCGGACGGGCGAGCTGCGCCGCTTCCTCGTGGGTCCGTCCGCCTGCGAAATCACCGGCCTGGCATTCACGCCCGACGGCACCGCGATGTTCGTCAACGTCCAGCATCCGGGTGAGCTCGCCGCCCATCCGAACACGCCGAAGATCGAAGGCGTGACCGTGACCGAGAACCAGATCGCACGGAATCCGACGCTGTTCTCGACCTGGCCCGATGGCGCCACCGGCTCGCGCCCGCGCTCGGCCACCTTCGTGGTCCGCAAGGACGATGGCGGCGTGATCGGGACCTGAGCGTTCCTGGCGGACTGGACGCGCCCCTTGCCGGGCGCGTCCGCCCGGCGACGGGCCGCCGGGTTGCGACCGGAGGCTCGGTCCTCGCTTCGATGTGCTGAAATAGCGCCTCGGAGCGGGGGCGATGGCCAGGAAAGGCAAACAGCAGTCGTCACAGATCAGCATCCGGGATGTTGCCCGGCTTGCGGGGGTCTCCCTGGGTAGCGCGTCGCGCGTGCTCAACGGGGCGAGCAATGTCACGCCCGATATCCGGCAACGCGTCGAGCAGGCGGTCGATCGCCTCGGCTACCGGCCCAACCATGTCGCCCGGTCCTTGCGTTCACGCACGAGCAAGACCGTCGGCATGATGTTCACCGACCTTGCCAACCCCCTGTACGCGCGGGTGTTTCAGGCGGTCGAGAGCCGCCTGCATGCCAGGGGCTACATGCCCCTGCTCGCCAACAGCCTGAGCATCGCCGATCGCGAGATGGAACTGCTCGGCGTGTTCCAGTCGCGCGCCATGGATGGCGTCATCATCACCCCGGGCAACGAGCGCGACCCCCGCGTGGTGGCGGCCGTACGGGATCTGCCCTTGCCGACGGTCATCTACGATCGCGACTTCGACGTGCAGCGCGACTGCCTGCTCGTCGAGCATGCGCCGGCATTGCGCGAACTGGTTGCACGCCTGATCGGACTTGGGCACCACCGTATCGCGCTGGTCCTGTCGCAAAGCGAATCACGACCGATCAGCCGCCGGATCGAGGGTTTTCGGGCGGGCTTCGAGGAGCGGCGTCTCGCCGTGCCGGAAGATCTGGTCCTGCGTCTGCCGACCGTCATGAGCCCGGCGTTCGATGCGATCGTCGCGGTCCTGGATGCCCCTCGTCCGCCGACGGCCATCGTCTCGCTCGGCACCAACATGCTGGGCGACGTGCTCAACGCGATCCGGGGGCGGGGCCTGCGGATTCCGGAAGACATCTCGGTGGTCAGCCTCGGCGAACCGGGCTTCATGCGCTACCACCAGCCGCCGATCTCGACGCTTCGGATCGATGCCGACATCATCGCCGACGGCCTGGTGAGCCTGCTGCTCGACCGGATCCGGGATGGCGACGACACGCCACCGCGACGGATCCTGCTGAAGGCCGAGTACTGTGAACGGGGCTCGTGCGCGGCTGCCCCGGTCGCCAGGCGAAACCGCAAGAGGTCTTGACGAGCCTGCCTCGATGCGGCAAGAATGCGCCCAGGGTGGTTCCCGCCCTGGTGCGGCATCGGTCGCATGATTCCCTGAAATTTCGACAAAAGATTCTGGAAGAGACATTGGTCGGGGATTTAATGAAACGTTTCATCAGCAGGCATGCGAATCAATTCGCGAGGCGCGGCGGCCATGTGGCCATCGTCGTGACGCTGCTGGCGGTGGGCACCTTCCTGATGCTCGAGCTGCTGCCCGGCAATCTCGCGGATTCGCTCCTGGGCGAGAACTCGACGCCGGAGGAGTTGGCTCGGATCGAGGCCGATCTCGGCCTCGACCGTCCCATGGGCGAACGCTTCGGGCTGTGGACGTGGAACGCGCTGCAGGGGGATCTCGGACGATCGCCGCTCACCGGCGAAGAGGTGGCCCATTCGATCGCGACCCGCCTGCCCGTGTCCATCGAACTGATGGTGCTCGCCCAGTTCCTGGCCTTGCTCATCGCGCTGCCGCTCGGAGTGCTGGCCGGCTACCGGGAAGGATCGCGCGTGGACAGCGCCATCTCCAGCGCGGCATTCGGCGTCCTGTCGGTTCCGCATTTCGTGCTCGGCATCGTGCTGATCCTGGTGTTCGCCATCGCGCTGGACTGGTTTCCGGCAACCGGCTTTCGTCCCCTGTCGGACGGCCTCGGGCCGAACCTTGCGTCGATGTTCCTCCCGGCGCTCACGCTTGCGCTGGTCGAGGCGCCGGTCTACCTGCGCCTGCTGCGCAGCGACATCGCGACCACGCTGCGCGAGGAGTTCGTGACCGTGGCCCGCGCCAAGGGCCTGTCGGATTTCCAGGTGCTGGTTCGCCATGCCTTGCGCCCGTCGTCCTTCAGCCTGATCACGGTGATGGGCATCAACGTCGGCCACCTGATCGGCGGCGCGGTGATCATCGAGACGCTGTTCGCCCTGCCCGGCGTGGGCCGGCTGCTGATCGAATCGATCACCCGACGCGACTTCCTGACCCTGCAGGGCGTCGTTCTCTTCATCGGCGTCTCGTTCGTGGTCGTCAATCTGCTGGTCGATGCGCTGTACGCCGTGCTCGACCCGCGCATCGGGGCGAGGGGGCGACGATGAGCACGATCATCGATTCCGGGACAGGCGTGGAAACGCCCGAGGGCGCCACCGCGCCGGTGCGCGGGCGGCGCCGTGGCTCCGTCCTGCGGCTGTGGCTGCCCATGGCCTGGGTCGCGCTGGTGTTCGCGGCCGCCCTGCTCGCGGACTGGCTGCCGATTCCGCCGCCCAACCGGATGGACTTCGCGGCCGTCGAGCAGGGACCCAGCAAGGCGCACCTGCTGGGCACCGATCTGGATGGCCGCGACCTGCTGTCGCGCCTGGCCCATGGCGCGCGGGTGTCGCTGACGGTGAGCCTGGTCGCGCCGGCGATCGGCCTGCTGGGCGGCAGCCTGTTCGGGCTGCTCGCCGCCTACTATGCCGGCGCGCTGCGCGTGGCGATTCTCGCGGTCACCGATGCGATGCTGGCGTTTCCGAGTCTGGTGTTCGCGCTCGGGCTGACGGCGGTCCTCGGTCCGTCGCTTCGCAACGTCACGATCGCACTGGGCATCATGTCGATCCCGGCGTTCGCGCGCATCGCGAGGGCCAATGCCCTGCCGCTCATAAGCCGCGAGTTCGTGCTTGCGGCGCGCACCGCGGGCGCGAGCGATGCCTACATCATGGGGCGCGAGATCCTGCCGAACATGGTGATGGTGCTGCTCACCTACGCCCTGACCATGATGTCGATCATGATCGTCGCCGAGGGTTCGCTGAGCTTCCTCGGCGTCGGGGTGCGCCCGCCGACCCCGAGCTGGGGCGGAATGATCGCCGAAGGCCGGGAGGCGCTGGAACGGGTGCCGCATGCGAGCCTGATCCCGGCGGCCGTCATGTTCCTGACGGTGCTCAGCCTCAACCTGATCGGCGACCACCTGCGTCAGCGCCACGAGGCCAAGGCGGGAGGCCTGTCGTGAGCGGCGGGACCATCCTCGAGGTGCGCGGCCTGAGCGTCGATTTCGACACTCCGCGCGGGCAGCTGCATGCGCTCGATTCGGTCGACCTCGACGTGCGGCGCGGCACGACCCTGGCGGTCGTCGGCGAATCCGGCTCGGGCAAGTCGGTGCTTTCGCGGACCATCCTGCGGCTGCTGCCACCCAGTGCGAGCGTGGCGCCCGGAGCGAGGGTGCTTTTCGACGGCGAGAACCTGCTTGCGCTCGATCGGGCGGCGATCCGCTCGGTGCGCGGGCGCCGGATCGCGATGGTCTTCCAGGATCCGATGACGGCGCTCAATCCGGTGCGCACGATCGGCTCGCAGCTCGCCGAGGGATTGCGCCTGCACCTGGGCATGAAGCCGGCCGCAGCGCACGAGCGCGCTGTCGAACTGCTCGCCACCGTCGGCATCGCCTCGCCGGCGCAGCGCGCCCGGCAGTATCCGCACCAGCTTTCCGGAGGCATGCGCCAGCGCGTGGTCATCGCCATGGCGATCGCATGCGAGCCCGAGCTGCTGATCGCCGATGAGCCGACCACCGCGCTCGATGTGACGGTGCAGGCCGACATCCTCGACCTGCTGGGCCGGCTGCAGGCCGAGCGCCACATGACCATGATCCTGATCACCCACGACCTCGGCATTGCCGCGGGCCGTGCCGACGAGATCGCGGTGATGTATGCCGGACGCCTCGTCGAGAAGGCGCCGACCCGCGAGATCTTCCGCCGGCCGCGGATGCCCTATACCGCGGCGCTGCTGCGCTCGATACCGCGACTGGACGACCCCCCGCATACCCGCTTGTTCACGATTCCGGGGCGCCCGCCGGTGGTGTTCGGGGATACGACCGGATGCCGTTACGCGCCGCGCTGCGATCGCGCCGATGCGATCTGCACCGAGCGCACGCCGCCCATGGCGTCGGACGAACAGGGGCATCTCCATCGCTGCTGGCATCCGCTGGAGGAGACATGACGAGCGATTCATCGCCGACCGCGACGCTCGGCGTCGAGGACCTCGTGGTCGAGTATCCGCTTGCGGGCGGCCAGGTGCTGCGCGCGGTCGACGGCGTTTCCTTCGATGTGGCGGCGGGCGAGACCCTGGCGCTGGTCGGCGAATCCGGCTGCGGCAAGTCGTCGATCGTGCGCGCCCTGATGCAGCTCTCGCCCTACAGCCGGGGTGCCGTGCGGCTCGGGGGCGTCGACATCGCGAAGCTGAGCACGAGCGAGCTCAAGCGCATGCGCCCGCGTTTCCAGATGATCTTCCAGGACCCGATTTCATCGCTGAATCCGCGGCGGCGGATCCGGGACATCCTCGAGGCGCCGCTTCGTATCAATGGCCGATTCGATCCCGTCGGATCCGGCCAGCGGATCCGCAAAGTGCTCGAGCTGGTCGGCGTCGATCCCGCCGGCGCGCTGGACCGCTATCCGCACGAGTTCTCCGGGGGCCAGTGCCAGCGGATCTCGATCGCACGCGCGCTGGTGCTCGAGCCCGAGCTGCTGGTCTGCGACGAGCCGGTGTCGGCGCTCGATGTCTCGGTGCGTGCCCAGGTGCTCAATGTCCTCAACGAGCTGCGCGAGCGACTCGGACTGAGCATGCTGTTCATCACGCACGATCTCGCGGTGGTGCGCAATGTCGCCGACAGGATCGCGGTCATGTACCTCGGGCGGATCTGCGAGATCGGCGAGGCGGCCGAGGTGCTCGATCGGCCGGCCCATCCGTATACCGCCTGCCTGCTCAGCGCCGTTCCGGTGGCCGACCCCGATGTCGGCACCGAGCGGGTCACGCTCACCGGCGAGATTCCCTCGCCGATGGATGTGGGCCTGGGTTGCCGGTTCCGCAGCCGGTGCCCGGCGGCACGCGAGCTCTGTGCCCGGGTCGAACCCGGGCTGATCGAATCGGGTCGCGACCGTTCCGTGGCCTGCCATTTCCCCGTCACGGCCGATTCCTGATGGCCGTGGTTCATTACCTGCAAAACGACTGAGGAGACATCGCATGAATTCCCGAGCTTCGACACGCCGTATCGCGGTTGCCACCATGACGCTGGCCGCTTCAATCCTCGCACTCGCCCCGGCCACGGCGGCGGAACCCAGGCGCGGCGGCACACTGACGATCGGCACCGAAGCGGAGTTCAACGGTTTCAACCATCGCAAGGCGCGGATCTTCAACCAGAACACATCGACTCCGGCATCGGCCGTGATGGAGACCCTGTTCGCCTACGAGGGCTCGAACATCGTGCCCCGCCTGGGTCTCGAGTTCACCGAAGCGCCCGATCGCCTGAGCGCGGTGGTGAAGCTGCGCGAAGGCGTGAAGTTCCATGACGGCACGCCCTTCAACGCCGATGCGGTGATTCACCACTACGAGTGGGTGCTGGCCGAGGACTCGGGTATCAACAGCTCGATGATGGCGCCGATCAAGACGGTCGAAAAGGTCGACGACTACAGCGTGCGCTTCGTGCTCAGCAAGCCCTGGACCGCGTTGCATTCGGTGCTGGCCCTCGAGCATCTGCTGAATTTCATCGGCTCGCCGACCGCTCTTCAGGAGGATCCCGAAGGCTTCCATCGCAAGCCGGTGGGCACCGGGCCGTTCGTGTTCAAGGAATGGCGCGCCGGCGACAGTGTCACGATGGAGCGGAATCCCGACTACTGGGACAGCACGCTGCCCTACCTGGACCAGGTCGTCTACCGGATCCTGCCCGACGGCAACACGCGTTACCAGAGCATCAAGTCGGGTGAAGTCGATATCGGCAGGATGGACGTCGCCACCCACGTTGTCGACGCGAAGCAGCAGTCGGACCTGGTGGTGCACGAATACGAGGGTTCGGGTGGCTTCATGTGGAACTTCAACCACAGCAAGCCGCCCTTCGATGATCCCCGTGTCCGCGCCGCGGTGACCCATGCGTTCAACGCGCCGGCGATGGTCGACACCTACTTCCTCGGTACCACGACGGTTTCGACCGACCTGCTCGGCGCCCGGTCCAGCTGGCATTGCCCGGAGCTGAACTGGCGGGGCTACGACCCCGAGAAGGCGAAGGCCATCGTCAAGGAGATCGGCAAGCCGGTCGAGTTCCAGCTGACCACCACGAACACACCGGCTGGCCGACGCCAGGGCGCCATGATCCAGCAGTTCATGGAGCAGGCCGGCATCAAGGCGGAGATCCGGCTGGTGGAGCAGAGCCAGAACGTGCGGGTGGGACTGAGCGGCGACTACGAGATGGACGTCTGGCGCTTCAGCGACATCGGTGGTGATCCCGACCTGGTGCTCTCCTATTACTTCAGCAACAAGACGGGCAGGGCGGTGATGCGCCACGACGCCACGAAGATCGATGCCCTGCTCGACGAGGCCCGCGTCGAGACCGACCAGGCGAAGCGCCACGAGCTGTACTGCGACGTGGCCCAGGCCTTCTCGGACGATGCGATCGCGCTGGTCCCGATCCGCACCACCTATTTTTCGATCGCCCAGCCCTCTGTCAAGGATGTTCCGCTGCTGCAGAACAGCCTGATCCGGCCGCGGGCCATGTGGCTGGACAAGTGAGGCAAGCATGCAGCAATCGACCTTCCCGCTCCAGATGCGAGGCACCGCATTTTCCCGAGAGACCCGTGGAGACCTGCCGATGACGTTCGCTATTCACCCCCGGCGTTTCGCTGCCGCCCTTGCAGCAGTGCTCGCCACGGGGCTTGTCGCCGTGGCGTCGTACGCCGATGCCGCCACGCCCAGGCGCGGCGGCACACTGACGATCGGCACCGAAGCCGAGTTCAATGGTTTCAACCATCGCAAGGCGCGGATCTTCAACCAGAACACGATGAATCCGGCATCGGCCGTGATGGAGACCCTGTTCGCCTACGAGGGCTCGAATATCGTGCCGCGGCTAGGACTGGAACTGACCGAGGCGCCGGACCGGCTGAGCGCGGTGGTGAAGCTGCGCGAGGGCGTGAAGTTCCATGACGGTACGCCCTTCAATGCCGATGCGGTGGTGCATCACTACAACTGGGTGCTCGCCTCGGATTCGGGCATCAATCGCTCGATGATGGCCACGATCAAGGCGGTCGAGAAGGTCGACGACCACAGCGTGCGCTTCGTGCTGGACAAGCCATGGACCGCACTGCGTTCCGCGCTGGCGATCGACTCGCTCCTGAACTACATCGGCTCGCCGAGCGCGCTGCAGAACGACCCCGAGGGTTTCCATCGCAAGCCGGTGGGCACCGGGCCGTTCGTGTTCAAGGAATGGCGTGCCGGCGACAGTGTCACGATGGAGAGGAATCCCGACTACTGGGACAGCTCGCTGCCCTACCTGGACCAGGTCGTCTACCGGATCCTGCCCGACGGCAACACGCGTTACCAGAGCATCAAGTCGGGTGAAGTCGATATCGGCAGGATGGACGTCGCCGCCCACATCGTCGATGCGAAGAAGCAGTCGGACCTGGTCGTTCATGAGCATGAGGGCTCGGGTGGCTTCATGTGGAACTTCAACCACAGCAAGCCGCCTTTCGACGATGCGCGGGCCCGCGCGGCGGTGGTGCATGCGTTCAATGCGCCGGCAATGTCGGAAACCTACTTCCTCGGGACCATGGCCGTCTCGACCGACCTGCTCGGGGCGAGTTCCAGCTGGCACTGCCCCAACCTGGACTGGCGCGGCTACGACCCCGGGAAGGCGAAGGCCCTGCTCGACGAGATCGGCAAGCCACTGGAGTTCCAGCTGACGACGACCAACACGCCGGCCGGCCGGCGCCAGGGCGCGATGATCCAGCAGTTCATGGAGCAGGCCGGCATCGAGATGGAGATCCGGCTGGTGGAGCAGAGCCAGAACGTGCGGGTGGGCCTGAGCGGTGACTACGAGATGGACGTCTGGCGCTTCAATGATGTCGGCGGTGATCCGGATCTCGTCCTGACCTCGTACTTCAGCAACAAGACGGGCCGGGCGGTGCTGCGCCATGACGCCACGAAGATCGATGCGCTGCTCGACCAGGCTCGTGAGGAGACCGACGAGAAGAAGCGCCACCAGATGTACTGCGATGTGGCGCAGGCCTTCTCGGACGATGCGATCGCGCTGATTCCGATCCGCACCACGTATTTCATGATTGCCCAGCCGTACGTGAAGGATCTGCCGCCCCTGCAGAACAGCCTGATCCGCACCCGTTCGATGTGGCTCGACAAATGAACCAGGAGGCGAAGCGCATGCCACGTGTTCCGTACTTCGACCTCGAGCAGGCTTCGCCCGCCTACCGCGAGATGCTCGGGTCGCGACGGCCCTTGAACCTGTACCGGATGCTGCCGCATGCGGGACCGGCCGCCGAGGGTTTCCTGGCCCTTGGCGGGGCGCTGCTGCGCAAGGGGGCGCTCGATCCCAGGCTTCGGGAACTCGCCATTATCCGGGTGGGTTTGCTGAGCGGCGCCTCCTACGAGGTCCACCAGCATCGTCGCCTCGCGCTCTCGATCGGTTTGTCGCAGGAGAAGATCGACGCGATCGAGGCCGGCGCCGGCGCGCCGCCCTTTGACGAGCTCGACAACCTGGTGCTCGAGTTCACCGACGAGTTGTTCCATCGGGTGAAGGCGCCCGACGCCATGTTCGAGCGCCTGTGCGCGCGGCTCGATCACCAGCGGATGGCCGAGCTGGTGCTGACCGTCGGCTTCTACATGATGGTCTGCCGCTTCCTCGAGAACTTCGAGGTCGAGATCGAGCCGGCATCCCCCGAACAATCCACTAGCTGAAGGACCTGCAAGATGCATCTCGCTCCGACCCAAGCCGTTCCCGAACAACAGGTGCACCCCGAATCTCTCGGTCTCGTCCCCGGGCGGGGTCGCCTGCAGGGGCGCCGCGTCATCGTCGTCGGCGCCGGCCAGCGGCCGATTCCCGAGGAAAATCCGCCGGTCGGCAATGGCCGCGCGATGTCGATCCTGTTCGCCCGCGAAGGCGCCACCCTCGCTTGCGTCGATATCTCGGGGGAGGCGCTCGAGGCGACATGCCAGGCTGTTGCAGCCGAGGGCGGGACGGCGTTCGGCGAACTGGCCGATGTTCGCCAGGCCGATGTCCTGGAGCCGCTGGTCGATCGCTGCGTCGAGCGCCTCGGCGGACTCGACGGGCTGGTACTGAACGTCGGCATCTCGAAGGCCCTGCCACTGGCCCGGCAGAACGCCGCCGACTGGGACGAGGAGTATGCGGTCAACATCCGCAGCCACATGTTGATCGCACGCGCAGCCTTGCCCCGGATGGCGCCGGGCGGATCGATCGTGCTGGTGTCCTCGCTGGCGGCCAAACGCGCGGCGGGACGCAATCCGGCCTACGAATCCTCGAAGGCGGCGCAGGTGGCGCTCGCCCGTTCGATCGCCGCGGCGGGCGAGCCGATGGGCATCCGCTGCAACTCGCTGCTCCCGGGCCTGATGGACACGCCGATGGGGCGCGACGCTTCGCGCCGGCGGCCGAGCCGGGCCGCCCTGGTTCCCTTCGGGCGCCAGGGCACCGGCTGGGAGGTCGCCTATGCCGCGCTGTTCCTGGTGTCCAACGAATCGAGCTATGTCAACGGCCATGCGCTGATGGTCGACGGCGGCCTGGGCGTGGGGATCGCGCGAAGCTGAGGCGTCGGCAGCGGGTTCCGGCCGGGCCATGCGCCCGGCCGTGTTCCCAGCGCCTAGTACTGCGCGCTGATGCGTGCCCAGAAGGTACGGCCGGGCTCATTGAGGGCGGTGCCCGCCGGGAATCCGAAGCCGGCGTTCCCGGCCAGGTTCAGGTGCTCGCTGTAGGTCTTGTCGAACAGGTTGTCGACGCTGACCGTCAGCTTGATCCGCCGGTTGATCGCATAGCCGCCATTGAGGGAAAGCACTCCGAATCCGGCGCTCGCTCCGAAGTCCTTGCCCACCACATTGCCTTCGTCCAGCGCGTAGCGTTTCTGGGGCGCGACAAGCCGCCACAGTGCGCCGGCCGACCAGGTTCCGTCGTCATAGGAGGCTGACAGGCGCGCCTCCAGCGGCGGGATCTGGGGCAGCGCACGGCCATCGGTGCTGTTGCGCGCCCGGGCATAGGCCAGCATGACGCTGGTGCTCCAGCGGGGTGTCAGCCGGTAGCTCGCGCCGAGTTCGCCGCCAAAGATCCGCGCATCGACGTTGGTGGCCTGCGAGGCATTGCCCATCATCCCGCCGCCGTACCGGAACAGGATGAAATCCTGGATCGTTCCCGCATAGCCGGAGAACCAGGCATCCAGCTTCTGCTGCCGGTACTGCATGCCGAAATCCAGCTGCGTCGTCTTCTCGGGCTCCACGCCCTCGAAGGCGTTGGCCGAACCGTCGGGGCCCCGGTTCGGAGAGAACAGTTCCCAGTAGTCGGGGAACCGCTGGACATGGCCAAGGCCCACGTACCAGCTTGCCGGCAGAGCATCGAGGTCCCGTTCGTAGCGCAGGAATCCGCTGGGCAGGGTTTCCCGGCGACGCTCGCCGAGGGTGGGATTCGGCATCGGCATCATCATGGCGCCATGTTCGACGCGGAAATCATCGGCCTGCGCCCAGTCGACGCGGGCACCCCCGATCACCCGCCGACCGTCCGCCACTCGCCAGGTGAGTTCACCGAACACGCCGGTATTGGAGAAATCGGCATCCTTCGTCCATGTCTGATGGCGGTACGGGTTGACATCGCTGCCACGGCGCGCGCGATGGCGGCTATGCTGGAAGTCGAGCCCGGCGACCAGGCTCGTGTGCTCCGACAGGGTCCAGGTGCCCGCAAGACGGCCACCCCATGTGGTCCGCTCCACGTTCGACGCCATTGCCATCGACATGCCGCCCATCGGGTTGGGCGAGCGCAGGGTGAAGTTGTCCATCACATGGTCGGCATGGTTGTGGTAGATCTGCGCCTCGACCTTGCTCAGGGTTTCCCCGATATTGCGCTTCTCGAAGCGCAGGCCGAAGCTCTCGCGCCTGAACTTCGTGCCGTCCATGCCGCGTCCGCCGTAGCGAGCCTCGCCGTCGCCGGTCCCCGCCGTCAGTTCGTACAGGGTGTCGGCGTCGGGCGTGAGCCCCAGGGTGAGATCGGCATTCCATTTCGTCCAGCGTGAAGGCACCTCGTTGCCATCGCCATCCTCGTAGTCCTGCGAATGCGAGCGGTTGGCGGTGATCCGGGCATGGCCCCTCTCGTTGCCGAGCGTGAGGTCGGCGGCCTGGTCGTTGCGATCGAACGATCCTCCGGTCAGGCTGCCATCGAAGCGCAGCTCGCGGCCGCTGAACCGTGGCGTGTCACGATCGAAGCGGATCGTCCCGGCCGACGCGCCGGGCCCCCAGATGACGGTTTGCGGCCCCTTGACGACGGTGAGCTCGTCGAAGTTCTCGGGAGAAATGTAGGAAGTCGGCGCATCCATCCGTGACGGGCATGCGCCCGGCATCGATGTGCCATTGGCGAGGATGTTCAGCCGCGACCCGAACATGCCGCGCAGCACGGGGTCGCCATTGCTGCCCCCGTTCCGGATTGCCGAGAAGCCGGGGATCGTCTTCAGGTAGTCGGTGCCGTCGCTTGCCGGCAGCGGTTGGCGCGGCAACTTGGGGTCGGTGCTGAAGGTGAGCGGTGAACGGGGCGTCACCGCGGTCACGACTATCGGATCGAGGCTGGGGACATGGCTTGCGCTGGTGGTCTGCGCGAAGCCGGGAAAGGCCCAGGCCAGTGTGATGGCCAGCCCGGACAGACGAATCGCTTGCAGATGCGTGTTTCGCATGATCGATACCGGTAGGACCCGGCGCATGCGAATCCGTGCGCATGCCGGGTCGAAGCGAGAAAGATCGTGATCGTGTGGCTTCGGGAGCCGCTGCGGTCACGAGTGGTGGAATGCGGAAACGATCAGGCGCGGGGAGGGCCCCGGGGCCGGCCCGGCAGTGTCGCCGGAGATCCAGGGCGAGCGGTGGAGGTCTCGGTATTGCGATACGCCTGCGAAGCCGGGGCGTCCGGCAGGAACCAGCCGGCCAGGTAGCGGCCCGGCAGCATCGATGTGCCGGACATCGTGCAGCCGGCGGTGCAGCAATGCGGTATCGACGCGTCATGGGGAGCGTCCTGCGACGAACCCCCAGGCTCCGCCATCTCCAGCATGACGACGCGCAGTCCGCTGGTCGTGCACACCACCGTGACGGCACCGGAGGCCGCCGTGGCTGCTGCGGGAGCACCGAGCAGGCACGCCGGTATCAGCGAATGAAGAGCGAACAGGAGCATCGCGATCATCGCGACCCGTCCGGTTCTCCTCCGATTCCAGAAAGCCATGGTGCTGCCGTTGCCCCGTCATGCAGGCCGCATGGGCGAACGCGCGGTCCATCGCTCGTCCCGCGGCTTGCCGTCGCGGATACGCCGGGACCTTGCGAAACGATCGGGCCCGGTCTTGCGCGGTGGCAAGCGGCCCGGTCAGATCAGGCAACGGGTGAAGGAGGCGCTCTCGATCCCAGCGGGGGGCCGTATGGCGGAAGCGGCGGCAGCGTCCGCCACGCCGTCGGTGCGACGGCGGCCATGGCCGCCGGTGGCATGATGCCCGGTGGCGGCGCAAGCCCGGGCGCCGCGGCCTGGGCGGCCAGGATGCCGAAGGGGCAGTCCATCCCCGCCGACGCAGTGTCGGCAGGGGAATCGGTCGGTTCGCCGGACAGCTCCGTCAGCATGGGTCCGACCGGGCCGGAAACCGCGCAGAGCGTGAACAGCAGCTTGCCGGACCAGTCCACGGCGGGACCGGGCATGTAGCCGGCCGGAATGACGAGACGGCAGAGCAGGGCGACGATCGTCAGGCGGACGATCGTGCGCCAGGTGGATGATGCGAACGGGAGAGTGGCGTTCCGGCCGGGGTGCATGCCGGGATACTAGTCCGGTGGCGGTCGAGGCTGGCCGCCGATTCGATCGTTTCTTGTCCTACGACAAGATCCGGGGGTATCGCCGCGGGTCGATCACACGTTGAACAGGAAGTTCAGCACGTCCCCGTCCTTCACCACGTACTCCTTGCCTTCGGCGCGCATCTTGCCGACCTCCTTCGCGCCCTGTTCGCCGCCGTGGGCGATGAAGTCGTCGTAGGCGATCGTCTGGGCGCGGATGAAGCCGCGCTCGAAGTCGGTGTGGATCACGCCGGCGGCCTGCGGGGCGGTGTCGCCCTTGTGGATGGTCCAGGCGCGCACTTCCTTCACGCCGGCGGTGAAGTAGGTCTGCAACCCGAGGAGTTCGTAGGCGGCGCGGATCACCCGGTCGAGACCGGGTTCGTCCATGCCCATGTCCTCGAGGAAGACCTGCCGGTCCTCCTCGTCGAGATCGGCGATCTCCGCCTCGATGGCGGCGCATACCGGGATCACGATCGAGCCTTCGGCCTGGGCGAGCGCCGTCACCGCGTCGAGATGCGGGTTGTCGGTGAAGCCGTTGTCGCGCACGTTGGCGACGTACATCGTCGGCTTGGCGGTGATCAGGCAGAAGGGGCGCAGCACCGCCCATTCCTCCGGCGCGAGATCGAGCGAGCGCACCGGCTTCGCCTGGTCGAGGACGGCGATGCACTTGTCGAGCACTTCGACGATGCGCTTCGCTTCCTTGTCGCCGGCGCGCGCCGGCTTGACGTAGCGGGCGTGCGCCTTCTCCACCGTTGCCATGTCGGCCAGGGCGAGCTCGGTGTTGATCACCTCGATGTCCGACACCGGGTCGATCGTGCCGCTGACATGCACCACGTTCGGATCGTCGAAGCAGCGCACCACATGGGCGATCGCGTCGGTCTCGCGGACATGGGCGAGGAACTGGTTGCCGAGGCCCTCGCCCTTCGATGCGCCGGCGACGAGCCCCGCGATGTCGACGAATTCCACCGTCGCCGGCAGCGTGCGTTGCGGCTTGACGATCGCGGCGAGCCGGTCGAGCCGCGGGTCGGGAACCTCGACCACGCCGACGTTGGGCTCGATGGTGCAGAACGGATAGTTCTCGGCGGCGATGCCCGCCTTGGTGAGCGCATTGAACAGGGTGGACTTGCCGACATTGGGCAGCCCGACGATGCCGCATTTCAGGGCCATGGGGAATTCCGGAGCGGGCGCCGGGGCGGCGCCGATGGTCGGCTATTCTACCCGCCGCCCGCAGCCGCCCCGGCTGCCTCGAAGACCATGATCCCGTGCCTTGCGAGCATCGATTCCTCGTCGGTCGGGATCACCCACGCCTCGGCCGCCGATCCTTCGGTGGTGATCCGCCGCATGCCGTCGTCGCCGTCGCGGCCACCGCCGGCATTGGCGGTCTCGTCTAGCTCGAAGCCGAGCCACTGCAGGCCGCGCAGGACATCGGCGCGCACGCGCGCCGAATGCTCGCCGATCCCGGCGGTGAACACCATGCCGTCGATGCCGCCCGCGCTCGCCGCCAGCGCACCGGTTTCGCGGCGGATGCGTTCGATGAAATGTTCGATCGCGAAGGCGGCGGCGGGTTCGTCGCTGGATTCGAGACTGCGCATGTCGGCGCCGACTCCCGACATGCCGGCCAGCCCGCTGCGGTTGTAGAGAAGATCGCTGATCGCATCGGCATCCAGGCCCTTCGCCTGCATCAGCCACAGCAGCACGCCCGGGTCGATCTGGCCGCAGCGGGTTCCCATCGGCAGGCCGTCGAGCGCCGAGAATCCCATGCTCGAGGACACCGCCCTGCCGGCGTGCATCGCGCACATCGATGCGCCGCTGCCCAGGTGCGCGACCACGACCCGGCCGGTGGCCAGGCGTGGGGACACTGCCGGCAGGCGGGCGGCGATGTACTCGTAGGACAGGCCGTGGAATCCGTAGCGCCGCACGCCTTCCTCATGGAAGGACGGGGGCAGGGCGTAGACATCGTTGACCCGGGGCTGGCCGCGATGGAATGCGGTGTCGAAGCAGGCGACCTGGACGGCGTCGGGGAAAGCCTCGTGGGCGGCCTCTATCCCGGCGAGGTTGTGCGGCTGGTGCAATGGCGCGAGCGGCGTGAATCCGTGCAGGGCCTCGAGCAGTCCGGGGTCGACCGCGACGGGTTCGTGGAAGCGCGGGCCGCCATGCACCACCCGGTGCGAGACCACGGCCACCGCGGCGCCGGGTGCGGCCTCGGCGAGGAACTCGAGCAGGTCGCCGAGCGCATCGGCCGCGTGCGAGCGCGGGCCGAGGGTCTTGCGGATGCGCTCGCCGTCGATGCTCGTGGCGACCAGTTCGGCCGCTTCGCTGGCGAGATGGTCGATCGTGATTCGCCAGCGCTGCTCGGGTCGTCCGGTTGCCTCTCCCGCGCGGTACAGGCCGAACTTGAGCGTGGCCGAGCCGGCGTTGATCGTGAGGACGTGGCGATCGCTCATCGTTGCTCCGCGGTGTCGGCGCCCGGCGCCATCAGGCTGGTGCCGGTGCGCTGCCAGTGCGCGACGAGCTTGGCCAGGGCGCAGGACACCAGCCGGCCATAGGCGTTGTCGGACCGGCTGGTGAGGATCACCGGGACCGCGGCGCCGATCGCGAGTCCGGCCGATTCGGCCTGGGCGACGAAGCTGAGCTCCTTGGCGATCATGTTGCCGGCTTCCATGTTGGGCGCCACCAGTACGTCGGCGCGGCCGGCGACCAGCGAGGTGATGCCCTTGGTGCGTGCCGCATCGACATCGACCGCGTTGTCCATCGCCAGCGGCCCGTCGACGAGTCCGCCGGTGATCTGGCCGCGTTCGGCCATCTTCGAGAGCACCGCGGCATCGATGGTGGAGGGAATCGCCGGATTGACCGTCTCGATCGCCGACAGGATGCCGATGCGCGGCTCGGCGATCCCGCAGGCATGGGCCAGGCCGATCGCGTTGCGCACGATGTCGGCCTTGGCGGCGAGATCGGGATTGATGTTGATCGCCGCATCGGTGATGAACAGCGGCCGGTCGCGGCCGGGCACGTCGAGGACGAACACGTGGCTGAGCCGGCGCCCGGTGCGCAGGCCGCCGTCGCGGGCGAGCACCGCGCCGAGCAGTTCGTCGGTATGCAGATGGCCCTTCATCAGGGCGCCGACACGACCGGCGGCCGCGAGCGCAACCGCCTGCGCCGCCGCGGCATGGTGTTCGCCGGCCTCGACCAGCTCGAATCCGCCGATGTCGGCGCCGAGCTCGGCCGCCGCGGCTTCCATCAGGTCGCGCCGGCCCACCAGCACCGGCTCGATCAGGCCCTCGCCCGCAGCGGCCAGCGCGCCTTCGAGCGAGGCGACGTCCTCGGGGCAGATCACGGCGACGCGGGTCGGCGCCACGCCGGCACAGGCGGCGACGATGCGCTCGAAATGGGGATGGTGATCGATGATCACCTCGGGCATCGGTTCGTCCTCGAACTCGATGCGGTGCGGGGGTGTGAAGACCTCCAGCTGGCCGCTGGCGACCAGGGCGCCGGCCTCGTCGCTCGCCCGGGCTTCCAGCACGACCAGGTCGGGCGCGCGCTTCTCGATCACCTTGATCCGGGTCTGCACCACGGTGCCGGCGAAGATGCGCTGGTGGTAGACGAGCGATTGCGCCCGCAGTATTGCCCCGGGGCCGGGCAGGCGCGATCCGACCAGCTCCGAGACGAGGGCGCCGATCCACAGGGCCGAGGCGCTGGCGCCGGTCAGGGGATCCCCATCGGCATCGATCCGGGCTTCGCGGTTGGGGATGTGCAGGGGATTGATGTTGCGCGAAGCCTGGGCGAACAGGTAGAGCGAATGCTCGGTGCAGACTCGTCGCGAGACGGCCGTGTCCCCGGGTACGATCTCGTCGAACAGGCGGTTGCTGCGGCGGCTGGCTGCGGCCGACTGGTCTTGCGACACTCTGGAGCCCTCGGTCAGGGGTTGAAAACGCGGCTAGTGTAACGTCCGGATGTGTGGTTTTCGTTTCCGGGAAGGCAGATGTCGGCTTCACTCGAAGGCAAGCTGGTGGTCGCGATCTCGTCGCGGGCGGTGTTCGATTTCGAGGAGGAGAACACCGTGTTCGAGACGGGCGACGATGCCGCCTACATGGCCATGCAGCGTGATCGCCTCGACCGGGTCGCGCCGCCCGGCGTGGCCTTCGCCCTGGTGCGCAAGCTGCTTGCCTTCGACGGCCCTGGCGAGGAGCCCCGCATCGAGGTCGTCGTCGTCTCACGCAACGATCCGGTCAGTGGCCTGCGGGTGTTCCGCTCCGCGCAGCGCGAGGGATTGCGGATCGAACGCGGCGTATTCACCCGCGGGCGCACGCCCATGCCCTACCTGCGTCCGCTGCATGCCAGCCTGTTCCTGTCGGCCAACGAAGCCGATGTCCGGGCCGCCCTCGATGCCGGGTTTCCCGCCGCGCGTGTCTATCCGAAGTCGGTGATGGCCTCGCAGTCGCATCCCGACGAGATCCGGATTGCATTCGATGGCGATGCGGTGCTGTTCTCCGACGAATCCGAGCGGGTATTCCAGGAGCATGGCCTGGCCGCCTTCCAGAAGCATGAGGCCGACAATGCGGCAAGCCCGCTGATGCCCGGGCCTTTCAAGCCCCTGCTCGAAGCATTGCACCTGCTGCGCAGCGAAGCGCGAAGCGGTCCGATGCGGCTGCGCACCGCCCTGGTGACCGCGCGCAGCGCACCCGCCCATGAGCGGGCGATCCGCACCCTGATGGACTGGGGGATCGAGGTTGACGAGGCAATGTTCCTCGGCGGGCTCGGCAAGGGGCCGTTCCTGCGCGAATTCGAACCCGATTTCTTCTTCGACGACCAGACCGGGCACTGCGAGCAGGCGGCAGCGGTGGGGCCGGCCGGCCATGTGGTGGCCGGCATCGCCAACGATCGCTGATCCGAGCGAAAAACGGAAATGGTGTGGGGTTGGAAATGGAAATGGGGTCAGACACGATTAATTAATTAATCGTGTCTGACCCCATTTCCATTTCCAACCCATTTCCGGTTTTCAGGGCCGGGTATGCAGGCGCATCATCGCGCCCTCGAAATCCCCGCCGACCAGGTCCCGCGCTGCCGGCAGCGCCCGCCCGATGGCGTCCTCGATGCGCTCCTGCTGCTCGCGCGAGGGCGAATGCAGGACGTAGTCGACCACCTGCTGGACCAGGCCGAGTTCGCGCGGATGATCGATGCCGATCCGCAGCCGCCAGAAATCGGGCGAACCGAGTTGCGCCTGGATGTCCTTCAGGCCCCTCTGGCCGGCATTGCCGCCGCCGCGCTTGATCTTCGCGGTGCCTGAGGGCAGGTCGAGATCATCGTGCGCGACGAGGATCTCCCCGACCGGGATCCGGTAGAAATTCGCGACCGCCGCCACGGCTCGCCCCGAGAGGTTCATGTAGGTGCCGGGCTTGAGCAGCCAGACCGCCCGGCCGGCGATCGTTGCGCGCGCAAGCGCGCCGAAGAACTTGGTTTCGTTCGTGAAGCTGGTGCCGGCTTCTTCGGCAAGGCGGTCGACGACCCAGAATCCCGCGTTGTGGCGGGTGCGTTCATACTCGCGGCCCACGTTGCCCAGGCCGACGATCAGGCGGATCGCGCTCATCGCGGAAATGCTCCGGGGGAAATCAGGACGCCCGCGCGGCGACGGGCCGGGCGGGCGTCCTCGGGCTGGTGCGGCGCGCCGGATGGCGCCACCGCCCGACTCGTCAGCTCGCCGGGGTCTCGCCCTCGCCACCGTCCTCGGTGGGCTCGTCGGAATCGTCGTCGGCCGCGGCGCCGCCCTTGACGCTCGCGATCACGATCGTCGGATTGTCGCCATGGGCGACCACGCTCACGCCTGCCGGCAGCTTGATGTCGCTCAGATGGACCGCATGCTCGACCCCGAGGTTGGCGAGGTCGACCTCGATGAAGCCGGGCAGGTCCTTCGGCAGGCAGACGACCTCGATCTCGGTCACGACATGGCTGACGCTCGCGTTCTGGAGCTTGACCGCCGGCGAGGAATCCTGGTTCAGGAAGCGCAGCGGCACCTTGACGTTGATCTTCTCGGCGGCGAGGACGCGCTGGAAGTCGACATGCAGCACGAGCTGGCGATACGGATGCCATTGCGTGTCGCGCAACAGCACCTGCTCGGACTTGCCGTCGATCTCGAGGTCGAGGATGCTCGAGTGGAAAGTGTCGTTCCGCAGCGCGTGAAAGAGCGCGTTGTGGTCGAGGTCGATCGCGACCGGCTTGGCGGTCCCCCCATAGACGATGCCCGGCGTGCGGCCGGAGTGCCGCAGGCGGCGGCTCGCACCCGTTCCATGCAGCTGTCTTGTCGTTGCTACGACTTTCATGATTCCAACTCCAGGTTGTCCGGTGGCCGCGACCAGCCATCGGCGTGAAAAGCCCGTCCGTGGACGGGTGTGACTATGTGTTCGAACGCGGGTCCATCAGTCGACGAAGAGCGAGGAGACCGAGTCCGCCCGGTTGATCCTCGCGATCGTCTCGGCGAGCAGCTGCGCCGAGCTCAGCACGCGGATGCGCTTGCTCTCGCGGCCATCGCGCGAGAGCGGAATCGTGTCGGTGACGACCAGTTCATCGAGCTCGGAATCGGCGATGCGGGCGACCGCGCCGCCCGAGAGCACCGGATGGGTGCAGTAGGCCAGCACCTTGCGGGCGCCGTGTTCCTTGAGGGCCGATGCCGCCTTCACCAGCGTGTTGGCGGTGTCGACCATGTCGTCCATGATCACGCAGGTACGGCCGGCGACATCGCCGATGATGTTCATGACTTCGGCGACGTTCGCTTTCGGGCGCCGCTTGTCGATGATCGCGAGATCCGAGTCGAGGCGCTTGGCAAGGGCCCGGGCCCGCACGACGCCACCGACGTCGGGCGACACCACCATGATGTCCTGGAGCTGCTGCATGTGGATGTCGGCCAGCAGCAGCGGGGTGGCGTAGACGTTGTCGACCGGGATGTCGAAGAAACCCTGGATCTGGTCGGCGTGCAGGTCCATGGTGAGGACCCGGTCGACGCCGGCGATCTGCAGCATGTTGGCGACGACCTTGGCGCTGATCGCCACCCGCATCGAGCGCACCCGCCTGTCCTGGCGGGCGTAGCCGAAGTAGGGCAGTGCGGCGGTGATGCGGCCGGCCGACGCGCGCTTGAGCGCATCGACCATGATCATCACCTCCATCAGGTGGTCGTTGGTCGGGGCGCAGGTCGACTGCAGCACATAGACATCGCGGCCGCGGACGTTCTCCAGGATCTCGACCATCACCTCGCCGTCGGAGAAGCGCCCGACGGTGGCGCGCCCCAGGGTGGTGTTCAGGTGACGGGCGACATCGGCGGCAAGAAGCGGAATCGCATTGCCGGTGTAGATCATCGGCCCGTCGCCGGTCAGCACCTCGGGCGTGCGGCGAGCGCTTTGCGACAGCTGCATCGAAGGATCTCTGGATCAGGAAAGTGGCTGGGGAGGAAGGATTCGAACCCTCGCATGCCGGAATCAAAATCCGGTGCCTTAACCAACTTGGCTACTCCCCAGTGGTACCTCAGCAAGCTCCTGCGGCCGGTCGGGATGCACCATCCGCAGGAAAAGACCGATCGCGAAGCGGGTGCCGATCCAGCGAGCGGACCACGACGGCCTCGCCGACATCGCGCGACGATACCCGTGACCGGATTCGCCTGCCCTGCTCGTCGTCGACGACGGGCATGAAGACACTGGCGCCCGTGCCGCTCATGCGGGCCAGGCCGGCGCGCGCCGGGTCGATGTCCGACGCCGCTTCGCGCAGGGCCTCGAGCGCCGCGGCGACCGCGGGAAATCGCCCGCACACCACGGCTTCCAGGTCGTTCCGCCCGCGAAAGACTTCGAGTCCTCGCGAAAGACCGAAGATTTTGAGCGGTTTCGAATTGCGTGTCAACGCCGGGTCCTGGAAAACCACGGCCGTGGGCACTTCCACCGGCGGCATCACCACGAGGTAGTGCCGGGTCGGGACCCCCTCGGTGTCGATGGGCTCGAGGCGGTCGCCGATGCCGGTGCCGTAGGCGGGCAGCCCATGGATGAAGACCGGCACATCGGCGCCCAGGCGCAGGCCGAGTTCGGCGAGTCGCTGCGCCGGCCAGCCCAGGTTCCAGAGCCGGTTGAGGGCGAGCAGGGTGGTGGCGGCGTCGGAGCTGCCTCCACCGAGCCCGGCGCCCATCGGGATGCGCTTGCGCACCGCGATGTCGACCCCGGCCCGCGTTCCGCTCGCCTGGGCCAGCAGCCGTGCCGCCCGCAGGCAGAGCTCGCGCTCGGGATCGATGCCGGGCAGGGGTACCGGCATTTCGATGCGGCCGTCGTCGCGGCGGCGAAAGTCGAGATGGTCGGCGAGGTCGATGAGCTCGAAGACCGTCTCGAGCTCATGGTAGCCATCGGCGCGCCGGCCGGTGATGTGGAGGTAGAGGTTGAGCTTGGCCGGCGCCGGGCAGCCATGCAGGAAGGCCGGCGGTTTCATGGGGAGTCCACGACGATCCGCACCTGCAGTTCCCGGCTGCCGACGCGCGGCGTGGCGGGCCACCTGGCATCGATGATGCGCGGCCGACCGTCCTCGAAGCGGCGCGTGACCTCGACCCGCCAGTCCGAGTCCGCGACGACGGGCTCGGTGGTGCGTGTTCCCAGCCAGTTGGGCAGCTCGCCGACCGGCAGTCGCCAGCCGAGTGCCTGCTCGAGCAGGTCCTCGGCCGTGCCGGCCTCGAGGACATCGCCATCGGAGGTGGTGAGCCGCGCACCGCCCGGGCGATCCTCGAGTTCCGCGAGGGTCTGGCCGAAGGGCGAGAAGACGACGAGGCTGCGTCGCTCGCCGTGGGCGCGCAGGTCGAAGCGACCCTGGACCTTCTCCTGCTGGCGTTCCACGCCCGGTTCGGTCAGGACGAGCGAGAAGCGGCCCTGCCAGTGGTCGATGGCGGCCGGTGCGGGCACCGGCGGCGGGCTTGCGCAGGCCGCGACGAGCGCCGCCAGGCCCGCGAGCGCGATGCGCCGGCCCCGGCGCATGCTCCGGGGGATGCTCACAGGCGCACTTGCAGCCTGGCCAGGGTCTTGCGCAGGGTCTCGTTGTCCGGTTCCCTGCCGCTGGCTTCCTGCCACAGCTCGCGTGCCTCGTCCTGCCGGCCCATGGCCCAGAGGACCTCGCCGAGATGGGCCGCGATCTCCGCCTCGGGGGACAGCTCGTAGGCGCGGCGCAGGTGACGCTCGGCTTCCTCGAGCCGGCCCAGCCGGAACAGCACCCAGCCCATGCTGTCCTCGATATGGGCATCGTCGGGCGCCAGCGAGAGGGCTTTCTCGATCAGCGAGTGGGCTTCCTCGAGCCGCTCGCCCCGATCGGCGAGCGTGTAGCCGAGCGCGTTGTAGGCGTGCGCATGGTCGGGCTGGGCGGCGATGATCCGGCGCAGGTTCTTCTCGAGGACATCGATGCGATCGAGCCGCTCGGCGATCATCGCCTGGTCGTACAGCAGGTCGGGGTTGTCCGGGCGCTCGGCGATGGCCTGCCCGAGTATGTCGAAGGCTTCCTGGTGGTCGCCGAAGTCGCGCAGTATCTGGGATTCGACCAGGGTGAAGCGGATCTGGTCCTCGGAGCGCCCCACCGGGGTGTCGTCCAGCAGCGCGCGCGCCTCGTCGGTGCGTCCGAGCTTGCCGAGCGAGATCGCCCGGCGCATCACGGCCGGGATATGCTGGTCGCCGTCCTCGATACGGCCGTACCAGTCGAGCGCTTCCTGGTATTGCTGCCGTTCCTCGGCGAGCTGGCCGAGGAACATGAAGGCCGGATCGTTGTCGCGCCGCACTGCGGAGGGCAGCCCCACGTAGCGCTCGAGGTAGTCCCGGGCCATCTCGGGCTGCCCGGTCTGGTAGGCGAGCTGGGCGAGCGAAAACAGGATGGTCGGATCGTCGGGCCGCCGGGCCAGCGCATGCTCGAACTGCTCGCGCGCCGCGTCCGCGTCACCGTCGACCATCAGGAGCCGGGCGAGCATGAACCGCGCATCGGCGGCATCCGGATTGCGTTCCAGGAAGTCGGTGAGGATCCCGCGGGCCAGGGCCGGATTCTCGGCCTGGTGCGCGTAGCGCGCCGCCGCCAGCGCCGGCTGGGGATCGTCCGGCGCCAGGGCCATCGCGGCCCGGGCCTCGGCGAGCGCCCTGTCCGGCTGGTCGGCCGCCATGGCGACCGCGCCGACGGCGAGCCGGGCCGCCGGCTCGCCGGCATCGGCTTCGGCAAGCCGCGACAGCATGTCGAGGGCGGCGGACTTGTCGGCCGCACGGGTGAGCAGGCCCTGCAGCTTTCCGTAGACCAGTGGCAGGCTGCCGTCGACGCGCGCGTCGGCCAGGCGCCTCGCCAGCAGCGGCTCGGCCGGAATGAAGCGTCCGGTCGACAGCAGCAGGGTCTCGAGCGTCTGCCGGGCCATCTCGGAGCCGGGCTCGAGTTCGTGCCAGAGCTCGGCGGCGGGCAGGGCCGCTTCGAGTGAGCGTCCCGCCAGGGCGAGCTCGGTAGCGCGTCGCGCGACGCGTGGATCGCGCGTTTCGCGGGCGATGTCCAGATAGGTCGCGGTCGCGCGGCCGTAGTCGCCACGCTGCGCGGCAATCTCCGATGCGAGGATCTGGTAGAGCAGTTCCTGCGTGAGCTCGACATCGGGGATCGTGCCCGGCGGGGTCGGCCCCGGCGCCGGGGCAGGCTGGTCGGAGCTGCTTCCGGGCGCGGTCGCCTGGGGAGCGGGCGGGGGCGCGGTCGCCGGCTGGGGAGCGGTACCCGCCGGCTGCCCGGACGGAGGCGGAGCCTGGGCCGGCGTGCTGCCCGCCGGAGGTGGCGCCGGCGGCGCCTGCGTTGCTGCGGAGGGTTCGGACGGGGGCGCGTCGGGGCCGCCGATCGTGCAGGCGCCGATCGCGCCTGCACACACGAGGAGGGCGACAACCCGGCCCGCGCGGCAGCCCGCGAGCCCGCGCAGCCGGGGATACGTCGTATTCATGCGAGGATGTTAGGTCCAAGAGAAATCCGGAGCAAGGTGAAGTATCGATGCCCGAGCTGCCCGAAGTCGAGACGGTCCGGCGGGGTCTCGAGGCCAACATCCTCGGCCATCGCGTGCTGGGGGTGGTGGCGCGGGCGCCGGCCCTGCGCTGGCCGGTGCCGGCCGGGCTCGACCGCATCCTGGTCGGCCGGGAACTCGCGAGCCTGGGTCGCCGCGGCAAGTACCTCCTGCTCGGATTCGAGCCGGGCACGCTCATCCTGCACCTGGGCATGAGCGGCAACCTGGGGTTTCGCACACAGGCCCCGCCGCCAGGGCGACACGACCACTTCGATATCGTGTTCGCCCATGGGGTCGCCCGCCTCAACGATCCGCGCCGCTTCGGCGCGGTGCTCTGGCACGATCATGCCGCGGGTCCGGTCGAAGCCCATCCGCTGCTGGCCGGGCTGGGCATAGAGCCCTTCGCGGATGGCTTCGACGGTGGCCATCTCCACCGGGCCTCGCGCGGACGCCGGGTCTCCGTGAAGCAGTTCCTGCTCGCCGGCGAGGCGGTGGTGGGCGTAGGCAACATCTACGCGTCGGAGAGCCTGCACCGGGCCGGCATCCGGCCGACGCGGGCCGCGGGCGCCATCGGCGCAGCGCGCTACGAGCGGCTTGCCGACGCGATTCGCAGCACCCTCGCCGATGCGATCGAGCAGGGCGGCACCACCTTGCGCGACTTCGCCGGCCCGGACGGCGTCGGCGGCTATTTCCAGCTCGCCTGCCGGGTCTATGGTCGGGAGGGACTCGCCTGTGCCCGCTGCGGCGACACGATCCGCAGGATCGTCCAGCAGCAGCGCGCCAGCTATTTCTGCCCCGGCTGCCAGCGCTGATCGACGAGATTCCTGCGAGCGTCGGATCCCTTGTCCGCCCGGAGTCGGGCCCGCCCGTGATCGCGACGCGGGCCGCCGTTCAGCCCGGCGCAGCGGCCGGGCGGCGGCTTCCCGGGGTGTAGTCAGGCTCTCGGGCCGGCAGGCGCGAACCCCTGTGCTAGAGTCGGCTCGACTTCAATTCGGCCGGGGCTTGCCGCTCCGCGCACACGCTGCTCGGCATGGGTGCAATCGGTGAACAGATCGCCGCCTATGGTGGCTGGAGGGGCGAACTCGCCGATACGATCCGGCGTTACGGCCTGTGGCTCGACGATGTCGAGCTCGCCGACGATGTCGCCCGGAGTCGCATCGAGGCGATTCTCGCGCGACTCTCCAACGAGCGCATCACGGTTGCTTTCGTGGCGGAGTTCTCGCGCGGCAAGTCCGAGCTGATCAACGCGATCTTCTTTCCCGACCATGGGCAGCGGGTCGTGCCGTCGTCGGCGGGCCGCACCACGATGTGCCCGACCGAGCTTCGCTACGACGCGAAGCGCCCGGCGTCGATCCGACTGCTGCCGGTCGACACCCGGATCGAGGACACGCCGCTGGCCGAATTGCGCGAGCATGCCGACGCCTGGACCGAGATCCTCCTGCCCCCGGGCGACTCGATCCGCCTGCGCCAGGCCTTCACCGCGGTGCAGGAGGTCGACAGGGTCAGCCCCGAGCGCGCGCGCCAGCTCGGCTTCGTCGAGGACGGCGACGACGAGGGATTCCTGCGGCCCGACGCCGACGGCATGGTGCAGGTGCCGCGCTGGCGCCACGCGATCGTGAACTACCCCCATCCCCTGCTCGAGATGGGACTGGTCATCATCGATACGCCCGGACTCAATGCCATGGGGGCCGAGCCCGAACTGACCTTGTCGATGATTCCGAAGGCCGATGCGGTGCTGTTCGTGCTGGCTGCCGATACGGGCGTCACCCGCTCCGACATCGAGGTATGGCGTCGCCATGTCAGCCCGGTGCAGCGCAGCGGCCGGATCGCGGTGCTCAACAAGATCGACGGCCTCTGGGACGAGCTCAAGGACGACATCGCGATCAACGCCGAAATCGACCGGCAGGTCGCAAGCGTTGCCGAATCGCTCGAACTGCCGGCTGGCATGGTGTTTCCGGTTTCGGCGCAAAAAGGCCTGGTCGCACGGGTACAGGGCGACCAGGAGCTGCTCGCGCGCAGCCGACTGCCGATGCTCGAGCGGGCGCTGTCGCTGGAACTGGTGCCCCGCCAGCGGGAGATCCTGGTCGAGCATGTCCGCCGGGAGTTCGACGAGATGAGCGGGGTTGCCGCCTCGGTGCTGGCGGCCCGGCGTCGCAACCTGGTCGAGCAGCTCTTCGAGCTCAATGCCTTGCGCGGCAAGAATCGCGACGTCATGAGTCACATGGCGGCACGGATCCGTGCCGAGCGCGAGGATTTCGAGAAGGGCCTGCGGCACCTGCAGGGCCTGCGGGCGGTCTTTACGCGCCACTCGCAGTCGATCTTCACCACCATCGGCGCGGACGCCCTGCGCCAGCATGTGCGGGCCGCGCGCGAGGAGATGCGCGCCAGCAACTTCTCGAGCGGGCTGCGAACCGGGATGGACAGCCTGATCGGCTCGGCGCGCGTCGACTTCGGCGAAGCCGGCCGACTCGCCGGCGAGATCGGCACCCTGATGAGCGCGATGTACAAGTCCTTCGCCGCCCAGCACGGACTCTCGCTCGGCGCGCCGATCCTGTTCTCCATGAAGCGCTACCTGGCGGAACTCGACCGGATCGAGGCGCTGCAACGACGACATTTCGGCGCGATCAGCCTGGTCACCACCGAGAAATGGGCCCTGATGCGCCGATTCTTCGAATCGGTCGCCGCGCGGCTGAAGGCGCTCTACGAGAAGCTCAACCGCGACATCCAGGCCTGGCTGCGCGCCGTGATGGCGCCGATCGAAGGCCAGATCCGCGAGCATCAGGAACAGCTCAAGCGCCGGCTCGATTCGGTACGACGCGTGATCGATGCGACCGGCAGCCTCGACGAGCGCATCGAGGCGCTCGAACGGATGCGCGCCGAAGTCGAGCAGCGCACCGCTGTCGCCGAGGAACTCGTCGGCCAGATACGCGCCAGCCTCGGCCATGCCGGGCAGGCGGACCGTCCGCTCGGGCAGCTCGAAACCGCCTGAAGTGACGCACGAGTTCGCGTCCCGCCTGGTCGCCTGGCAGGCGCGGCACGGGCGGCACGACCTGCCTTGGCAACACGGGCGCGATCCTTACCGCGTCTGGCTTTCCGAGGTCATGCTGCAGCAGACTCAGGTCGCTACCGTGATCCCGTACTACGAGCGCTTCGTCGAGCGCCTGCCGGATGTCCGGGCGCTGGCCGCCGCTTCCGAGGACGAGGTGCTGGCGCTCTGGAGCGGGCTCGGTTACTACAGTCGCGCGCGCAACCTGCACCGGTGCGCGCGGATCGTGGTGTCGGAGCACGGCGGGTGTTTCCCGCCCGATCCGGCCGATCTCGCCGCCTTGCCGGGGATCGGTCGCTCCACCGCCGCGGCGATCGCCGTCTTCGCCTTTGGCGGGCGCGCCGCGATCCTCGACGGCAATGTGCGCCGGGTCCTGGCGCGAGTCTTCGCGGTGGGTGGCGATCCGGCTTCGGCGGCGGTGCAGCGCAGGCTCTGGGAGATCGCGGAACGCGAACTGCCCGGGCGCGGGCTGCCCGCCTATACCCAGGGCCTGATGGACCTGGGCGCCACCGTCTGCACGCGTGGCCTGCCTGCCTGCGACCGCTGCCCGGTGTCGGCCCTGTGCGAGGCTCGCGCGAGCGGGCGGATCGATGAATTCCCGGGCCGACGGCGGCGACGCGCCTCGCCCCTGCGGCAGTCCGTCCTGCTGGTGGTTCGCGGGCCGGCCGGCGTCTACCTGGTGAAGCGGCCCGCCAGGGGCCTCTGGGGCGGCCTGTGGAGCCTGCCGGAATCCGCGCTTGCGGTGCCCGAAGGCGAGGTCGCCTCCGAAGCCGCGGTCCGCGCAGCGGCCGCCGCCCTTGCGGCCGGCGTCGGCCTGGCCGGCGCGGATGCGCGAGCGCTCGCGCCCTTCGAGCATGTCTTCACCCACTTCCGCCTGCGAGCCTGGCCGATGCTGGTCGAGCATGCGGATTCGGCGGCGCTGTCGGCGGCGGAGCCGGGCAGGGCAGGCTGGTGGCCGGTCGGGCGGCTCGTCCAGGCCCCGCTGCCGGCGCCTGTCCGGACACTGCTCGCGTCATTGCCCGATCCGGCCGGTGGCGGCATCACCCCGAACGACGCGCCCACCAGTCGAGCCAGGTACCGAGGATCCCCTTCGGCATGTAGATGATGAAGAAGATCAGCAGCGCGCCGTAGATCAGCATGTCGAGTCCGTGGACCTGGTTGCCGACCAGCACCCGCAGGGACTCGGAGAGCAGCAGGAGGAACACCGCGCCGACCGTGGGTCCGAGCGTCACGAACATTCCGCCGGCGATCGCACCGAACACGATCTGCAGCGAGATCGCTATACCGGAGACGGTCTCCGGATTGATGTACAGCTGATACTGCGCATAGAGCACGCCGCCGATCGACGTCATGATCGCCGAGAGCATCGCGACGCCCAGCTTCGAGCGCGAGACGTTGATGCCGATCGATGCTGCCGCATCCTCCTCTTCGCTGATTGCCTGCAGCGCGAGCCGGGTCATGCTGCGATCGACCCGGCGCCAGACGTACAGCGACAGCAGCCACATGACCAGGACGATATAGAACCAGACCACCCGCTCGGAGAACTGCAGGGCGTAGATCGAGGCGGTTTCGCCGCTGGCGATACCCGGGCTGGGGGTCACGCCGAGCGACCCGCCGGTCAGGTCGCGCAGCCCGACGATGGACAGCCGCACCACCTCGGCCAGCGCCAGTGTCACCAGGGCGAAGTAGTGGCCGACGATCCGGAAGCGAAAGCACGGGTAGCCGATCAGGAAGGCAAGCAGTGCGCTGGCCAGGACGGCGACGATCGTGCCGGCCAGCGGGGGCATGCCGAAATGGTTCCACAACATGACGACGACATAGGCGCCGACGCCAAAGAAAGCGCCATGCCCGAGGCTGACCATGCCGAGCCGGCCCATCAGCGCCCAGCTCGTATAGATGAAGCCCCACAGCATCGCCATGATCATCAGGTGCAGCGGATAGGCACCGATCCCCAGCAGGGGGGCAAGCAGCAGCAGCGCGAGTAGCGGCAGGCCGATCCGGCTTGCGGTCGTCATCGTCAGTACCGCCTCGCGAACAGGCCCTGGGGCTTCCAGAACATCATCACGATGAAGAACAGGAAGGCGAGCACGTAGCCCCATTCGAGATGGAAGACGAAGCCGCCGACCGAGATGAACTGCGCGAAGATGAAGGCGGCGAGGAATCCGCCGACCAGGTTGCCGAGCCCGCCGAGCACGCAGATCAGGAAGGCGATCGGGCCGAAGGACAGGCCGATCGCGGGATGGATGTCGTACTGCAGGACCAGCAGGCAGGCGGCCAGGCCGGCGAGCGCGCCGCCCAGCGCCGAGGTGAGCAGGTAGATCCGGCTGGCATTGACGCCCATCAGCGGCATGATCTCGCGATCCTGGCTGATCGCCCGGATCGCGGTGCCGGTATAGGTGCGGGTCAGGAACAGGTAGGTGACGACGATCGAAGCCAGCGCCACGCCGAACGCGATCAACCGGGCCATCGACAGGTGGAGCTCGCCGACATTGACGCCGGGCAGGCGGATGCCGATGTTGCGGAACTCGATGCCGAAGACGACGGTAGCGGCGGCCTGCAGGAAGAACAGCACGCCGCCGGTCACGAGCAGCTGGTTGATCGGCTCGGCCGTCAGCACCGGTCGCACGATGAACTGATGCAGTGCGGCTCCCAGCAGGGCGACGATGGCCACTCCGAACACGAAGGCCAGCCATAGCGGCGCGCCCTGCACCGAATACATCCACCAGATCGCGTACATGCCGACCATGATCAGCTCGGCGTAGCAGATCCAGATGACGTCGATCACCCCGAACACCAGGTTCAGGCCCAGTGCGAGGAGCGCCAGCAGTCCGCCCAGGAGCAGGCCGTTGACGATCGCCTCGAGCAGGAAGATGTCGAAGAATTCCATCAGACCCCCAGGTAGGCCTTGCGGATCTCGTCGCTGGCGAGCAGTTCTTCGGAAGCACCGCCCATCCGGATCCGGCCGGTCTCGAGCAGATAGCCGCGATCGACGACCTGCAGGACCTGCTGGATGTTCTGCTCGACGATCAGCACCGTATAGCCCTCGGCGCGAATCCGCTTCATCAGTTCGAAGATCGACTGCACGATCACGGGCGCCAGGCCGGCCGAGGGCTCGTCGAGCAGCAGCAGTTTCGGCTTGCTCATCAGTGCCCGGCCGATGGCGCACATCTGCTGCTCGCCGCCCGACATGGTCCCGGCCATCTGCAGCCGGCGCTCCTTCATGCGCGGGAACAGCGAGTAGACGAAGTCGAGTCGCTCGCGATGGTGGCGGCGCGCAGCAGGGGTGAAGCCGCCCATCATCAGGTTGTCCTCGACGGTGAGCCGCGGAAACAGCCGCCTTCCCTCGGGAACCTGGGCGATGCCGAGCGACACGACCTCGTGCGGTGCGATGTCGTTGTAGCGCCGGCCTTCCATCGCCAGTTCGCCAGAGCCGACCTCGATGAGGCGCGAGATCACCCGCAGCAGCGTGGTCTTGCCGGCGCCGTTCGGACCGATCACCGCGACGGACTCGCCGGCGTCGACCTTCAGCGACACGTCGAACAGCGCCTGGAAGCTGCCGTAGCCGGCGTTCAGGTTCCGGATCTCCAGCATCAGTTCTTCGCCACGGGTTGCCCCTGCGCGTCGAGCTGCCGGTGCACGGCTTCGGCGTCGGTGCCGAGGTAGACCTCGATGACCCGAGGATCACGAGTCACCTCGGCCGGCATGCCCTGTGCGATGAGTTCGCCGTGATCGAGGACCAGGCAGCGGTCGATGACCCGCATCAGTACGCCCATGATGTGCTCGACCCAGATGATCGAGATGCCGCGCTCATCGCGGATCCGCTTGAGCATCTCGGCGGCCTGGTCCATCTCGGTCTCGTCGAGGCCGCCGAGGCTTTCGTCGGCCAGCAACAGCTGGGGCTGGGTCGCCAGTGCGCGCGCCATTTCGAGCTTCTTGAGGCCGGCCGCCCCGAGCCCGTCGACACGCGCCGCCGGGTCCTTCGGCAGGCCCACGAGTTCCAGCGCATCGTGGGCGCGCTTGCGGGCCTCGGCGGCGTCGATGTGTTCGCCGCCGCCGTAGTGCGCGGCAAGCATGGTGTTCTCGAGGATGGACAGCTTGCGGAAGGGTCGCGGGATCTGGAAGGTGCGCGCCAGTCCCCGCTGGCAGATGCGATAGGGCGGCAGGCCGGCGATCTCCCGGCCGTCGAGCCGCACCGATCCTGCGGTCGGTGCGAACAGTCCGGCGATCACGTTGAAGGTCGTGCTCTTTCCGGATCCGTTCGGACCGATCAGGCCGAGGATTTCTCCCCGGGCCAGTTCGAAGGAAAGATTGCTGACCGCGGTGAAACCACCGAACTGTTTGGTCAGCCCCTGTACGGACAGCACGCAGTTCGACTCGGCGTCACTTCGCGTAGGCATGGCCCTTGGGCAGGGGCACCACCGGGTCGGCCGTCTTGAGCGCGTCCGGCCAGACGACATGGGTGTCGTTGCCGTTGAACTGCATCACGACCGGGGTCGAGCGCTCGTTCTGGCCGGCCATCTGGTGCCCGGGGCCGAAGAACTTGACGCCGTATCCCTGGATCGTCCCGCCGACCGGGATGTCCGTGGCGAGCGTCGCCTCGCGCAGCGCGTCGGGGGAGATGCCGCCATGCTCCTTGATGGCGCGCGGCAGGACGTCGGTGAAGAAGATCCAGGCCTGGTTGAAGCCCATCGAGACGTGGGTCGGGACTTCCTCGGCCTTGGTCTCCTCGACGTAGCGGCGCACCATCTCCTGGGTGATGTCGCCAAGCCCCGGGGCCAGCGTGTCGGGATCGAGCAACTGGGCAGCGACCGGGTCGACGTTGAGGATCAGGTTGGCGTCGTCCTTGAAGGTGGCATGCAGCCTGTCGAACTGGGCGTAGCCGGCGCCGTGGCCGATCAGCGCATTCCACTTCAGGCCCTGCTCCCGGGCCTGGCGCAGGAAGAGCGTGATGTCGGGGTTGTAGCCGGTGTGCAGGATCACGTCGGCCCGCGCCCGGCGCAGCTTGGTGACCAGCGGCGACAGGTCGGGCGAAGTGGCCGCATAGCCTTCCTTCAGCACAATCTGCATGCCGAGTTCACCGCAGGTGATCTCGTTGCCGCCCGCGATCCCGGCGCCATACGGACCGTCCTCGTAGATGATCGCGACCTTCAGGTCCTCGACCTTCTTGCCCAGCCGCGATTCCGCGTTCTCGGCGAGGAAGGTGCACGAGGTGGCGCCGAACTGGTCGGAGTGCACCTGGGGCCGGAACACGTACTGGAGGTTCTTGTCCTTGAAGACGCTGGAGGCGACACAGATGGTCGCCCACATGAAGTTCTTGGCCTGGTCGACGCGCTGGGCCATGGGCACGCAGTGCGCCGACGAGAAAACGCCCATGATCATGTCGACGTTTTCCTGGTTGAGCAGCCTCTCGGTCTCGTTGATCGCGACCTCGGCCTTGCTCTGCGCGTCGACGTAGACGGGGACGATCTTGTAGCCCTCGACGCCGCCGCGCTCGTTGATCATGTCGATGGCGTACTTGTTGCCCAGGTAGCCGGGTTGCGATCCGGCGCCGGCCAGCGGTCCGGTGAGATCGTAGATGACGCCGATCTTGATCTGCTTGTCCTGGGCCAGGGCGTTGCCGGCCAGTGCGATGCCGGCGGCCGCGATTGCGGTGCCGATGAGGCCGGCGGGCTTGCCGGCACGACCGACGGCGGCAGCCACGCGATCGAGAATAGCCATGTCTCGTCTCCTCCAGGCTCGAGCCTGTTGTATTGGGGCGCTTGCGGCTCGAGGGCGCGCAGCGCGGACCCGAGGGTAGCAGACGCTTCGCGTCGCTGTCACCCAATTCCGATGACGCGCTGCCGCGAGCCGCGGCCCTAGAGCGCCCCGTGCCGACGCAGGAGGTCGCGCACCACCATCATGCGCGCGAGCGCCGAATCGGCGCTCATCATCGACTGCTTGGCTCGCGACGCGAGCGGCATGAACTCGGCGAGCCGGTTCGACACCCATGCGAGGGAATCGAAGCGATAGGGTTCGCCGACCATGCGCCGCATCGGATCGGTTTCACGCTCGACGATGTCGGCGACGATCCGGCGCAGCAGTTGCGCGCAATCCTCGAACTCGACGGGCAGGGGTTCGTCGGGGTCATCGGGCAGCCAGGTGACGTCCGCGCGGATCAGTCCGTCGGGGCGGATCTCCCGGTCGATGATCCGGAAGCGTGCTTCGCCCCGGGTCCAGATCTGCAGCACGCCGGGCTGCTCCATGTCCCATGAGCGGATGCGCGCGAGGCAGCCGATCGATTCATGGTCGGCGGGTTCGCCGACTTCGGAGCCCCTGGTGATGCGGCATACGCCGAAGCCGCTGTCGTTGCGCATGCAGTCGCGCACCATGTCGACATAGCGGGTCTCGAAGATGCGCAGCGGCAGCACCCCGTCGGGGAACAGGACCGTATCGAGCGGGAAGAGCGGGATCGTCGACGGGCGGCGCATCGGTGTGGCCATCGCCGTGGGCGCCGGCCCCTAGCCGGCGAGCTTGCCCGAGGACAGGCCGCGATGGCGCACCAGCACATGCTCGGCCGGCCGGAAGCGCGCCGCCAGCTGCTCGACGATGTACACGCTGCGATGCTGGCCACCGGTGCAGCCGATCGCGACCGTGAGATAGCTGCGGCTCTCGAGCACATAGTGCGGCAGCCAGGTCTCGAGGAACTCGGCGACATGATCGATCATCCGGCCCACCGCCGGGATTCCCTCGAGATAGCGGATCACCGGCTCGTCGAGTCCGGTCAGCGGCTTGAGCTCGGGGATGTAGAAGGGGTTGGGCAGGCAGCGCACGTCGAAGACGAGGTCGGCATCGAGCGGCAGGCCGTGCTTGAAGCCGAAGGATTCGAACAGCACGGTCAGGGTCGCCCGATCGGTGCCGGCGACGTCCCGCACCCATTGTCGCAATGTATTGGGATGCAGGTCGCTGGTGTCGATCGACATGCCCGCGTCCTTGATCGCCGACATCAGCTCGCGCTCATGCTCAATGCATTCGAGCAGGGTCGGGACCTGGTCGTCGGCGTTCCTGCGCATCGACATCGGGTGGCGGCGCCGGGTTTCGGAATAGCGCTGCACCAGCTTGTCGGTACGGGCGTCGAGGAACAGCACCTTGACGTCGTGGCCATGGCGCGACAGATCGCGCAGGGCGTCGCGCAGCTCGGCGACCGATTCGCCGTTGCGTGCATCGGCCGCCACGGCGACCCGGTTGTGGCCGGCGTGCTCGAGCGATGCGATGACGTCGCGCAGGAAGCGCACCGGCAGGTTGTCGATGCAGAAGAAGCCGTCGTCCTCGAGAACCTTGAGCGCGATGGATTTCCCCGATCCGGAGATGCCGGTGATCAGCATCACTCGCATGTTCGCGTCGTTCACGGCTCAGTCCCCGCCCGACTCGATGAGCCGGCGCTGGCGCTGGATGAACTCGGCCGTCGTGTCGATGCCGCGCAACTGCAGCACCGTGCTGCGAACCGCCGCCTCGGTCAGCACCGCGAGGTTGCGCCCGGCCGCCACGGGGATCACCATCTTGCGCATCGGCACGCCGAGCACCTCCTGGGTGAGGGCTTCCAGTGGCAGGCGCTGGAAGTCGCTGTCCATGGTGCTGCGGCGGATCATCTGCACGATCAGCTTCAGGCGCATGTGCCTGCGCACGGCGGTTTCACCGAAGATGGTGCGGATGTCGAGCAGGCCCAGGCCGCGCACCTCGAGCAGATTGCGCAGCAGCGGGGGGCATCGTCCTTCGATGGCCTGGGGGCCGATGCGGGTGAACTCGACGACATCGTCGGCTACCAGCCCGTGGCCCCTGCTGATCAGCTCGAGCGCGAGTTCGCTCTTGCCGAGGCCGGATTCTCCCGCGATCAGCACGCCCATTCCCAGGACGTCCATGAACACGCCGTGCATGGAGGTATGGGCTGCCATCGCCCGGGACAGCCAGTCGCGCAGGGTGTCGATGACGCGGGCGGCCGGCATCGGCGTTGCGATCACCGGCACCCGGGCGGCGCGCGCCAGCGCCAGGATGGTGCCCGGCTCCGGCAGGCCCTCGGCGATGATGATCGCCGGCGACGAGTGCGTGACGACTTCGCGCAGGGTGGACGCCTGGCGCCCCTCCTCGAAATGCTGGAAATAGCGGACTTCGGGTTCGCCGAAGACCTGGATCCGGTCGGGATGGATCAGGTTGAGGTGGCCGACGATGTCCGCCGGCTCATGGGAGCGTCCGTCGTCGCCGTGGACCAGGCGCTCGCCGCCCTCGGGCTGCAGCCAGCGCAGCGCGAGGGCATCCGCGTTGGCTTCGAACAGGGCCTGGACGCTGAGGATCATCGTCTGCCGCCCGGTCGGTCCATGCCCGCGTTCTCAGGCGGCGGGACGAAAGGGCTTCCAGGTGGCGAGGATCTTGTGTATCCGGGCCGGATCGTCCTGCTTCATGAGGGATTCCCGGATCTGCTGGTCGGACAGCAGCTCGGCCAGTTCCGAGAGGATCTCGAGGTGTTCCTCGGTGGCGTTCTCGGGAACGAGCAGGAAGACCAGCAGGCCCACCGGTTCGCCGTCGGGGGCATCGAAGGGTACCGGCGTGGCCAGGCGGATGACGGCGCCGACCGCTTCCTGGAGGCCCTTGATGCGACCGTGGGGGATCGCGACGCCTTCGCCCAGGCCCGTGGAGCCCAGTCGCTCGCGCGACAGCAGGGCATCGGTAACCTTGCCGCGCTCGATTCCGTGGCTGTTCTCGAAGAGGAGGCCGGCCTGTTCGAACAGTCGCTTCTTGCTGGTTACCGAGAGATTGACCAGCACGTTGTTCGGTGCCAGCAGCCGGGAGATTCGGTTCATCTGCACTCGCCCCGTTGTCCGGAAAAGGGCTTCCGTGTCGCGCGGGGCTGGATCAAAACGGCAATCGACCCATTATAGCCAGTGCCGCCCGCGGAAACCGTGCGATGTTGCTCGGCAACAAAGCCCTTTGCAGTGGAAAGCCACAAACGAAAGGACGCCATCGGCGTCCTCTGTTCGAGAAAAAACAGTCCGATCAGCTAGATGGCTGAATGAGTGGATGATGTTTCAGAGCTTCGCGGCCGTGGTCGGTCCGCTTGCCCTTGTGCTTGAGAACCTGTCGATCCAGTTTGTCGACCAGCGAGTCGATCGCCGCGTACAGGTCACCATGGGAACATTCCGCGAAGAGGTCCTTGCCCCTGACATGAAGAGTGATCTCCGCTTTCTGGATCAGCTTGTCGACTGACAGGAACACATTGACATCGATCACGTGATCGAAGTGCCTTTTGATCCGCTCGAGCTTGGTGGTGACGTACTCACGCAGGGCCGGGGTGACACTGACATGATGTCCGCTGATCGAGAGGTTCATGCATCCTCCTTCGCCTTCGGGCCGTGGCCCGGGATTTCTGGCGTATGGGTCGTTGCAGGGTATGAAACAGGCGTCGGCATCGAGCGGCCTACAGCGACTTGCGCTGGGAAACCGGGGGAATCCGCATCGATTCGCGGTATTTCGCCACGGTGCGCCGGGCGACGACGATTCCCTGTTCGCTGAGGGTTTCGGCGATCTGGTTGTCTGATAGGGGTTGTCTGGAGTCCTCCGCGGCGACGAGTTGCTTGATGAGGGCCCGAATCGCGGTGCTGGACGCAGCACCCCCGCTGTCGGTCGCGACATGGCTGCCGAAGAAATACTTGAGCTCGAAGGTGCCATGCGGCGTGAGCATGTATTTCTGGGTAGTGACTCGCGAAACGGTGGATTCATGGAGCCCCAGGGTTTCGGCGATCTCCCGCAGGACCAGTGGCCGCATCGCGACCTCCCCGTGAGAGAAGAACGCCTTCTGCCGGTCGACGATGGCCTGCGAAACCCGCAGGATGGTGTCGAACCTCTGTTGGACATTCTTGATCAACCAGCGTGCTTCCTGCAACTGAACCGTCATATTCGCATGGGCACCGCGGTTGCGCCGGAGAATGTTGGCATAGAGGTCATGAATCCGCAGTTTCGGAATCACGTCGCCGTTGAGCGACACCGTCCAGCCGGCGCCCTGGCGGCGGACCATCACGTCGGGCACGACGAAGCGGGCCTCGCCGCCGCCGAAGGCCGCGCCGGGGCGCGGATCGAGGGCAACCACCAGGGCCTGGGCGTCGCGCAGTTCGTCCTCGGTGCAGCGCAGGATTCGCTTGAGCCGGGTGAAGTCGCGCCCGGCGAGCAGGCCGAGGTGGTCCGAGACCAGGCGCGTCGCGAGTTCCCGGACGGCAGCCGGCGCCTGCGCGGCAGGCTCGGTGCGCCGCAGTTGCAGCAGCAGGCTCTCGCGCAGGTCGGCGGCCCCGACTCCGGCGGGGTCGAAGCTCTGCAGCAGCCGCAGCGCGGTGAGCAGTTCGTCGGCCTCGATCTCGAGTTCGTCGGGCAGCATCGCGAGGATCTCGTCCCGGCTCGACTCGAGGAAGCCGTCGTCGTCGAGATCGTCGATCAGCAGTTCGACCAGGGCGCGGTCGCGCGGCCCGCAGCGGGTGGCCGCCAGCTGGTCGAGCAGGTGCTCGCGCAGGGTGGTCTCGGCGGCGGCCACCTGCGGGAATTCGGCTTCCTCGCCGTCGGAACGGGTGCGGCGCACGCCGTCGCCGCTCCAGTCGCCGCCCCGCTCGATTTCGTCCCCACGGTCGGCGCCGGGCTCGGCGCTCGTGTCATCGGGCCCGGCGGTCCCCGCCGGCTCGGCCTGGGCCTGCGCATCGGCGTTCCCGTCGGTGCCGGAGCCGATGGCCTGGTCGATGCCGCCATTGGGAGCGATCCGCATGCAGGCATCGAGCGGGTCGTCGGTGCGTTCGAGCAGCGGATTCTCGCGCAGGATCCGCTCGAGCTCCTGGTCCATCTCGAGCGTGGACATCTGCAGCAGCCGGATCGACTGCTGCAGCTGCGGGGTCAGCGTGAGCTGCTGGGAATACTTGAGCTGGAGTGACGGCTTCATCGTGAACGGACCCGGTGGCCTGCAGTGCCGGGTCCGCGGCCACTGGCCGCCCCTTGGCGGCTACATCGAGAAATGCTCGCCGAGGTAGTAGCGGCGCACATCCTCATTCATGACCACTTCTTCTGGCGAACCGGAAGCAAGAACAGTACCAGATCTAATGATATACGCCCGGTCGCAGATGCCAAGGGTCTCGCGCACGTTGTGGTCGGTGATCAGCACCCCGATTCGCCGATCCTTGAGAAATCTCACGATTCGCTGAATCTCGATCACCGCGATCGGATCGACGCCGGCGAAAGGTTCATCGAGCAGGATGAAGCGCGGCGAGTTCGCCAGGGCACGGGCGATCTCCACCCGGCGGCGCTCGCCGCCCGAAAGCGAGATCGCCGGGTTGGAGCGGATATGGTCGATCTGCAGGTCGCCGATCAGGGTCTCGAGCCGCTCCTGGATGGCATCGCGCGAGAGCGACCGGCCGTTTTCGTCGACCTGCAGCTCCAGCACGGCGGCGATGTTCTCCTCGACCGTCAGCTTGCGAAAGACCGAGGCCTCCTGCGGCAGGTAGGACAGGCCGAGGCGGGCGCGCCGGTGGATCGGCAGGCGCCCGATCGGGCGGCCGTCGAGTTCGATCGTGCCGCCGTCGGCCGGCACCAGGCCGACGATCATGTAGAAGCAGGTCGTCTTGCCGGCGCCGTTGGGTCCCAGCAGGCCGACGACTTCGCCGCTCTCGACCAGGAGCGATACGTCCTCGACGACCTTGCGCCCGTTGTAGACCTTCATCAACGACCGGCCCTCGAGCCGGTTGCGTTCCGGATCCGCTGCCATCAGCGGCTCGCGGGCTCGGGGCGTCGCAGTTCGAGTTCTCCGGCCGGCTGCAGCGGAGTCGATGGTCCGGCCTCGTCCGGCGCAGCCTGCGATGCCGACCCGGACCGGGGCTGGATCACCACCCGCACCCGGCCACCCGGGTTGGCGGCGGTGGCGGTACGGCCATCGCCGCGCTCGACGGTGAAGAAATCGGTTGCGCCCCGGTAGACGATCTGGGCGCCGAAGACCTCGTTGACGACGCGCTCGCCCTCGATCCGGCGCATCGATGCTTCGTCGCGCAGGGTGAGGATGTCGCCTCGGCTGTCGTATTCGAGCGTCTTCGCCTCGCCCTCGATGACGTCGCCCTCGGCCTTGCGCAGCTGGCGGAAACGCGCCGGCTCGCCGGTGGCGGTCGCGAAATGGTTGCCGGCCTCGTCCTGGCGCAGCACGATGCGCTCGCCCAGCACGGTCAGGCCGCCGCGGACCATGTGGACCCGGCCGGTGAAGACATTGACCTGCTTCGCATCGTCGTAGGTCATGTGGTCGGCCTCGACCTGGATCGGGGCGTTCCTGTCGGCCTCCACCCCCTGGGCGCCGGCCGTGGCGCCGATGGCGGAGATACCGAGCAGCAGCGACAGGATTGCGATGCGAAGGCTCATGGCTGTGATGGGGTCCCGCGGGCCGGCTGCCACACGCCGCTCACCTCGGATTCGACCGTCAGGTGGCGGGCGGCATTATCGAATTGCATCCCGACGCCGGTCAAGGTCGATTCGCCGCGCCGGATCAGGACCGGATGGGTGGTCCGGGCGATCTCGGTGACCGAGTCGACGATCGCGAAATCCGTCTCGACCGTCATCCGCGGCACGCCCGGGGCGGGTTCGCGCACCAGCAGGACATCGTCGATCAGTTCGGTCATGCGGCCCTCGGCGTCGGTGCGCGCATGCCGGGCGCTCAGGCGCACGGTGGGCCGTTCGGGATCGAGGCTCACCAGCACGGGCGCATCGAACTCGGTCGTGCCGTCGTCCGGGAAATGCCGCATTTCGTCGGCAAGCATCCGGAACACCGGCCGGCCCTCGCCGTTGAGGCGGATCATGGCGACGCCCTCGACGAAATAGTCGGGCACATGGCCGGGCGCCCGGGCGCGCGGAGGCGAGCGATCGGCGGCCGATTCGGCCAGGTACCAGGTGCCGACCACGAGCGCCGACATCAGCACGGTGGCGAGCAGCGCCTTCAGCCGGTCCGCGAGCCGGCGCTTCATTGGCGCACCTGGGCCTCGAGCAGTTCCTGCCAGCGGCCCTGGGCGCGCAGGATGAACTCGGCGAATTCGCGCACCGCCCCGGCGCCGGCCGGGCGACGCGAGATCCAGTGCACCCGCTGGAGGATCTCGGCGGGCGCGCCGGCCGGGGCGGCGGCCAGTCCGGCGCGGCGCAGCGCCGGCAGGTCCGGCCAGTCGTCGCCCATGTAGGCGATCTGCTCGACGCCGACGCCGGCGCGTTGCGCGAGCCTCGCGAGGGCCTCGCCCTTGCGGGCGATGCCCTGCATGACCTCGTCGATGCCGAGTTCGGCGGCGCGCCGATCGACGATCGCCGATTCCCGCGCGGTGATGAAGGCGCAGTGCAGCCCCGCGCGACGCAGCAGGGAGATGCCCAGGCCATCGCGGACGTAGAAGGACTTCATGGCCTCGCCCTCGGGGCCGATATGGATCCGCCCGTCGGTCAGGGTGCCGTCGACGTCGAAGGCCACCACCGCCACCCGGCGCGCCCGCAGGACCACGTCGTCGGTGTCGGTCCGCATCGGCGGCTGCTGGGCCTGGCTCATCGTCAGACGATCTTGGCGGCGAGCAGGTCGAGCAGGGTCAGGGCTCCGACCAGGCGTTCGTCGTCGACCACCAGGATCTGGCTGATCTGTCGATCCTCCATGATCCGCACCGCTTCGGCGGCCAGCGCCGCCGGACCGATCACGACCGGGGCCCGGGTCATGACGTCGTCGACCGGAATGCTGCGGAAGTCGCCCGAGCGGCCGGCCTCGAGGAGTCGACGCAGGTCGCCATCGGTGAAGATGCCGTGGACCCGCCGATCCTCGTCGACCACCGCGGTCATGCCCATGCGTTTGCGCGTCACCTCGAGGACGGCCTCGGCGAGCGAGGCGCCCGGGCGGACCGTCGCCAGGCCGGGCCCGGTGCGCATGACGTCGGCGACCGTGGTCAGCAGGCGCCGGCCGAGCGCGCCGCCGGGGTGGGAGCGCGCGAAATCGTCCGGGCCGAAGCCGCGGGCCTCGAGGACCGCCACCGCCAGGGCGTCGCCCAGTGCCAGTGCCGCGGTGGTGCTCGCCGTCGGGGCGAGGTTGAGGGGGCAGGCTTCCCGCTCGACTCCCGCGTCGAGATGGACATCGGCGAGTTCCGCGAGCCGGGAAGCCGGGGCGCCGGTGATGGCGATCAGGCGTGCGCCCTGGCGCTTGATGAGCGGCACGATCGCGAGCAGTTCCTCGGTCGATCCGGAGTTCGACAGTGCGATGAAGACGTCCTCGCGCGTGACCATGCCGAGGTCGCCGTGGCTGGCCTCGGCCGGGTGCACGAAGAAGGCCGGGGTGCCGGTGGAGGCGAGGGTGGCGGCGATCTTGCGGGCGATGTGCCCCGACTTGCCGATGCCGCTGACGACCACCCGCCCGGTGCAGCCGAGCACCAGCATGCAGGCGCGCGCGAAATCGGCGTCGATCCGCGATTCGAGGCCCGAGATCGCCTCGGCCTCGATGCGCAACACCTCGATCGCGCGCTGCTGCAGCAAGGCCATGTCGGGTCCGGTCGCCTTGTCCATGGCGTCGAGTATATAGACAGAGCGCAGCGCAACGATCGGTCGCGCCCACCACTTGCGGATAGAATCTCCGCTACCGTTACGACAATGACCGGCCTGGCCGGACTCCCTCGTGCCCCCGGCTTCCCACGAAAACCGTCCCGCCGAAATCCTTCGAATCGAGAACCTGCGCTTCGGCTACGATGCGCGGCCGATTCTCGATGGTGTCGACATGGGCTTTCGCCGCGGCACCGTCACCGCCCTGATGGGTGGATCGGGCTCCGGCAAGACCACCTTGCTGCGCCTGATCAGCGGCCAGGTGCGGGCGCAGCGCGGCCGCGTGATGTTCGAAGGAGCCGATGTCGGCACCCTGGGGCACGAAGAACTCTTCGCGGCCCGTCGCCGGATGGGCATGCTGTTCCAGTTCGGCGCGCTGTTCACCGATCTCGATGTCTTCGAGAACGTCGCCTTTCCGCTGCGCGAGCACACCGACCTGCCCGAGGAGACGATCCGCGACCTGGTCCTCATGAAGCTGAACGCGGTGGGGCTGCGCGGCGCGGCCCGCCTGCGCACTTCCCAGGTGTCGGGCGGCATGGCGAGGCGGATCGCGCTCGCCCGGGCGATCGCGCTCGATCCGCCGCTGCTGCTCTACGACGAGCCCTTCGCGGGCCTCGACCCGATCTCGCTGGGCACTGTCGCGCAACTGGTCCGGCGCCTGAACGATGCGCTCGGGGCGACATCGGTGCTGGTCACCCATGATGTCCATGAATCCTTCGCGATCGCCGACCAGGTCTACCTGCTCGCGCAGGGCCGGATCGCCGCCAGTGGCACGCCGGCCGAGATGATGGCGTCCACCGACCCCCTGGTGGCCCAGTTCCTGAAGGGCGAGCGCGAGGGGCCGGTGGCCTTCCATTATCCGGCGCCGCCGCTGGCGAGCGATTTCGGCATCGGGGATTCGCCGTGAGCCGGATTCTCGACGCCATCGCCGGTCTCGGCGCCTGGGTGCTGTCGATACTTCGCGGCATGGGCTACGGCTTCCGCTTCTTCCTGCGGCTTTGCCTGCTGTCATTGCGGACGCTGCGCCGGCCCCGGCTGGTGCTCGACCAGATCCATTTCATCGGCAACCATTCGCTGTCGATCATCCTGGTCTCGGGCTTGTTCGTCGGCTTCGTGCTCGGCCTGCAGGGCTACTACACCCTGCAGGCTTTCGGTTCGGAACAGGCCCTCGGCGTGCTGGTGGCGCTGTCGCTGGTCCGCGAACTCGGGCCGGTGGTGGCGGCGCTGCTGTTCGCCGGCCGGGCGGGGACCTCGCTGGCCGCCGAGATCGGCCTGATGAAATCGGGCGAGCAGTTGCTCGCGATGGAAATGATGGCGGTCGATCCCATCGCCCGGGTGCTGGCGCCGCGCTTTCTCGGGGCGGTCATCGCCTTGCCGCTGCTCGCTGCGATGTTCTCGGCGATCGGCGTGTTCGGCGGCTATCTCGTCGGGGTGCACCTGATCGGCGTCGATGCCGGGGCATTCTGGTCGCAGATGCAGGCGGGCGTCGATGTGTTCTCCGATGTCGGCAACGGCCTGCTCAAGAGCGTCGTGTTCGGCTTCATCTGTGCCTTCGTCGCCCTGTTCGTCGGCTATGAGGCCAAGCCCACGCCGGAGGGCGTCGCACGCGCCACCACGACCACCGTGGTGGCTTCGTCGCTGGCCGTGCTCGCTGCCGACTTCCTTCTAACCGCGCTGATGTTCAGCACCTGAGGTCGAAAGATGAACCGAAAGACGACCGATCTGCTGGTGGGCCTGTTCGTGCTGGCCGGGCTCGCCGCCATCCTGTTCCTGGCCCTCAAGGTGGGCAATCTCATGAGCTTCAGCCTTGCCCAGGGCTATGACGTGACCGCCCGTTTCGACAATATCGGCGGCTTGAAGGCGAGGGCGCCGGTCAAGAGCGCTGGCGTCGTCGTCGGCCGGGTCCAGTCGATCGGCTTCGACCCGCAATCGTTTCGTGCGACGGTGCGCCTGGAGATCGACGAGCGCTACCGGTTTCCGAAGGACACTTCGGCGAGCATCCTGACCTCGGGCCTGCTGGGCGAGCAGTACATCGGCCTGTCGCCAGGCGGCGACCTCGAGGACCTGGAGCCCGATGACGTCATCACGATGACGCAGTCGGCGGTCGTCCTCGAGAACCTGATCGGCCAGTTCCTCTACGGTGCCGCCTCCGGTGGGGGCTCCAAGTGAGCCCGGCATCCTGGCCGGGCGGCTTGCGCCGCGCGTTCATCGCGCCGGTCCTCGCGTTCGCCCTCGCGTTCGGCGGCTGTGCGAGTTCGCAGGGCCCCGGCGCCTCGGCCGATCCGCTCGAGCCGATGAACCGGGCGGTCTTCGCCTTCAACGACACGCTCGACGAGTACGCCCTGAAGCCCGCCGCCACCGCCTATCGGGACTACGTGCCGGAGACGTTCCGCTTCATCGCCGGCAACATGTTCGAGAACCTGCGCGACGTCTGGACCTCGGTCAACAACCTGCTGCAGGGCAAGCCGTGGCAGGCGGTGAGCGATCTCAGCCGGGTGGTGATCAACACCACCTTCGGATTCGCGGGAATGGGCGATGTGGCCTCGGAGCTGGGCTTGCCCAAGCACCGCGAGGACTTCGGCCAGACGCTCGGGGTCTGGGGCGTGCCGACCGGCCCCTACCTGGTGCTGCCGTTCTTCGGGCCCTCCAACTTCCGGGATGGCCCCAGCCTCATCCTCGATGCTTACGCCGATCCGCTTCCCTACCTGGTCGACGACGTTTCCGTGCGCAACACGACCTACGTGATCCGGGTCCTCGATACCCGCGCGGGCCTGCTGGGCGCCAGCGGGATCATGGACGACATCGCGCTCGACCGGTACCTGTTCATGCGGGACGGCTATCTGCAGCGCCGCCGCAGCCTTGTGTACGATGGCGACCCGCCGCCGCTGGACGACGACTACGACGACAGCTGGCTCGATGAAGACGAAGAGTGATCGACAAGGAATGCCCATGAAGACCCTCGCTTTCCCGCGACCGATGCGCCGCTTCCTGCTGGGGATCGTCGCGCTGCTCGCCGGCCTCGCCCTCGGCGTGGCCTCGTCGCCGGCGCGAGCCCTCGAGGCCCCCGACAAGCAGATCGAGAGGCTCAGCGCCGAAGTGCTGGCCCGCATCAAGGCCGATCCCGAGATCCGCGCCGGCAATCTCGAGCGGATCTCCGATGCCGTCGACGAGCTGGTCATGCCCAGCGTCGATTTCCAGCGCATGACGGCGCTCTCGGTTGGCCGGGGCTGGCGCGAAGCGAGCGCGGAGCAGCGCGAGGAACTCGTCGAGCAGTTCCGGATGCTGCTGCTGCGCACCTATTCGGGCGCGCTGTCCGAAGTGCGTGACCAGTCGATCCGCATGAAGCCACTGCGCGCCGATCCGGCCGACAAGGACGTGATCGTGCGCAGCGAAGTCATCGGCCATGGCACCGAGCCGATCCAGCTCGACTACCGGATGCGGCGCGCCGACGAGAACTGGAAGATCTACGACATCAACGTGCTCGGTGTCTGGCTGGTCGAGACCTACCGCAGCCAGTTCGGCCCGCTCATCAACCAGGGCGGAATCCAGGGCCTGATCGACTCCCTGCGCGAGCGCAACAGCCGGGGCGAGCAGGGCGGCGCGGCCGGGGGCCAGTGATGCAGGTTCCGTCCCGGCTGACGCTGGAGCAGGCCACTGCCTTCCGGGCGGCGGCGCTGGCTGCATGCGGTGCCGGCGAGCGGGATTTCGACCTCGCACCGCTTGCCGAATACGATTCGTCGGCCATCGCGGTGCTGCTCGAGATCCGGCGGACGCCGGGCGGCGCCGGGGCGCGCTTCCTGAACGTTCCGGCGAATTTGCGTAAACTCGCCAGTCTCTACGGCGTCGATTCACTGCTCTTCGACATTCCGGACACGACAACGGACGTGGGGCGCAACAGCTAGCGGCGCCACGCGAACGGGGCCGCACCGGGTGCCGGCTTCGCCGTTACGCCCGGGTACCATGTCCATTGCCATCGATATCGATTCGGTCGCCAAGCGATACGGATCGTTCACAGCGCTGCACGGTGTTTCGCTCCAGGTCCATGAAGGCGAGTTCTTCGGCCTGCTCGGCCCCAACGGCGCCGGCAAGACGACCCTGATCTCGATCGTGGCCGGACTCGCTCGCGCGAGTTCGGGAACGGTGCGGGTCATGGGCCACGACGTGGTGGGCGACTATCGGGCGGCCCGGCGCGCGCTCGGGGTGGTTCCCCAGGAAATCGTCTTCGATCCCTTCTTCACGGTGCGCGAGACGCTGCGCCTGACCTCGGGCTACTACGGCATCCGGCGCAACGACGACTGGATCGATGAAATCCTCACCGGCCTCGACCTGGATTCGAAGGCCGACGAGAACATGCGGGCCCTGTCGGGCGGCATGAAGCGGCGCGTGCTGGTCGCCCAGGCGCTGGTGCATCGCCCGCCCGTGATCGTCCTGGACGAGCCCACCGCCGGCGTCGACGTGGAGTTGCGCCAGACCCTCTGGCAGTTCATCCGGCGACTCAACGAGCAGGGCCACACGATCGTGCTCACCACGCACTACCTGGAGGAAGCGCAGGAGTTCTGTGGCCGCATCGCGATGCTCAACCAGGGTCGGCTGGTCGCGCTCGACGCGACCCGGGAGCTGCTGCGCGCCTTCAGCGCCGGTCGTCTCCTGCTGCGGATCTCCGGCGCCCCGCTGCCGGCTTCGCTCGAGCCCCTGGTGATCGAATCGCCCGAGCGCGACCGGATCGCCCTGCAGGTCGATCGCTACGAGGCGGTCGAGCCGATGCTCGCGGCGCTGCGCGAGGCCGGCTGCCGGATCGAGGACATGGAGCTGCTGCACGCCGACCTCGAGGACGTCTTCGTCTCGATCATGAAGGAGTCGCGGGCATGACGGGATTCCGGACGCTGTTCCACAAGGAGCTGCTGCGCTTCACCAAGGTGGGGTTCCAGACGATCGGCGCGCCGATCGTCTCGGCGCTGCTGTACCTGCTGATCTTCAGCCATGTCCTGGAGGGGCGGGTCGAGGTGTTCGAGAGCGTCCGCTATTCCTCGTTCCTGGTGCCCGGCCTGGTGATGATGGCGCTGCTGCAGAACTCCTTCGCCAACGCATCCTCGTCGCTGGTGCAGAGCAAGGTGACCGGCAACATCGTGTTCGTGCTGCTGCCACCGATGTCCAGCTTCGAGATCTTCCTCGCCTACGTCCTGGCGGCGATGGTGCGAGGCCTGGTGGTCGGCCTGGGGGTGCTTCTGGTCACCACCTGGTTCGTCGACCTGCAGGTGGCCGAGCCCGGCTGGATCCTCGTCTTCGCCCTGCTGGGCAGTGCGATTCTCGCTACAATGGGCCTGCTGGCCGGCATCTGGGCGGACAAGTTCGACCAGATGGCCGCCTTCCAGAACTTCTTCATCATGCCGCTGACCTTCCTGGCCGGCGTGTTCTATTCGGTGAAGTCGCTGCCCGGGTTCTGGCAGGAAATGTCCCACCTGAACCCGTTCTTCTACATGGTCGACGGCTTTCGCCGCGGTTTCATCGGTGTTTCCGATGTGAGCCCGTGGGTGAGCCTGGCCGTGGTCGGTGGCAGCCTCGCCCTGGTGGCGGCCTTCTCGCTGGCCCTGCTCTCCAGGGGCTACAAGCTGCGCCACTGACCGCAGGACCGGGCGGAGCGCCCGATACCAGGAGCTTGAACAACGATGCTTACTCCCCAGGATGTTCGCCGATTCATCGCCGAAGGCCTGCCCTGCGAACTCCTCGAGGTCGACGGCGACGGCCGCCATTTCGATGCCCTGATCGTGTCCAGCCTGTTCGAGGGCAAGCGTTCGGTGCAGCGCCACCAGCTGGTCTATCGCGCGCTCGGCGAGCGCATGCGCGAACAGATCCATGCGCTGTCGATGAAGACCCTCACGCCCGACGAGCACGCCGCCCAGTCCCGCTGACCGCGAGAACCGCATGGACAGACTCCATATCGTCGGCGGCACGCCGCTTGCCGGCGAGGTCCGGGTATCGGGCGCCAAGAACGCGGCCTTGCCGATCCTGTGCGCCGCCCTGCTCGATCCGGAACCGGTGGTGGTCGAGAACGTCCCGCGCCTGCGTGACGTCGACACCACCTTGCGACTGCTCGAGACCATGGGGGCGACCTGCGAGCGTGATGGCGAGCGGGTGCGTGTCGATTGCGGCCGGATCGACCGGCTCGAGGCGCCCTACGATCTCGTCAAGACGATGCGCGCCTCGATCCTGGTGCTCGGTCCGATGCTCGCCCGCTTCGGGCAGGCGCGGGTTTCGCTGCCCGGCGGCTGCGCGATCGGCCAGCGGCCGGTCGACCAGCACATCAAGGGGCTGGAGGCGCTGGGCGCCGAGATCACGATCGAGCATGGCTACGTGGTGGCGCGGGCGAAGCGCCTGCGCGGCGCGCGCATCGTCACCGACATGGTCACCGTCACCGGGACCGAGAACCTCATGATGGCGGCGGTGCTCGCCGATGGCGAAACCTTCATCGAGAACGCTGCCCGTGAGCCCGAGATCGCCGACCTCGCCCGCGCCCTGGTGGCGATGGGCGCCCGGATCGAGGGCGCCGGCACCGACCTGATACGGATCGAAGGCGTCGCCCGCCTGCATGCGGCGAACTGCCGGGTGATGCCCGACCGGATCGAGGCGGGTACCTTCCTGTGCGCGGTTGCCGCCGCCGGCGGGGATGTCGTCCTGCGGGACGCCGATCCCGATTCTCTCGGCGCGACGATCGACAAGCTGACCGAGGCCGGGGCCGCCATCGAGACCGGACCCGACTGGATCCGCGTCCGCATGGATCGCCGGCCCACGGCGGTCGATGTGCGAACCGCTCCCTATCCCGGTTTCGCGACCGACATGCAGGCCCAGCTGATGGCGATGAACTGCGTTGCGCAGGGCACCGGCGTCATCACCGAGACGATCTTCGAGAACCGCTTCATGCATGTGCTCGAGATGCAGCGCCTGGGCGCGGACATCAGCGTCGAGGGCAGTTCCGCGATCGTGCGGGGCGTTCCCGAGCTGTCGGGCGCCACCGTCATGGCAACCGACCTGCGCGCCTCGGCCGGCCTGGTGATCGCCGGGCTGGTGGCCGAGGGCGAAACCACGGTCGACAGGATCTATCATCTCGACCGAGGCTACGACGCGATGGAAACCAAGCTGCAGGCGCTCGGCGCCCGGATCCGGCGCTTGCGCTGATACACGGGGACAATCCCTTGAGCATCATCACGATGGCCCTCTCGAAGGGGCGAATCTTCGAGGAAACCGAACCCCTGCTGGCGGCCGCCGGAATCCGGGTCGATCCGGGCCTGGCCGATTCGCGCCAGCTGATCCTGCCGACCAACGACCCGGCGGTGCGGATCATCATCGTGCGCGCGAGCGATGTCCCGACCTACGTCCAGTACGGGGCGGCCGACATCGGCGTGGCCGGGCGCGACGTCCTGGTCGAGCACGGCGGCGCCGGCCTGTACCAGCCGGTCGATCTCGGAATCGCCCGTTGCCGGATGTGCGTGGCCGCGCCGGCGGGCTTCGACTACGAGGCGGCCGTGCGCCGTGGCGCGCGCCTGCGCGTGGCGACCAAGTACGTCGATGTCGCCCGGCGCCATTTCGCGGCCAAGGGCGTCCATGTCGATGCGATCAAGCTCTACGGCTCGATGGAGCTCGCGCCGCTGGTGGGGCTCGCCGACGCCATCGTGGACCTCGTCAGCACCGGCTCCACCCTGCGCGCCAACAACCTGGTGGTGGTCGAGGACATCCAGCAGGTGTCGGCCCGGCTGATCATCAACCGGGCGGCCCTCAAGACCCGGTCCGCCCTGATCGAGCCGCTGGTGCGCCAGATCGGGACGGCGGCCGAAAGACTCGAGAAGGCCTCGGCATGAGCACCGGCAAGCTGGCGATCACCCGGCTCGACTCCGCGAGCCCCGATTTCGGCGCCCGCCTGCGGGAGCTGCTCCACTACGAGGCGGCGCAGGACGCCGCCATCGAGGCGACCGTCGCGGGCATCCTCGCCGATGTGCGCGAACGTGGCGACGCCGCGCTCCTCGAGCACACCCGTCGGCTCGACGGCGTCGCGGCCGACACGGCCGCCGACCTCGAGATCCCGGCGACCGAGTTGCGCAGCGCCCTGGAATCCCTGCCCGCGGAACAGCGTGATGCCCTGCGCGGCGCGGCCGACCGGATACGCGCCTTCCACGAGCGCCAGCTCTCGACCAGCTGGAGCTATACCGAGCCCGACGGCACGCTGCTAGGGCAGCAGGTGCACCCGATCGAACGGGTCGGCGTCTATGTGCCGGGCGGCAAGGCCGCCTATCCCTCATCGGTGCTGATGAACCTGGTGCCGGCGAAGGTGGCCGGCGTCCCGGAGCTGGTCATGGTCTCGCCAACCCCGGGCGGGCAGCGCAACCCGCTGGTGCTGGCCGCGGCCGCCGTGGCCGGCGTCGACCGGGTCTACGCCATCGGCGGGGCGCAGGCGGTCGGCGCGCTGGCCTACGGCACCGAAACCATCCAGGCGGTCGACAAGATCGTCGGCCCGGGCAATGCCTACGTCGCCGAGGCCAAGCGCAGGGTCTTCGGCACGGTCGGAATCGACATGATCGCCGGGCCCAGCGAGATCCTCGTGATCGCCGACGGCGCGACCGATCCCGACTGGGTGGCGATGGATCTCTTCTCCCAGGCCGAGCACGACGAGATGGCGCAATCGATCCTGCTGTGCCCGGACCCGGCCTACATCGACCGGGTCGAGGCGGCGATGCAGCGGCTGATCGACACGATGCCGCGCCAGGCGGTGATCCGGCGCTCGCTCGCCGATCGTGGCGCCCTGATCCGGGTGCGCGACCTGGCCGAGGCCTGCGAGATCTCCAACGAGATCGCGCCGGAGCACCTCGAGCTGTCGGTGGCCGACCCCGATCCCTGGGTGGGACGACTGCGTCATGCGGGAGCCATCTTCCTCGGGCCGTATTCCTCGGAATCGATCGGCGACTACTGCGCCGGCCCGAACCATGTGCTGCCGACCATGCGCACGGCGCGCTTTTCCTCGCCCCTGGGCGTCTACGATTTCCAGAAACGAACCAGCCTGGTCCGGGTTTCGGCCGGGGCGGCCCTGACGCTGGGCGCGCTCGCCGCAACCCTGGCCGACGGCGAGGGCCTGCCGGCGCACGCCGAGAGCGCCCGGATGCGGATGCGGGACTGATCGCGGGGATCCAGGAGCCCGGGGTGGCCGGGCGTTTCCTCGAGGCGCATCGGCCCCGTACCGGCCGGGGCCACGGGTCTGCGGGTACAATACCCGGTCCGGGTCGGGGCGGTTCGCCGGCGGCCCGGCGTTCGTCCGCGCGAGCATCCGCGCATTCCACCCGATATTCGCGCCGCAGGGCGCAGGCCCATCGTGAACAGACGCGCTGAAGTCTCCCGCAACACGGCCGAAACCCGGATCCGTGTTGCGATCGATCTCGACGGCACCGGTCGGCAGACGCTCGCCACCGGCGTGCCCTTCCTCGACCACATGATCGACCAGATCGCCCGCCACGGCCTCGTCGACCTCGAGATCGAGGCCGACGGCGATCTCCACATCGATGCGCACCACACCGTCGAGGATGTCGGCATCACGCTGGGCCAGGCCTTCGCCCGCGCGATCGGCGACAAGAAGGGCATCCGTCGCTACGGCCATGCCTATGTGCCGCTCGACGAGGCTCTCTCGAGGGTCGTGATCGATCTCTCCGGCCGCCCCGGGCTGCAGTGGCACGTCGATTTCACCCGCGCCATGATCGGCGGCTTCGATGTCGATCTCGCCCGCGAGTTCTTCCAGGGCTTCGTCAACCATGCGGCGGTGACGCTGCACATCGACAATCTGCGCGGCGAGAATGCGCACCACCAGTGCGAGACGATCTTCAAGGCCTTCGGCCGGGCCCTGCGCATGGCGATCGAATTCGATTCGCGGGTCGGCGACCGCATCCCTTCGACGAAGGAAGCGCTCTGAGCCTGCGTTCGCGCCGGCCGTTGTCGCGGGGCAGAAAGTACCGTAGCGAGCCGTTCCGATGAGCACGATCGCGGTGGTCGACTACTCGATGGGCAACCTGTACTCCGTCGCCAAGGCGCTCGAGCATGTCGCCCCGAAATGGCGGGTCGTGGTCACGGGCGATCCGGCGCAGGTCGCCGGGGCCGATCGCGTCGTGTTCCCGGGGCAGGGGGCGATGCCCGACTGTGTACGCCATCTCGATGAATCGGGGCTGCGCTCCGAGGTGGTGCGCGCGGCGCGCGAGAAGCCGATGTTCGGCGTGTGCATCGGCGCGCAGATGCTCTTCGAGCGCAGCGCCGAGGGCGATACGCCGGGCCTGGGGCTGCTGGCGGGCGAAGTCGTGCGATTCGATCGCCGCCGGATGACCGGCCCCGGAGGCGCCCGCCTGAAGGTGCCGCACATGGGCTGGAACCGGGTGCGGCAACTTCGCGAGCATCCGGTCTGGGCGGGCATTCCCGACGAGACGTTCTTCTATTTCGTGCACAGCTACCATTTCGCGCCCGCCGATCCCCGCGACTGCGTCGGCGATTCGGAGTACGGCGGGCGCTTTACCTGTGCGGTGGCGCGGGATAACATTTTCGCGACCCAGTTCCATCCCGAGAAGAGTTCGGGCCACGGATTGAAGCTCTACGAGAACTTCATCGACTGGCGCCCCTGAAGGGCGCCGGGCCAAGCCAACGGGTTATCTCCTCGATACTCTCAAGACTATGCTCCTGATCCCCGCTATCGACATCAAGGACGGTCGTTGTGTTCGTTTGCGCCAGGGCGTGATGGAAGACGAGACCGTGTTCTCCGACGACCCCGTCGCCATGGCCGTGAGATGGGTCGATCTCGGCGCCCGGCGGCTGCATCTGGTCGATCTCGACGGCGCGGTCGGCGGCAGGCCGAGAAACCAGGCCCTCATCCGCGACATCGTCGATGCGGTCGGCGAAGACATCCCGGTGCAGCTCGGCGGCGGAATCCGCGACCTCGACACCATGGAGCGATACCTCGACGACGGCCTCGCGTACCTCATCGTCGGCACCGCGGCGGTCCGTGATCCGGGCCTTCTGCACGATGCCTGCGGCGCCTTTCCGGGCCGTATCCTGGTCGGGCTCGATGCCCGCGACGGCAAGGTCGCGACCGATGGCTGGAGCAAGCTGACCCGCCACGACGTGCTCGATCTCGCCCGCAAGTTCGAGGACTACGGAATCGAGGGCATCATCTACACCGACATCGGCCGTGACGGCATGCTCACCGGCATCAACGTCGAGGCCACCGTGCGGCTCGCCAGCGAGCTGACCGTGCCGGTGTTCGCTTCCGGCGGCGTCGCGGGAATGGCCGACATCGAGCAGCTGTGCGCCGTCGAGGACGAGGGCGTCGAGGGCGTGATCCTCGGGCGCGCCCTCTACGAAGGCAAGCTCGATTTCGCCCAGGCACAGGCGCGCGCCGACGAGCTCGCCTCCGATGAATAGGGCTCGCGCCCCGGGGTTCCCGCGTGCCGGAGGCGAAGCCTTGCTGACCAAGCGCATCATTCCCTGCCTCGACGTGACCGCGGGTCGCGTCGTCAAGGGCGTCAATTTCGTCTCGCTGCGCGATGCCGGCGATCCGGTCGAGATCGCCCGGCGCTACGGCGAGCAGGGCGCCGACGAGATCACCTTCCTCGACATCACCGCCTCCAGCGACGAACGCGACATCATCCTGCAGGTGATCGAACGGGTCGCCGACCAGGTGTTCATCCCGCTCACCGTGGGCGGCGGCGTGCGGCGCGTCGAGGATGTCCGGCGTCTGCTCAATTCGGGAGCCGACAAGGTGTCGATCAATACCGCCGGCATCCAGAACCCGCGCTTCTTCGCCGAAGCGGCCGAGCGCTACGGTTCGCAGTGCATCGTGGCGGCGATCGACGCCAAGTCGACCGGCGAGGGACGATGGGAGGTCTTCACCCATGGGGGTCGGCGCGCCACCGGGCTCGATGCCGTCGCCTGGGCCGAGGAGGTCGTGCGCCTGGGCGCCGGCGAGATCCTGCTCACCAGCATGGATCGCGACGGCACCCGGCAGGGCTTCGATCTCGCCCTGACCCGCGCGGTGTCCGATGCGGTCGAGGTGCCCGTCATCGCCTCGGGCGGCGTCGGCGAGCTCGCCCACCTTGCCGACGGCGTGACCCTCGGCGGGGCCGATGCGGTGCTCGCGGCAAGCATCTTCCATTTCGGGGAGTTCACGATTCCCGAGGCCAAGCGCTTCATGGCCGATCGCGGCATCCCGGTGCGGCTCGATCCATGAGCGAAGCCGCCACCCTGCCGGCCTGGGTCGATGCCGTCCGTTTCGATCGCGACGGCCTGGTCCCCGCGATCGCCCAGGAAGCCGGTACCGGCCGGGTCCTCACCCTCGCCTGGATGAATCGCGAGGCGCTGATGGAAACCGCCGCCAACGGCCGGGCGGTGTACTGGTCGCGCTCGCGCTCGCGCCTGTGGCGCAAGGGCGAGGAATCCGGCCATGTCCAGAAGGTGCGCGAGATCCGTCTCGACTGCGACGCCGACGTGATCCTGCTCGAGGTCGAGCAGGTCGGCGGCATTGCCTGCCACACCGGCCGCCATTCCTGCTTCTTCCGGAAGCTCGAAGGCGATCGATGGCAGCCCGTCGATCCGGTCCTGCGCGATCCCGACCAGATCTACCGCAAGTAGGAGCGCACCCGATGGCCGCATCCCAGCCCGATTCCTCGGCCGAGCTGCTCGAAAGACTCGGCGCCCTGATCGCTTCGCGTCGCGGCGCCGACCCCGAGGTGTCCTACGTCGCGACCCTGTTCGCCAAGGGCACCGACGCCATCCTCAAGAAGATCGGCGAGGAGGCCACCGAAACCGTGATCGCCGGCAAGGACGGCGAGCGAGGGGCGATCGTCCGCGAAACCGCCGATCTGTGGTTCCATACCCTGATCCTGCTCGCGCGGTTCGATCTTGGCCCGGGTGATGTGCTGGCCGAACTGGCCCGTCGGGAAGGCGTCTCCGGCCTTGCCGAGAAGGCGGCGCGGGCAGGCGGACCGGCCAATCCGTCCGGCGACTGAGATTTCCGCCCCATGACCGCTTCCCACGATTGCCTGTTCTGCCGTATCGCGCGTGGCGAGATTCCCTCGCGCAAGGTCTACGAGGACGACGAGATCCTCGCGTTCCACGACATCCATCCGGCCGCGGCCCTGCATTTCCTGCTGATTCCCAAGGCCCATGTCGAGAATCTTTACAGCGCGGGTGCCGATCATGAGGCGATCCTCGGCCGGATGCTGACGCTGGCCGCCCGACTCGCGCGGGAAAACGGCAGTCCCGACGGCTTTCGCATCGTGATCAATAACGGTCGGCTGGGAGGGCAGGAGGTGTATCATCTCCATATCCACGTTCTGGGTGGGCCGGAGCCGCTGCGCTCCGCGATCATCCCAAAGTGACACGCCTGGCGTGTCCGCATGAAGGAGTTGTCTATGGGAGCGATGAGCATCTGGCACTGGCTGATCGTGCTGGTCATCATCATGCTGGTCTTCGGCACCAAGAAACTGAAGAACATCGGCTCCGATCTCGGGGGCGCGGTTCGCGGCTTCAAGGAAGGCGTCAAGGAAGGCGCCGAGCAGGTTGGCGAGGAGTCCTCCGAGTCGGGCACCAGCGCCAAGAAAACGATCGACGTCGAGGCAAAGGAGAAGGTCTGAGCCATCGGGCGGGCGCGCGATCGTCCACCAGCCCGCCGACGCCCGGCCGGCCCCGCGCGGGCGGCCGCAGGCCCGGACGCCCCGGCGTCCTGGCGAACGAGAAAGCCGTCCCCCGGGGCGGCTCCTGATTCCCCCTTTCGTACCGTCGCATGTTCGACATCGCTTTTACCGAACTGATGGTCGCGGCGGTCATTGCGCTCATCGTCATCGGGCCGGAGCGATTGCCGCGGGTAGCGCGTCAATGCGGCGAATGGCTCGGCAAGCTGCAGCGCTACGTCAATGACGTCAAGGCGGACGTCAATCGCCAGATCCAGCTCGACGAACTGCGCAACCTCAAGGAGGAGGTCACCTCGGCGGCGCAGGATCTCGAGGGATCCTTCAAGTCCGCGGTTTCCGATACCCAGCAGGAACTCGACGAACTGGGCCGCACGCTTGCCGGCGAGGAGTCGGAGGAGACGGAGCCGGCCAGGCCGGCGCCCACCGATTGGGAACGTGTCTACGAAGCTCGCCGTACCCGCGAACGCATCCGTGATCGCCGCATCGAACGCGATCGCGAACTCGGCCGCAAGCGCCCCAGGCGCCGGCTCCACTGATGGCTGAAGAAGAAAAGGCCGAGGGCGAAAGCCTCGTCTCGCACCTGATCGAGCTGCGCAATCGCATGATCAAGGCGCTGGCCGTCGTGCTGGTGCTGTTCGGCGTGTGCTTCTACTTCTCGGGCGAGATCATGCGCTTCCTGTCGCTGCCGCTCTACGAAGCCCTGCCACCGGGCAGCAAGCCGGTCTTCACCGACCAGGCGGGCGCCTTCTTCACCCTGACCAAGCTCGCCTTCCTGAGCGCGGTGCTCTTCTCGCTGCCCTGGATCCTCTACCAGGCCTGGGCTTTCGTCGCGCCCGGTCTCTACGAACACGAGCGTCGCTTCGCCCTGCCGCTGATCGTCTCAAGCGTGTTCTTCCTCGTCCTGGGCATCGGCTTCGCCTACACCTTCGTGCTGCCGGCGGCCTACAAGTTCTTCATCAAGATGTCCGCGGGCACGGGCGCCGATGTCCTGCAGGATCTCCAGCGCTACTGGGATTTCACCATCGCGATCTTCTTCGGCTTCGGCCTGACCTTCGAGGTGCCGGTCGTGCAGATGCTGCTGGTGAAGGTCGGCATCGTCGATGTCGAGCAGCTGCGCAAGGCGCGCCGCTATGTCGTCGTGGGCGCCTTCGTGGTCGCGGCGGTGCTCACGCCGCCCGATGTGCTCTCCCAGTTCATGCTCGCGATCCCGCTGATCATCCTCTACGAGCTGGGGATCTTCATCGCCGGCTTCATCAAGGCCCATAGTCGGGCGCCCGATTCCGACGATGAATCGACCGACGAGAGCCGGGGCGAGGTGGGCCGCGCCGACCAGCAGCCCGGCAACTGATACGGGTTCGCCTTCAACCGTATGACCGGCCCTCCCGGGGCTGTCAGTTGCGGGGCAGGCGCGGCGGATCGGGTCGTTCCGCGATCCGGATGTCCACCGCCAGTTCGCGGCCCTCGCGCAGGAAATGGAAGCGGACTTCCGATCCCGGCGCCTGGCGCGCGACGATGTCGAGCATCTGCGCGATATTGAGGACCGCTTCGTCGCCGATCGCCACCAGGACATCACCCACGCGGACGCCGGAGCGCTCGGCGGGCCCGCCCCGGACGAGCGCGGTGATCACCGCTCCCTTCTCGCTCGGCAGGTTCAGCGCGTCGGCGAGCTCCGGGGTGATGTCCTGCGGTTCCACTCCGATGAAGCCTCGGCTCACACGGCCCGACTGCAGCAGCTGGGTGGTGACGTGGCTGACGGTCGACGCCGGGATGGCGAAGCCGATACCGAGCGAGCCGCCGCTGCGCGAATAGATCGCGGTATTGATGCCGAGCAGGCGTCCCTGGGTGTCGATCAGGGCGCCGCCCGAATTGCCGGGATTGATGGCGGCGTCGGTCTGGATGAAGTTCTCGAACGTGTTGATGCCCAGCTGGCTGCGTCCCAGGGCGCTGATGATGCCCATCGTCACGGTCTGGCCGACCCCGAAGGGATTGCCGATGGCGAGCACGACATCCCCGATCCGGGCCTTGTCGACATCGGCGAGCTCGATGGCGGGCACCGGCTCCTCGGTCTGCAGGCGCAGTACGGCGAGATCGGTCTCGGGGTCGCTGCCGACCAGAACGGCGCCGATCTTGCGGCTGTCGGGAAACAGCACCTCGATGTCCGTCGAGTCCTCGACGACGTGATGATTGGTCACCACCAGTCCGTCGCCGATGATCACGCCCGAGCCGAGGCTCGACTGCGGCTGGCGGGGTATTTCGTCGCCGAAGAACCGACGAAACAGCGGATCGTCGAACAGGGGGTTGCCGGTCTGGCCTTCGGCGTCGTTCTGGTTGGTCAGGACGTTGACGACCGAGGGGATCGCCCGGTTGGCGGCTCCCGCGTATGACAGAATCGAAGCGTCGTCCGATACGGGCGGCACGGGCTGGCCGGTCGGGCGCGAGGGCGCTTCGACACGTGCCGGCACGGCGGGTTCACGCAGCTTCGTCGGCAGCCATTCGGGCCGCAGGACGGTGAGGGTGAAGAGCACTGCCAGCCCCACCGTGACGGCCTGCGTGAACAATAACCAGAGTGAGCGGAGCATGGGACGGACAAGTAGACGACCGGCGAACAGCTCGACACGGCCGGCCGAGCCGCGCCAGGTCGGCGCCGGGGAACTCGCCGAAAGGGTGGGGCGCTGGTTGGAGGTCGAGCGCTTCGAGGATTATTGCCCAAACGGCCTGCAGGTGGAAGGCGCGCGCCCGATCCGGCGCCTGGTCAGCGGCGTGACGGCCAGCCTCGCACTGATCGATGCGGCGGCCGAGGCCGGGGCGGATGCGCTGCTGGTCCACCACGGCTGGTTCTGGAAGGGCGAGGACTCCCGCCTCGTCGGACTTCGCGGCGAGCGGGTGCGAAGGCTGATGGCCAGCGGAATGAGCCTGCTCGCCTACCACCTGCCGCTCGATGCGCATCCGAAGCTGGGCAACAACGCCCAGCTCGCGCGGGTGCTCGGATTCGAAGTCGCCGGCGTCGGCGGCGATCGCGACCTCGTCTGGCATGGCCGCCCGGCCCGGCCCACCGGGGCGGCGGCGCTGGGGCGGCGCCTCGCAAGGCGCCTCGGGCAGCGCCCGCTCGCCGTGGGCGCGCTCGATCGCCCGATCGAGCGGCTCGCCTGGTGCACCGGCGCGGCCCAGGACTATCTCGAGGATGCGATCGCGCTGGGCGCCGATGCCTTCATCAGCGGCGAGATCAGCGAGCGCACCACCCACATCGCCCGGGAGGCCGGCGTGGTGTACTTCGCGGCCGGCCACCATGCCACCGAGCGCTTCGGGGTGCAGGCGCTCGGCGAGGCGATCGCCGAGGCCTGCGGAATCGAGCACCGGTTCATCGACGACCCGAACCCGGTGTGAGCCGATGCCGGTGTCTCGGCGGGGTTCAGCGCGGCGACTGGCGCAGGAGGTCGCGGATCTCGGTGAGCAGGACTTCCTCGGCCGGCGGCGCCGCGGGCGGCGGAGCGGGCTCGGCGCGGCGCATGTTGTTGACCGCCTTGACGAGCAGGAAGATCACGAAGGCGAGCAGGATGAAGTTGATCAGGATGGTGATGAAGTTGCCGTACGCGAACACCGGCACGCCGGCGTCCTTCAGTGCCTCGAGTGTGAGCGCGGTGCCGGCGGGCACTTCGCCCAGGGGGATCAACATGTTGCTGAAGTTGATCTCGCCGCCGAGGATGAAGGCGACGAGCGGCATGATCACGTCCTCGACGAGCGAGGAAACGATCGTCCCGAAGGCCCCGCCGATGATCACGCCGACGGCGAGATCCATCACGTTGCCCTTCATCGCGAACTCTTTGAACTCCGTCATCATGCCCATTTGTTGCTACCTCCCGGAAGCTTCATCTTGATATCGGGGCCGCTGGAAAACGCCGTGCCGGCCGGCCTGCGCCGACCCCGGCGCCGCGCAACACTAGCACCGTACCGGCCCGGCTTCCATCGCGGCGCGCGCAATGTTGCGCGGGGGCTTCTAGGTGGGCGTTGCAAAATGTTAAAATGAGGGGTTTTCCTGATAACCAGTCTGAACTCGAGCGAAGCGAATCCATGAGCGATCCGAACAAATGGGCCACGGCCTCGGGCCCCGACATTCCCCAGGGCAAAGCGCCGCAGCCGGCTTCGATCCAGCCGGTCGACCAGTCTCGCCGTGGCGCCATCGGCGTGACTGCCGTGCTCGGTGCGGTAGGCGGCGTCGCCACCGCGGTGCCTTTCGTGGCGAGTTTCTCGCCGTCCGAGCGCGCCAAGGCGGCGGGCGCCCCCGTCGAAGTCGACATCGCCGGCATGAAGCCCGGCGAGCTCAGGCGGGTCGAATGGCAGGGCAAGCCGGTCTGGATCATCCGGCGCACCGAAGCCATGGTCGATACCCTGTCGGGGCTCGATGCGGAGCTCGCCGACCCCGATTCGGAACGCTATTACCAGATTCCGACGCCCGAGTACGCCCGCAACGACTGGCGTTCGATCAACAAGGACACGCTGGTCGTGGTCGGCATCTGCCCGCATCTCGGCTGTTCCCCCTCCGAGCGCTTCTCCCCGGGCGCCCAGCCTTCGCTGCCCGATGACTGGCCGGGCGGATTCTTCTGCCCCTGCCATGGCTCGACCTTCGATCTCGCCGGACGCGTCTTCAAGAACAAGCCGTCGCCGGTCAACCTCGATGTGCCTCCCCATACCTACGTTTCCGCCAGCACGCTGCTGATCGGCGAGGACGAGGCCTGACCCGATCCGCGCGGCGCGGACCTGAGAAGAGCATCGAGCGAGGAGCATCGAGATGGCGCAGGACAATCAAATGACAAGGCTGGTGGGCTGGATCGACGAACGATTCCCCATGACCTCCACCTGGAAGCAGCATCTATCGGAGTACTACGCTCCGAAGAACTTCAACTTCTGGTATTTCTTCGGCTCGCTGGCGATGCTGGTGCTGGTGCTGCAGATCGTCACCGGAATCTTCCTCGTGATGCACTACAAGCCCGATGCATCGGTCAACGCTTCCGGTATCCCGGTGGCGTTCGCGTCGGTCGAGTACATCATGCGCGACGTTCCGTGGGGCTGGCTGGTCCGCTACCTGCACTCGACCGGGGCATCGGCCTTCTTCGTCGTCGTCTACCTGCACATGTTCCGCGGCCTGATGTACGGCTCCTATCGTCGGCCGCGTGAACTGGTCTGGATCTTCGGCTGCCTGATCTTCCTCGCGCTCATGGCCGAGGCCTTCATGGGCTATCTCCTGCCCTGGGGCCAGATGTCCTTCTGGGGCGCCCAGGTGATCGTCAACCTGTTCGCGGCGGTTCCCTTCATCGGCGAGGACCTCGCGCTCCTGATCCGCGGCGACTTCGTCGTCTCGGACGCGACGCTCAACCGCTTCTTCTCCTTCCATGTCATCGCGGTGCCGCTGGTGCTGCTCGGGCTGGTGGCCGCCCACATCGTGGCGCTGCACGAGGTCGGCTCCAACAACCCCGACGGGATCGAGATCAAGAAGGACAAGGACGCCAACGGAATCCCGCTCGACGGCATCCCCTTCCATCCGTACTACTCGGTCCACGACATCGTCGGCGTGGTCGGCTTCCTGATGCTGTTCTCGGTGGTCGTCTTCTTCGCGCCGGAGTTCGGCGGCTACTTCCTCGAGTACATCAACTTCATCCCGGCCGATCCGCTCAAGACGCCCCCGCACATCGCGCCGGTCTGGTATTTCACGCCTTACTACTCGATCCTGCGCGCGGTCACCGAGGAGTTCACCGTGTGGGGCCTGCTGCCCTTCCTGCTGGTGTGGCTGGTGTTCGTGCTGCTCTCGCGCACTCCGCCCCTGGGCAAGCTGATCGCCGCGGTCGCCGTCCTCGCCCTGGGCGGAGGCTTCTTCGTGTTCGATGCCAAGTTCTGGGGTGTCGTCGCGATGGGCGCCGCGGTCATGGTGTTCTTCGCGCTTCCCTGGATCGACAACAGCCCGGTGAAGTCGATCCGTTACCGGCCGACCTGGCAGCTCTGGTTCTACGGCGTGTTCGTGCTCTCGTTCATCGTGCTCGGCTACTTCGGCGTGCAGGCCCCGTCGGCCGTCGGGGAGCGCCTGTCGCAGTTCTTCACGCTGGTCTATTTCGGGTTCTTCATGTTCATGCCGTGGTGGAGCCGGATCGGGAAGTTCAAGCCGGTGCCCGACCGGATCACCTTCAAGCCGCACTGAGCCGACGGGGACGATACTCATGAATCATTCGCTCAAACGTCTCATCTCGCGGGTTCTGGTGGTCGCCGCGGCAAGCCTGCCGATCGCTTCCTTCGCGGCCGGCGAGGAGTTTCCGCTCGACCCGTTCCCCACCGCGAAGCTGAACGATCCGGCGTCGCTGCAGAATGGCGCCAAGTTGTTCGTGAACTACTGCCTGAGCTGCCACAGCGCATCGATGATGCGTTTCAACCGGCTGCAGGACATCGGCCTGACCGACGAGCAGATCCGGGCCAACCTGTTGTTTACCACCGACAAGGTCGGTGACCTCATGACGATCGCGATGCGCCCGGCCGACGCCAGGGAATGGTTCGGCGCCGCGCCCCCCGACCTGTCCGTGATCGCGCGTTCGCGCGCCTCGGGCGCCGGCTCCGGCGCGGACTGGCTGTTCACCTACCTGCGGGCCTACTACCGCGACGACACCACCGTCACCGGCTGGAACAACGCGGTCTTCCCGAACGTCGGGATGCCCCATGTGTTCTGGGAGCAGCAGGGAACCCGTACGGTCACGATCGAGGAGGTGAAGCGCGGCGCGGACGAACAGTTCGTCCGGGAGATCACCCGCATCGACGCCGACGGCATGGCGACCACCGAATCCGAACCGGTGGAAGGCGTTGCCCACGCCGGAGTCACGCTCAAGCTGGGCGCGCCGGAAGGCGGCCTCCAGTCGCGGGCGGAGTTCGACGCCGACATGGCCGATCTCACCGCCTACATCACCTATATGTCCGATCCGACCGCCCGCAAGCGCACCCAGCTCGGTATCTGGGTGCTGCTGTATCTCGGCGTGCTCTTCGTGGCCGCATGGGTGCTGAACCGGGCATTCTGGAAAGACGTTCGCTGACGCCACAGCCCGAAACGCCTTTCCGGGGTGAGTTCGCTACGGACTCACCCTGTATTTTTTTCGAAAGTGGATTCGCTTAGATAGGAGCTTCCTCATGATGGTCCTGTACTCGGGAACGACTTGTCCCTTCAGCCAGCGATGCCGCTTCGTACTGTTCGAGAAGGGAATGGACTTCGAGATCCGCGACGTGGATCTCTACAACAAACCCGAGGACATCGCGATCATGAACCCCTATGGCCAGGTACCGATCCTGGTCGAGCGCGACCTGATCCTGTACGAATCGAACATCATCAACGAATACATCGACGAGCGCTTCCCGCATCCCCAGCTCATGCCGGCCGATCCGGTCATGCGCGCACGGGCGCGGCTGTTCCTGTTCAATTTCGAGCGCGAACTCTTCGCCTACGTCCAGCACCTCGAGCGGCGCGACCAGGCCCGCGACAACACCAAGGCCCTGGCCGACGCCCGCCAGCAGATTCGCGACCGCCTCACGCAGCTCACGCCGATCTTCATCAAGAACAAGTACATGCTCGGCGACGAGTTCTCGATGCTCGACGTGGCGATCGCGCCGCTGCTGTGGCGGCTCGACCACTACGGCATCGACATGCCCAAGACGGCGGCTCCCTTGCTGCGCTATGCCGAGCGGATCTTCTCGCGGCCGGCCTACATCGAGGCGCTGACGCCGTCCGAGAAGGTCATGCGTCGCTGATGCGTCGCCCCGACCGGAGCACTGATGAACGGGACCTCAACCAAGCCTTACCTGCTTCGCGCCATCTACGAATGGTGCCGTGACCTCGGGTACACCCCCTACCTGTCGGTCGTCGTCGACGAACACACGCTGGTGCCCGCCGAGCATGTCGTCAACGGCGAGATCGTCCTCAATGTGTCGCCCGCCGCCACCAACGGCTTGTCGATGGGCAACGAGCTGATCGAGTTCCAGGCGCGCTTCGGGGGCGTGGCCCGCCAGCTCTCGGTTCCGGTCGCGAACGTCAGCGCGATCTACGCCCGCGAGAACGGCCACGGCATGGCCTTCGAGGTGGCCATCGGGCCGCTGCCCACCACCGCCCCGGGAGCGGACGGCGCCGGGGCGGATGACGCCGACACCCGCCCGATGCTCTCGGCGGTGCCGTCGCCCGAGTCCGGCGATGACGATGCCGGCGCGGTCGATGGCGACGAAGGCGACGGCCATTCCGACGGGCCCGACGACCGGCCACCGCCGGTCAGGCGCCGCCCCCGGCTCAAGCGGGTAAAGTAACTTCCCAAGGTTTCGCCGGCTTAGCTCAGTTGGTAGAGCAACCGCCTTGTAAGCGGTAGGTCATCCGTTCGAGTCGGATAGCCGGCACCAGGATCTCGCAACACGTCGTCAGGATCGCTTCTGACGGGGCGGCGGGCTTTCCGTCCGGCCCGGCGTCCTATCGCCGCGGCGGGATCGCGTTCTGGCCGCCGATCCGGCTGGCCTGTTCACCCAGTTCGTCGACGGCGTTGCCCAGGCGGGTGAGCTTCTCGCTCAGCTGGCGCATCGAGGCCACCATCCAGACCATCGAGTGGCGCATCCTTTCCTCGTCGGTCTTGCCTTCGAGATGGTGGTCGAGGCGGCGCAGCGATTGCCGCGCGGGCGCGGCCACCGCGCCTGCCTTGGCGATCTCCAGCGCCAGCACCGCCTGGCGCCGGGCCTCGAAGGCCGCCGGATCGCGCTTGTAGAGCTCGGCCCAGTCGTCGAAATCGAATTCGTAAGCCTTGTCGGCACCGTCGCTCATGCGCGCCTCCGCATCATCCCGCTCGCCCCTTCCCGCTCGGACCGGGCGCGCCCGGCCGCTGCTTGCCGCCGGTCCCCGCCCAACGGCCACTGATCGGAATTATCGATCGCGGGTGCGCGCCGGGCCGTGACATATCCCCGGCCCGGGGCAATCAGGAACTGAAGCGGCGCCGAAAGAGCAGGCTGTTCAGAGCCCAGCTGATCAGGCTGTAGACGACCGCCGCGACGATCGCCCAGCCGAAGCTGTCGATGTAGAAGCCTTCGAGGAAGCGGGCGACCAGCCAGAACACCAGGCCGTTGATCACGAAGACGAACAGCCCCAGGGTCAGGATCGTGATCGGCAGGGTGAGGACGATCAGGAGGGGCCGGATCAGGGCGTTGAGCAGGCCGATGATCAGGGCACCGACCAGGGCGGTCAGGAAGCTGTCGATCTGGACCGCCGGCAGGATGTAGGGCAGCGCCAGCAGGCAGAGTGCGCTGATCGCCCAGCCGATCAGGATGCTCATCGGGGGACTCCGGCCTACTTGACGAGGACCACGGGCTGGGTGGCCATCGCGGCGACCCGCTGGGCGACGGAGCCGATCAGCAGGTCGCTCAGGCCGGCGCGTCCCTTCGAGCCCATGGCGATCATGTCGTAGCCTTCGTCCCGGGCCACCGCGCAGATCTCCACTTCGGGCCGGCCGGTCCGGAAGATCGTCTCGTTGGGGACCCCGGTGTCGGCGACCATCTTGCGGGCCTCGATGAGGTCGACCTCCGACTGTTCCTTGAGGTAGTCCTCGACCGCCTTGCGGCCGACGACATGGCTGGCGCTGCGCAGGCCGGCGTCGTCACGCACGCTGATCAGCCCGATGGAACCCGCTTCGGACTGCCGGCCGAGCGTTTCGATGGCGAATTTCAGCGCGGCGAGGGAAGGCGCCGAGCCGTCGATGGCGACGAGGATCTTCATGGTGTTTCCCCAGGGTTGCGCTCGGTCGACAGGCCGCGCCAGCGCGGTGCCGAAGGTACTTCGATGCCGAGCAGGTCGAGTGCCCGACCGCAGGTATCGTCGACCAGGGCGGCGATATCGGCGGGACGATTGTAGAAGCCCGGTACCGGCGGGAACACGATACCGCCCATCTCGGTGACCGAGCACATGTTGCGCAGGTGGGCGAGATTGAGCGGCGTCTCGCGAACCATCAGGACCAGCCGGCGTCGCTCCTTGAGGGTGACGTCGGCGGCGCGGGTGACGAGGTTGTCGGATAGGCCGTGTGCGATGCCGGCCAGCGTGCGCATCGAGCAGGGCGCGATGATCATCCCGGCGGTCGGGAACGAGCCCGAGGCGATGGAGGCGCCGATGTCGCGCACCGGATGGACTTCATCGGCCAGCGCCTCGACGGTGTCGCGCCCGAGGCGGAGTTCATGGTCGATGTTCATCCAGCCGGCCGGGCTGACCACCAGATGCACGGCGACATCCGCCTGCTCGCGAAGCCGCTCGAGGATCCGGACGCCGTAGCAGGCGCCCGAAGCACCGGTGATCGCGAGGACGATCGTCTTGCGGCTCATGCCTCGATTGTAGCGGTACCGTTCACGGGGCAGGGCCCGTGAACGGGTCCTCAGGCCTTGTACGGCTCCAGCATTCCCTGGAGTTCGCCCGACTGGTACATCTCGTAGAGGATGTCCGAGCCGCCGATGAACTCGCCGCCGACATAGAGCTGCGGGATGGTCGGCCAGCTGGAGAAGTCCTTGATGCCCTGGCGGACTTCGTCGTCGCCCAGGACATCGACGGTGACGATGTCGTCCACGCCGCAGGCCTTGAGGATCTGGACCGCGCGACCCGAGAAGCCGCATTGCGGGAAGTTGGCATCGCCCTTCATGAAGAGGACGACCGGGTTCTCGGAGACCGTCTTGCTGATGAATTCCTTTGCATCCATTGCCATGATTCCTGAATGAACATGCATCGCCGCCTTGGCGGGCGGCGTCGATTCTAGATCCGGTGGCCGGGCTTGCGACCACCACTAAGCCGTTCCAGTCCGGCGAGATCGCGGCGGACCGTGATTCCGGTCAGCCCGGCGGCCCGCATCAGGCTGGCCACCGCGCTCGCCTGGTCGTGACCATGCTCGAGCAGCAGCCATCCTCCCGGGGCCAGCCACCGCGGCGCCTGCGCCACGATGGTCGCGATCGCGTCCAGCCCCATCCTGCCCGAAACCAGTGCCATCGCGGGCTCGTGGGGGAGGTCTCCCCGGGTAAGGTGGGCGTCGCCGGCTGCGATGTACGGCGGGTTCGATAACACGAGATCATACTGCGAACCGGGCGTCAACGCCGCCCACCAGTCCCCCTGGCGCCAGTCGATCGGGCCGGCGTCGAGCCGCGCCGCATTGGCACGGGCGGTCGCCAGGGCGGCCGCGCTGGCGTCGAGCGCGACGATTTCCCAGGCGGGCCGCTCCAGGGCCAGGCTGATCGCGATCACCCCGCTGCCGGTGCCGAGGTCGGCCACACGGGGGCCGGGCAGTTCGAGCGCCCAGTCGACCAGGCCTTCGGTTTCCGGCCGGGGGATCAGGACCGATTCGTCGACACGGAACAGCCTGCCGCGGAACTCCCGCTCGCCCAGCAGGTAGGCGAGCGGACGGCCTGCCTTGCGGCTTGCCACCAGCATCCGGAAGCGCTCGACGGCGGCGGCCGGCAGCGCTTCGTCGCCATGTGCGATGAGCCAGCTGCGCTCACGACCGCTGGCCGCCTCGAGCAGGGCGCGGGCTTCGATCCTGGGCAGGCCGCTGGCGGCCAGCAGGGCATCGCCGCTGGCGGTCGCCCGATCCCGGGATTCAGTCCGCATGGGCAATGAGTTTCGCGAGCGTGTCGCGCAGGCGCTGGCATTGCGCCGGAGTGCCGATCGAGATGCGCAGGAACTGCTCGATGCGCGCAGCGTCGAAGCGTCGTACCAGGATGCCCTCGCGTCGCAGGCCGTCGAACAGCTCGATGCCCGCCATCGCCCGATGGCGGGCGAAGAGGAAATTGGTCGCCGACGGCAGCACCTCGAAGCCGAGTTCGAGCAGTTGCGCGGCGAGCGTTTCGCGTGCCGCGATGACCTGCTGGCAGGTCCGTTCGAGCCAGGCTTCATCCTCGATCGCGGCGAGCGCGGCGGCCTGCGCGAGGCGATCGATCGGGTAGGAGTTGAAGCTGCCCTTGATCGTCTCGAGCGCGGTGACGAGCCGCGGGTCGCCGATCGCGAAGCCGACCCGCAGGCCCGCCAGTGCGCGCGACTTGGACAGGGTCTGCACCACCAGGAGATTGGGGTGCTCGCGCACCAGCCCGACCGCGCTTTCGCCACCGAAGTCGACATAGGCTTCGTCGACCAGCACCACCGAGTCGCGGTTGCGTTGCAGGAGCGTCTCGATGTGCGCTGCGGGCAGGGCGATCCCGGTGGGCGCGTTGGGATTGGCGAACACGATGCCGCCGTTCTCGCGCTCGTAGTCGGACAGGCGGATGCCGAAATCCCCGGCCAGCGGGATGCGGACCGACTCGATGCCGAAGAACGCGCAATAGACTGGATAGAAGCTGTAGCTGATGTCGGGCAGCAGGAGCGGTCGGTCCTGGACGAAGAACGCGCGAAACGCATGGGCGAGGACCTCGTCGGATCCATTGCCGACGAACACCATGTCCGGGCCGACGCCGTAGCGCCGGCCGATGGCTTCGCGAAGCCGGTTGGAACCGGGATCGGGATAGAGCCGCAGGGAATCGTCGGCGGCGCCCCGGATGGCCTCGAGCACCGAGGGCGAGGGCCCGTACGGGTTCTCGTTGGTGTTGAGCTTGAGCAGGTCCGCGATCCGCGGCTGCTCGCCCGGCGTGTAGGGCACGAGCCGGTCGAAGTCGCGCGAGAGCAGCGGATTGGGCGTGGGCACGGGGTCGGGCATGGTTTCGGTTGATGCGGTCGGGTCAGGCCGATGCGCCATCGGCCAGTTCGGCGAGCTGGTCGGCCTGGTGCGCCGACTGCAGCGCGCCGATGACTTCGTCGAGCTCGCCATCCATGATGCGCTCGATCTTGTAGAGCGTGAGATTGATCCGGTGGTCGGTCACGCGGCCCTGCGGAAAGTTGTAGGTCCGGATCCGTTCGGAGCGGTCGCCCGAGCCGATCAGGGAACGGCGATGCGCGGCTTCGCGGGCCTGCTCCTCGCGCGCGCGCGCGTCCTTGAGGCGCGCCGCCAGCACCGCCATCGCGCGCTCGCGATTGCGGTGCTGGGATCGGTCGTCCTGGCATTCGACCACGATGCCGCTGGGCAGGTGGGTGATCCGCACCGCCGATTCGGTCTTGTTGACATGCTGGCCGCCCGCGCCCGAGGCCCGGAAGACGTCGATGCGCAGCTCCTCCGGATCGATGCGCAACTCGCTTGCCTCGTCGGGCTCGGCCAGCACCGCGACCGTGCAGGCCGAGGTGTGTATCCGGCCCTGCGCTTCGGTCTCGGGGATGCGCTGGACCCGATGGCCACCGGACTCGAACTTGAGCTGGGCGAAGACGCCGTCGCCCGATATCCGGGCGATCACTTCCCGGTAGCCACCGAGGTCGGAAGCGTTCTCGGAAATCAGCTCGACCCGCCAGCCCTGGTGCTCGGCGAAGCGCGAATACATGCGCAGCAGGTCGCCGGCGAACAGCGCCGATTCCTCGCCACCGGTGCCGGCGCGGATCTCGAGGAAGACATTGCGATCATCGTCCGGGTCGCGCGGCAGCAGCAGCCGTCGCAGTTCGCCGGTCTCCGTCTCGATTCGGCTTTCCGCTTCGGCGAGCTCCTCGTCGGCGAACTCGCGCATCGCCGGGTCTTCGCGCATCTGGCGCGCGGTGTCGGCATCGCGCAGGGCCTGGCGCCAGGTTTCGAGGTGTTCGACGACCTCGGCGAGTTCGCGCTGTTCGCGCGCCAGCCGCCGGAAGCCGTCCATGTCGCGGGTGGCGTCCTCTGCCGCGAGCTGCAGGTTCACCTCGGACAGCCGCTGCTCGAGATCCTCGAGCCGGGCCAGCATCGAGGGATTCATCGATCGCGCTTCGTTGCGCCGGCGCTTTCGCCAGGGGAGGGGAGCAGCCGGTCGACGAGCGGGAGCAGGAGTTCGCGCTGCTCGTGCGAGCCCTGCAGCAGCGATACCGGGCCGTGCAGGAACTTCGCGGCCAGGCCGTTGGCGAGCATCTCGAGCACACGCTCGGGGGATTCGCCGCGTGCAAGCTGGCGGCGGGCGCGTTCGAGTTCGGCTTCCCGGATCGATTCGGCCCGATCGCGCATGTTGCGGATCACCGGCACCAGGTGGCGTCCGGCGAGCCACTTCATGAACGCATCGACCCGTGTCTCGATGATGGCCTCGGCCTGCGAGACCGCCGCCTGGCGGGTTTCGATGCCGGTGCGCACGACCCGGCCGAGATCGTCGACGGTATGGAGGTAGACGTCGTCGAGCCGGCCCACCTCGGGTTCGATGTCGCGGGGCACCGCGAGATCGACCATGAATATCGGCCGGCGCCGGCGCGCGCTGGTCGCCCGCTCGACCATGCCCAGCCCGATGATCGGCAGGGTGCTCGCGGTGCACGACACCACGATGTCGAACTCGTGCAGGCTGTCGGAGACTTCCGCCAGGGGGATGCTGCGGCCGTTGAAGCGCCTGGCAAGCCGCTCGCCGCGTTCGGCGCTGCGGTTGGCGATCGCGATCGCGCGCGGATGCTGGGCCGCGAAATGGGTGGCGGCGAGCTCGATCATCTCGCCGGCGCCGATGAACAGTACCGAGCAGTTGCGCAGGTCTTCGAAGATGCGCTTCGCGAGGCGCACCGCGGCGGCGGCGAGCGATACCGAGTGGGCGCCGATCTCGGTGCTCGAGCGGACTTCCTTGGCGACGGCGAAGCTGCGCTGGAAGAGCTGGTGCAGGTGCGTGCCCATCGCTCCGGCCTGCTGTGCCACGCGCGCGGCTTCCTTCATCTGGCCGAGGATCTGCGGTTCACCCAGGACCATCGAGTCGAGGCCGGCCGCCACCCGGAAGGCGTGGCGCACCGCGGCGTCGCCGGGCAGCGCATAGAGATGGCCGTCGATCGCCGTGCCGTTCATGCCCTGGCGGACCGCCAGCCATTCGGACAGCGCCGGCCGCAGTTCGTCGGGCGCCGGTGTCGCGCAGTAGATCTCGGTGCGGTTGCAGGTCGACAGGATCGCCGTCTCGGGGGCGAGCGCGCGCACCGAGCGACTGAGGTCGCCCAGGGCGTCGCCGACGAGATCGGCCGTGAACGCTACCTTCTCGCGCAACGCGACCGGGGCCGTCGTGTGGTTCAGGCCTAAAGTGACGATCTGCATAAGCGATTGAATTTGCAGAGATTGTATCCCTGCAGCCCGGCGGGGTCCATCACTGGCGCATTGCCGCCGCAGGCCGGGGCCGCGACTCGTGCGTCGCTTCGGGAAACTGCGAATCGGCTGCGTCCTCGGCGATCGTCAGGATGTCCCGGGCATGCGATTCGATCGCGTCGACCCAATCGGGCAGCTCGCCACCGGCGCGCGCGCTGGCCAGGGCCTCGAGGATGGGCTCGGTCGCTTCGCGCAAGTCCCGGCCGTACCGCGCGAGGCTCGCGCTGCGGGCGCTTTCGGCCAGCCGCAGCGGCGTGATGTCGGTGAACTGGATCAGGAAGATCAGGGGCAGGGTGGATTCGCGGGCGTGGTCGATGTCGGCCCGCCAGTGGCGACCGTTGCGATCGATCGCCTCGATCCCGTGCAGCCCCGGGCCGTCGGCCGGGGGCAGGCGATCGAGGCCGGCATGGTCGCCGAACTCGACCCGCATCCAGGGGGTGATGGACTGCTGCTCGATCGGCATCGAGGCGAAGGCGGTGCGCGCGACGCGGTTCGAAAGCAGGACTTCGCCGGCGCCATTGGTGACGATCGCCGGGTGCGGCAGCTTGTCGATCAGGGCATGGAGCAGCCGGCGCAATACCCGGATCCGGGCCGATGCGTCGCGCAGCGGCTGGAGTTCGCGGGCGACGGCTTCGGTGGGATGGCGCCGGATCGACGGCGGCACCAGGTCGGGGGCATGGCGCAGCGTGTCGGCGTCGGCGGCCAGCGCCCGGGTGGCGACCGTGAGCCGGCGCCAGTTCCAGAGCGGGCTGGCCAGCAGGAGCACGGCCATGGCGCCGGCCGGTGGCCACCACACCGATGCGAAGGCGGCGCCGGCGGCGGCCAGTCCGAGGCAGGCGAGCAGGCCGAGGGCGACGACCGCGACCGCGGCCCTGCCCGGGCGGACCCGGTAGAGCGCCGCCATGGTCGCGAACACCAGCAGGCCGGTGAGGATGGCCGAGGGGACGGCGGCCAGGCGCGTCAGGCCCGGTTCGGCCATGCCGGCGGCAAGGCCGGTGCCGGACAGGCCGGCCGCGAGCAGCCCGAGAAGCCGTTCGTCGGCATGGAGCAGTTGCCCGCCCATCGTGCCAGCCGGCCCGCTGCCCAGCACGATCGCCAGCGCGGCCAGCGCGAATCCGAGCGCGAGCCAGTCGCGCAGCACCGGCTCGCGTGGCTTCGGGCGGGATGCGGGCGCTTCGTTCACGGGTTCACGGGTTCCGGCTTGCCGAGGAACAGTCGGTAGGCCGGGTGATCGCTTTCGTCCCAGTAGCGATAGCCCAGGCCGTCGAGGAACGCCCGCAGCGCCGTCCGGCTGTTGCGCGGCACCTGCATGCCGACCAGGACCCGGCCGGAGTCGTCGCCATGGTTGCGGTAGTGGAAGAGCGAGATGTTCCAGTCCGGGCGCATCCGTTCGAGAAAGCGCATCAGCGCGCCGGGGCGCTCGGGGAACTCGAAGCGGAACACCCGCTCGTCCTGGCTGAGCGGCGAGCGTCCGCCCACCAGGTGGCGCAGGTGGCTCTTGGCCATTTCATCGTCGGTGAGGTCGATCACCCCGAAGCCGGCTTCCTCGAAGCTGCCGGCGATGCGCACCGCTTCGTCGCGCGTGGCGATCTGGATGCCCACGAACAGGTGGGCATCGCTGGCGTCGGCCATGCGGTAGTTGAACTCGGTGATGTTGCGCGAGCCCAGCAGCCGGCAGAACTGGCGGAAGCTGCCGCGCTCCTCCGGGATCGTGACCGCGAAGACCGCCTCGCGCTGCTCGCCGATCTCGGCGCGCTCGGAGACGAAGCGCAGGCGATCGAACTGCATGTTCGCGCCGCTCACGATCGTGACCAGGGTGCGGTCGCGGATGCCCTCGCGGGCGATGTAGGCCTTGGCGCCGGCGATCGCCAGCGCGCCCGCCGCTTCGGGGATCGAGCGGGTATCGGTGAAGACGTCCTTGATCGCGGCGCAGACCGCGTCGGTGTCGACCGTGATGATCTCGTCGACGAAGTGGCGCACCAGCCGGAAGGTTTCGGCGCCGACCTTCTTGACCGCGGTGCCGTCGGAGAACAGCCCGACATCGTGCAGTTCGATGCGCCGGCCCGCCTTGACCGAGCGGGCCATCGCATCGGAGTCGACCGTCTGGACCCCGATGATCCGGATCTCGGGCTTGATCTGCTTGACGTAGGCGGCGATCCCGCCGATGAGGCCGCCGCCGCCGATCGGTACGAAGATCGCCTCGATCGGACTCTGGTGCTGGCGCAGGATCTCCATGCCGATCGTGCCCTGGCCGGCGATCACGTCGGGGTCGTCGAAGGCATGCACGTAGCTGAGGCCTTCGCGTTCCTGCAGCGCCTGCGAGTGCTGGGAAGCGTCGCTGTAGGACTCGCCATGCAGGACGATCTCGGCGCCGTGCGAGGCGACCGCATCGACCTTGAGCTGGGGCGTGGTGACCGGCATCACGATGACCGCGCGACAGCCCAGGGTGCGGGCGGCCAGCGCCACCCCCTGGGCGTGGTTGCCGGCCGACGCGGTGATCACGCCGCGGGCGAGGTCCTCGGGGCCCAGGTTCGCCATCTTGTTGTAGGCCCCCCGCAGCTTGAACGAGAAGACCGGCTGGAGATCCTCGCGCTTGAAGAGGATCCGGTTGCCGAGGCGGGTCGAGAGGACGGGGGCGGGTTCCAGCGGCGCCTCGAGCGCGACGTCGTAGACCCGTGCGGTGAGGACCTTCTTCAGGTAGTGGGTGTGCATGATCGACTGATTCTAATCGTCCGCCGGCACCCCGGGGCGAGCCCCGCTTACACTCTCGCGCGATGGAAACGCTCGTCTATCGCCTCGTCGAATGGTTCGCGCTGCCGCGCAATGGGCTCGGCGCGGTGTTCCTGTTCGCCTTCGTCTCCGCCACGCTGCTGCCCATGGGTTCGGAGCCGGCGACCTACGCCTACGTCCGGCTCAATCCCGGGCATTTCTGGCTCGTGGTGGCCGTCGCCACGGCCGGCAACACCGCCGGCGGCGCGTTCGACTACTGGCTCGGTCGCGGCGCCCGGGGTGCGCTGCGCGCCGAGCGCGGCGGCCGCTGGCTGCGATGGCTGGAGCGGATCGGGCCGCCCGCCCTCGTCTTCGCCTGGTTGCCGGTGGTCGGCGATCCCCTGTGCGTGCTGGCCGGCTGGCTGCGACTGTCGTTCTGGCGCTGCCTCGCCTGGATGGCGCTTGGCAAGGGCCTGCGCTACGTCGTGGTCACCCTGCTGCTCCTGCAGGTTCCCGATGCCTGGTGGGGCGGCCTGTTCGGATGGCTTCCGCTACAATCGACCGCCTCACCATGAACGCAAGCGAAGCCCTGTCGATGGCGTCATCCGCCCCCCTGGAAACGGTGCGCCTGCGCGAGATCCCGTACAACTACACCTCGTTCTCGGACCGCGAGATCGTGATCCGCCTGCTGGGCGACGAAGGCTGGCAGCTGATCAGCGAGCTGCGCGCCGAACGCCGCACCGGCCGCTCGGCCCGGATGCTCTACGAGGTGCTCGGTGATATCTGGGTCGTGCGCCGCAATCCCTATCTCCAGGACGACCTGCTCGACAATCCGCGCCGGCGCGGCCAGCTGGTCGAGGCGCTGGAGCACCGGATCGGCGAGATCGACCACCGCCGGGAATCCGACGAAGGCGGGGACGAGGGCGCCGACCTGCGCAGCCAGCGGGTGGTCCGCCTGGTCGAGCTTGCACGCGAGGCGGTGCGCGACTTCGAGCGCCTCTTCGAGCAGATCCGGGATCTGCGCCAGCGCGCGGTGCGCCAGTTCGCCAGGCTGACCGCGGCCGACAACGTCCGCTTCGACCCGCTCACCCGGGTGTCGCATGTCACCGACGCAACCGACTGGCGGGTCGAGTATCCCTTCGTGGTGCTCAACCCGGACAGTGAACGCGAGGTCGCGGCGCTGGTGCTGGCCTGCGCGCGCCTGGGGCTGACCATCATCCCGCGCGGCGGCGGCACCGGCTATACCGGCGGCGCGATCCCCTTGTCACCGCTTACCGCCGTCATCAACACCGAGAAGCTCGAGCGGCTCGATGCCGTCGAGCAGACCCTGTTGCCGGGCCTCGAGGCGCCGGTCGCGACGGTGTTCGCCGAAGCCGGGGTCGTCACCCGTCGCGTCACCGATGCGGCCGATGTCGCCGGCCTCGTGTTCGCGGTCGACCCGACCTCGCTCGATGCCTCGTGCGTGGGCGGCAACGTCGCGATGAACGCGGGCGGCAAGAAGGCGGTACTCTGGGGTACCGCGCTCGACAATCTCGCCTGGTGGCGGATGGTCGATCCGCAGGGCGACTGGCTGGAGGTTTCCCGCGTCGGCCACAACCTCGGCAAGATCCACGACGTCGAGGAGGCCCGTTTCGAGCTCACCTGGTTCAAGCCCCGCCAGCTCGGCCGCGATGGCCGCATGCAGGGCGAACCGGTTCGCCGCGAGACCCTGGTGATTCCAGGCCGGACGTTTCGCCGGGCGGGACTGGGCAAGGACGTCACCGACAAGTTCCTCGCCGGCCTGCCGGGGGTCCAGAAGGAGGGCTGCGACGGGATCATCACGTCGGCGCGCTGGATCCTGCATCGCATGCCGGCCTGTGTGCGCACCGTCTGCCTCGAGTTCTTGGGCCAGCCCAAGCTCGCGGTGCCCTCGATCGTCGAGATCAAGGACTACCTCGATTCGCTGGCGCGCCAGGCCGGACCCGATGTCGGCGCCCGGGTGATGCTCGCCGGCCTCGAGCATCTCGATGAACGCTACCTGCGCGCCGTGCGCTACACCACGAAGTCGCGGCGCGGCGGCCTGCCCAAGCTGGTCCTGATCGGCGATATCGTCGGCGATCGCGACGAGGATGTCGCGATGGCGGCCTCCGAAGTGGTGCGCATGGCCAACCGGCGCGCCGGCGAGGGCTTCGTCGCGGTGGCGGCCGATGCGCGCAAGCGCTTCTGGGCCGATCGTTCGCGCACCGCGGCGATCGCGCGCCATACCAACGCCTTCAAGATCAACGAAGACGTCGTCATTCCCCTGCCGCGGCTGGGCGAATACACCGATGGCATCGAGCACATCAATATCGAGCTCTCCATCGGCAACAAGCTGCGCCTGGTCGAGGACATCCGGCGCCTGCTCGAGGCCGACTGGGCACTGGGCAAGATCGATGAAGGCGTGGGCGACCATGTCGGGGAACTCGTCGCCGAGCGTCGTCGCGAGGCGCTGGACCTTCTCGATTCGGTCGAGCGGCGCTGGCGTTTCCTGCTCGATGGCATGGACGAACCGCTGGCGGGGCTCGTCGACCTCCTGCCCGGGCAGGGCCTGGCCGAAGCCCGGGACGCGGCGAGCGCGCTGCTCGGCGAGGAGCCCGGGGCGACGCTGTTCCGCCTGCTCCAGGATCGCATCGTCCGGGTCTCCTGGAAGCTCGAGCTGCGCGACGGCCTGCGCCGGATCCTGTCCGGGCAGATCTTCGAGCCGACCCGGGCCGCGGTCGAGGCGACCCACGCCCGGATCCTGCGCAGCCGGGTCTTCGTGGCCCTGCACATGCATGCCGGCGACGGCAACGTGCACACCAACATTCCGGTCAATTCCGACGACTACGGCATGCTCAAGGAAGCCGAGGCGGCGGTGGTGCGGATCATGGCGCTGGCCCGTTCGCTCGACGGCGTCATTTCCGGCGAGCATGGCATCGGCCTGACCAAGCTGGCCTTCCTCGAGGAGGCCGAGCTCGAGCCGTTCCGGCTCTACAAGGAACGGGTCGACCCCGAGGGCCGCTTCAATCGCGGCAAGCTGATGGCCGGCGCCGACCTGCGCGACGCCTACACCCCGAGCTTCGGGCTGATGGGCGCCGAATCCCTGATCATGCAGGCATCCGAGATCGGCGCGATCGCCGATTCGATCAGCAACTGCCTGCGCTGCGGCAAGTGCAAGCCGGTATGCGCCACGCATGTGCCGAGGGCGAACCTGCTCTATTCGCCGCGCAACAAGATCCTGGCCACCTCGCTGCTGGTCGAGGCCTTCCTGTACGAGGAGCAGACCCGGCGCGGGGTTTCGATCCGGCATTGGGACGAATTCTCGGACGTTGCCGACCATTGCACCGTCTGCCACAAGTGCGAAGCCCCGTGTCCGGTCGACATCGATTTCGGCGATGTCTCGATGAACATGCGCAACCTCCTGCGCCGGATGGGTCGCAAGAAGTTCAACGCCGGCAACACCGCGGCGATGTTCTTCCTCAACGCGACCGATCCCGACACGATCAAGGCGACGCGGGCGGCGATGGTGGGCGTCGGCTACAAGGCGCAGCGCATGGCCAGCGACGTTCTCAAGCGCTTCGGGCGCGCGCAGAACCGCAAGCCGCCGGCCACGGTCGGCAAGGCGCCGGTCAGGGAGCAGGTGATCCACTTCGTCAATCGCAAGCTCCCGGGCGGGCTGCCCAAGAAGACGGCGCGCGCCCTGCTCGACATCGAGGACAACCGCTACGTCCCCATCATCCGCGACCCCGTCGCGACGAGCGCCGATGCCGAGGCGGTGTTCTATTTCCCGGGTTGCGGCTCCGAGCGCCTGTTCTCGCAGGTGGGGCTGGCGACCCAGGCGATGCTCTGGCATGTCGGGGTGCAGACGGTGCTGCCGCCGGGCTATCTCTGCTGCGGCTATCCGCAGCGCGGCTCGGGCCAGTACGACAAGGCCGAGAAGATGATCACCGACAACCGGGTGCTGTTCCACCGGGTTGCCACAACCCTGAACTATCTCGACATCAAGACCGTCGTGGTGTCCTGCGGAACCTGCTACGACCAGATCTCGACCTACGAATTCGATCGCATCTTCCCGGGCAGCCGCATCATCGACATCCACGAATACCTTCTCGAGAAGGGGGTCCGGATCGAGGACGTGACCGGTGCGCGCTACATGTACCACGATCCCTGCCACACCCCCATGAAGAAGTACCAGCCGCTGGCCGTCGTGAACCAGCTGGTCAACAGCGAGCTCAACGGTGATGTCGCCCTGAGCGACCGCTGCTGCGGTGAATCCGGTACGCTTGCCGTCAGCCGGCCGGACATCTCGACCCAGGTCCGCTTCCGCAAGGCGCAGGAACTCCGGCGCGGCGTCGCGGCGGCGCGGGGCGAGGGCGGGCAGGCGTTCGACGGTCCGGTGAAGGTCCTGACATCATGCCCGTCGTGCCTGCAGGGCCTGGCGCGATACGATGAGGAGAATGGCACCGAGGCCGACTACATCGTCGTCGAGATGGCCAGGCGCCTGCTCGGCGAGAACTGGCTGCCCGAATATGTCGGCCGGGCCAACAACGGCGGCATCGAGCGGGTGCTCGTCTGAATCCGGCGCGGGGCCGGGCGGCAATCCATCCGTATCTGACAAGGAGACAGGACATCATGTACCAGCCATTCGATCTGAGCGGACGCACCGCACTGGTGACCGGCGGCAACGGGGGCATCGGGCTCGGCATGGCGCGGGCGCTGGCCCAGGCGGGCGCCCATGTCGCGATCTGGGGCTCCAATCCCGACAAGACCGCCGGGGCGCGGGAGGCATTGGTCGCCGAAGGCCTGAAGGTCGAGTCCTTCACCTGCGACGTCGGCGACGAGGCGGCGATCGAGCGCACCTTCGCCGATACGCTCGGCGCGCTTGGCAAGATCGACTCCTGCTTCGCCAACGCCGGTGTGTCCTCCAAGGGCACGCTGATGGTCGACATGTCGCTCGATGAATTCCGCCGGGTGCAGCGGATCAACGTCGAGGGCGTGTTCCTCACCTTCCGGGCGGCCGCGCGCCACATGATCGAGCGCGGCGAGGGCGGCTCGCTGGTCGCCACCGCAAGCACCGCGGCGGTCGAAGGCGCCGCACGCAACAGCCACTACGGCGCTTCGAAGGGCGCGGTCACCGCCTATGTGCGGGCGCTCGCCGTCGAGCTCGCGCGCCACCGCATCCGGGTCAACTCGATCCTGCCGGGCTGGATCGAAACCGACATGACCGCGCGGTCCTTCGGCAACGACAAGTTCCACGACGCCGTCATGCCCCGGATCCCGGCGCGCCGCTGGGGCGCGATCGAGGACTTCGGCGGCGCCGCCGTCTACCTTGCCAGCCCGGCATCGGCCTACTACACCGGCGAGCAGATGCTGATCGACGGCGGCTACACCAAGTTCTGAGCCGGTCATGCCGCAGTCCGGCTGTCCGCTGTGCGCCGGGACGGGCGGCGAGCTCGTCTGGCGCGACGACCGCCTGCGCGTGATATTGCCCGACGAAGCCCTTTACCCGGGCTTCACCCGGGTCGTCTGGAACGCGCATGTGACGGAGCTGAGCCAGCTCGCGGATGCGGATCGCGCCCGGCTTTTCGATGTGCTCGTGAGGGTCGAGCGGGTCATGATCGACACCCTGGCCCCGGTCAAGGTCAATCTCGCCAGCCTGGGCAACCAGGTGCCGCACATGCACTGGCACCTGGTTCCCCGCTGGCCGGACGACGCGCACTACCCGGCGCCGGTCTGGGCGGCGACCGACCCGCAACGGGTCGCCGCGGCGGCGCCGCGTCGGGCAGGGATCTTGCAACGCCTGCCGGCCTACCGGGAAGCGTTGCGCAGGGCCTTCGATCCGTCGCCACGCGCCTGAGCTCACTGGTCGGCCGGGGCCGGCCGTTCGTCGTCATGACGCGGCCGTTCATTTACTGACGGACGCGTTTCGTGTCTAGTACCGGATCCTCCAGAGGCGGTCGGCCCCGGGATGCGGGCGAAACGTCATTCATGCGGGATCTCTCAGATGGCATCCGGAGCAGCATTCGAAACCGGCGGCGTCGATGGCCCGGCCGCTTGCCACAAGTGGCTCGGCCGGCTGCCCAGGGAATCGGGTGAGCGTCTCAAGGCGGTCACCGCCCTGACGGGGCGCATCGCCGAAGGCAATTTCGGAATCGACGCGGCCTTCGAGATGCTCGAACTCACCCGGGCGAGCCTGCTCGTCGATGCCGAGCGGCACGCGTCGCGCCTGCGCGGCGCCCCGCTGCCCTTCGACCAGGACGCTGTCACCGACTGGCGCCAGGTGGCGGTGGCCCTCGATCGCCTGCATCGCGCCTACCGGAGCGTCCATACCCGGATGGTCGAATCCGCCGGTCTCGATACCCGCTCGGTCATTCCCGGCGCGAGCAATGCGATACGCGAGGTCATGCCGCTGGCGCGCGGCCTCGATGCCCTGTCCCGGCGCCTCGCATTCGCACTGCTTGCGCGCATCGAAGTCGACCCGCTCGACTGGTTCGAGCTCGCCGCGCTGGCGCGCCACATGCGCCAGACCACCTTCCTCGACGAATCCCTCGTCGACCCGATGGCGATCGCCCGGCCGGTGAGCGCGCGGGCCGCCATCACCTATCCGCTGCTGCTGCAGGCGGTCGGCCTCGATGGGCGCCCGGCCGCCCAGGCGAGCCTCGTCGATCGCCTGGCCAGACGATGGGCGACCCGGGTCGGCTATCGCTTCGATGCCGGCCTGGAGCTGGCCGGCAACCCGCATGGCCCGACGCTGTGGCTGGGGCCGCGCCTGTCGGTGCGCCTCGATACCCATCGCCTGCAGAAGAAACTGGCCGAGCGCCGTGATGGCTGGCTGGCCAACGCCCGCTCGGCCAGTCGCGGCATGCCGGGGATGGATCGCGCCGCCCTGGCGGATCTGCTCGATGAACTGATGTTCGGCTGGAGCGCCCGCAATCGCGGCGGTATCGTCCCGGCGGGTCGCCCGACGCCGGTGCGCCTGCGGGTCGGCATGCCCAGCTTCCATCGCTCGCGGGCCGAGCTCGCCGTCGACTCGCATGACGATCGCGACTCGCCCTACGCCTACGGTCGCTGGGAGCAGAACACCATCCTGCGCATGGCGTTCGGCAAGGATCGCGTGGCCGTCGATGCGGTGGGCGCACTGGCCGGCGAGAGCGAGAAGGCCCGGCGGGTGGGCCAGGAGGCGGGCGTCTGGCTGGTCGATCGCCAGGCCATGACTCCCCATGTGCGCCGTGGCGAGCTGGTCGCGCTTGCCGTCGACTCTGCCGACGAGCCGGACGGCGCCGGCCATCTCATGCTCGCCCGCGTCAAGTCGGTGCGCCAGATCGTGCCGGCGCCGGGGCTGAAGGACCAGCGCACCGGTCATCGGCTGCGGCTTGCGGTCATGGCCGGGCGGGCGCAGCCCGTGGGCGTTCGCGGGCAGCGCCATGCCGAGCATGTCGATGCGTTCCTCGTCGAGTCGGCCGGGCAATGGACGCTGGTCGTCGGCAGCGATACGGTCGTCGCGGGCGAGTCGCTGCGGATCCGCCGCGGCGAGGATGAGCGTCGGGCGCGGGTGCTCGATGTGCTCGACCGTGGTCGCGGCCACGAGCGTTTTTCCCTGCACTTCGTATAACATGCGCGAATGTATGGATGCATTGTGCAGGAGAGGGCCCGGCCATGAGTTCCGGGGCGCCGATTCCGGTCGGGCTCGTGGTGCACGAGGATTCCCGTGTGCTCGAACTCGCCTATGAGGATGGCCGCAAGTTCCGGCTGTCCTTCGAGTTCCTGCGCGTGAATTCGCCGTCGGCGGAGGTGCGTGGCCACGGCAAGGGCCAGGAGACCCTGCAGGTCGGCAAGCGCGATGTCCGGATCGAATCGATCGAGCCGGTGGGCCACTATGCGATCCTGCCGCGTTTCGATGACGGGCACGTCTCGGGGATCTATTCCTGGGACTATCTCTACGAGATCGCGACCGACCACGACCGGCTCTGGGCCGACTACCTCGCCCGGCTCGAGCGCGCAGGCAAGGGCCGCGACCTTCTGCCGGCCGATGCCACGGCCAGTGCCGGCGCGGGCTCCGGCAAGCCGCACGGCGGGCTCGGCGGCCCCCGCTCGATCTCGAGGCCCGGACGATGAGCGGCCCCGAAACGACCGATTTCGGCTACCGCAGGATCACCGCGACCGAGAAGGCCGGCAAGGTCGCGGACGTCTTCCATTCGGTGGCGCAGCGCTACGACCTCATGAACGACCTGATGTCGGTCGGCATGCACCGGGCCTGGAAGGCCTTCACCGTAAGGCAGGCGGGCGTGCGCAAGGCAATGAAGGTGCTCGACGTCGCCGGTGGAACCGCCGACCTGGCGAGCGCGTTCGCCCGGCGCGCGGGACCCGACGGCGAGGTCTGGCTCACCGACATCAACGGCTCGATGCTCACGGTGGGGCGCGACCGGATGCTCGATGCCGGCCATGTCCAGCCGGCCCTGCAGTGCGACGCAGAGGCGCTGCCCTTTCCCGATCGTTACTTCGACCGGGTCAGCGTGGCGTTCGGACTGCGCAACATGACCCACAAGGATCGGGCGCTGGCCGAAATGCGCCGGGTGCTGCGTCCGGGGGGCAAGCTCCTGGTGCTCGAATTCTCCAGGGTCTGGAAACCCCTCGAGCGAGCCTACGACATCTATTCCTTCTCGGTGCTGCCGCAGCTCGGGCGCGTCGTCGCCGGGGATGCCGACAGCTACCGTTATCTTGCGGAATCGATCCGCATGCATCCGGACCAGGAAACCCTGAAGACCATGATGACCGACGCCGGGTTCGCCAGGGTCCGCTACTTCAACCTCAGCGCGGGCGTCGTCGCGCTGCACGAGGGGATCGCGGTCTGAGGGCCCTGCATGGCCCGGCCGCGTCCCGCAAGCCAATCACGATGGAGACACGCAAGATGAAGCACTGGCAACGATTCCTGATGATGGTGGCCGCCGGGGTCACCGCGTTCGTGATGGCGGTCCCCGAAGCCGACGCCCGCCGCATGGGCGGCGGACGCTCCTTCGGCAAGCAGTCGGACATCGTCCGCCAACGCAATGCGCCGGCCCAGCCGCCCGCGGGCCAGGCGGCCCGCCAGCAGCCTCCCGGCAACGCCGCCGCGGCTGGCGGCAACCGCTGGCTCGGTCCGATCGGTGGCCTCGCCGCCGGGCTCGGCCTGGCCTGGCTGGCAAGCAGCCTCGGCCTGTCCGAGGAGTTCGGCACGATCATCCTGATCGGCCTGCTGGCCGCGCTCGGGTTCATGCTCTATCGCCGGCTCGTGGCATCGCAGCGCCGCCCGGCCCTGCAGGGCGCAGGTGGGCCGATGCTGCGCGAACAGATGCCGCGTCATCCGATGGCCGGGCCCGGCGGTGGCGGCGCGGGCGCCGCTGCGGTCGATACCATGGATCGCCCGATCGGCGTGCCGGCCGACTTCGATGTCGATGGCTTCGTCCATCAGGCGAAGGTCCAGTTCATTCGCCTGCAGGCGGTCTTCGACGCCGGTGACCTGAAGGACCTGCGTGAATTCACCTCGCCGGAAGTCTTCGCCGAACTCAGGCTGCAGCTCGAGCAGGATGGGGGCGCTTCCCAGCGCACCGATGTCGTGCAGCTCGACGCCGAACTGCTCGGCATCGAGACGACCCCGAGCGAGTACATCGCTTCGGTACGCTACACCGGCATGCTGCGCGAGGAGGCCGGCCAGTCCGCGGAGGCGTTCGAGGAGATCTGGAATCTCGCCAAGCCCCGCCAGGGCTCGGGTGGCTGGATCCTCGCCGGGATCCAGCAGGTCGAATGAACCAGGCGGCACCCGCGCCGGCGCGACAACTCGGCCGGCTGGCGCTGCCTTCGCTGGTCGCGGCGCTCAACCACGTTCTCGACCAGCATCCGGCGGCGCGCGAGCGCCTGCGGATGTTCGGCGAGCGCCGCCTGCGGCTGGGCGTCGAGCCCGGCGCGGGCTGGGGGCTCGTCCCCGACCTGTGGCTGGCCATCGACGCCGATGGTCGGCTGGCCGCGTCCGAACCGGGCGAAGCCGGCGTGCAGATGCTCCTGCGGCCTTCGCCGCAGGCCGGCTTCGACTGGCTGCGCGACGGCGTCCGGGGCCTGTCGAGCCATATGCGGATCGAGGGCGACGTGATGCTCGCGGCCACCCTGGGCGAACTGCTGCAGTCGGTTCGCTGGGATGGCGAGGAAGACCTCAGCCGTGTCGTCGGCGACATTGCCGCGCGCCGGATCGCCGGCGGTTCACGTGCCGCGCGCGGCCTGGTCGCCGATGCCGGCGAGCGCCTCTATCGACAGCTCGGCGGCTTCATCGAATCCGGCGAGTCGCCCCTGGCGCGCAGCGCCGAACTCGATCGACAGCGCGAGCGCTGCGCCGCCATGGCGCAGCGCGTCGATGTCCTCGCCCGGCGCATCCGCGATCGCAACGAATTGCCCGGGCGCTGATCCTCGAGGCGCCACCAAGCCGCTCGGGGCGATGTTTCATCGCCGTTCCTCCCTCGTACCGGAATTCCGCTGACCGAGTCGTCGGGCATGAAGATCGATCTGCCCTGGATCATTCGCCGGACCCGCATCGGCACTCGCCGCCTGTGGCTCACCTACGGCGTGTTCTGGGCCGGGGCGATCGCGGTCGGACTCATCGCGGTGGCGTACGCCAAGCTGGTCGATGGCGCGTACATGCTGTTTCGACTGGCCTTCGAGCAGGCATCCTGGCTGCCGCTGCTGATCACCCCGGCCGTCGGAGTGGGCGCCGTCTGGCTGACCCGCCGCTATTTCCCCGGGTCCGAAGGCAGCGGAATCCCGCAGGTGATCGCCACCGTCAAGTCGCCCGAGCCGGCCAGGCGCGACGCGCTGCTGTCCCTGCGCGTCATGGTCGGCAAGATCTTCGTCTCCACCCTCGGGATGCTGGGCGGCTACACGATCGGCCGCGAAGGGCCCTCGGTGCATATCGGCGCCGCGGTGATGTACACCATGCGCCGTGCCTATCCGCGCAGTTCGAGCCGGATCGACCGCCAGTTCATCGTCGCCGGCGGGGCCGCCGGGCTGGCGGCGGCGTTCAACACGCCCCTGGCCGGTGTGGTCTTCGCCTTCGAGGAAATCAACAAGAACTTCGAGCAGCGAACCAGCGGCACGCTGATCACGGCGATCCTGTTCGCCGGAATCATTGCGCTCGCGCTTGCCGGTGACTACCGATACTTCGGCACCATCCAGGTCCCGCTGGAGTATCCGCCGGACCTGGTGGTCGCGGTGCTGTGCACCGCGCTGCTCACCGGCTTCTCCGGCGGTGCCTTCGGCTGGCTGATGCTCAATGTCGTGCGCTGGGTGCCGGCCCGCCTGCGGGCCCTGCGCAATGATCATCCGTACCGGTTCGCGCTGCTGTGCGGCCTCGTGCTGGCGCTCATCGGCATCGCCAGCGGCGGGGTCACGTTCGGCAGCGGCTATCGCGAAGCGCAGGCGCTGCTGTCCGACCAGGAGTCGGTCGGCATCTGGTATGCGCCGCTGAAGGCCGCGGCATTGCTGATCAGCTACCTGGTCGGGATGCCCGGCGGGATCTTCGCGCCGACCCTGTCGATCGGCGCCGGCGTCGGACAGTTCGTCAGCCTGGTGTTCTCCGATGTGCCGCTCTCGGCCCTGATCGCGCTGGCGATGGTCGGCTATCTCGCTGCCGTCACGCAGGCGCCGATCACCTCCTTCGTGATCATGATGGAGATGACCGATGGCCACGGGATGATGATCGCGCTGATGGCGACGGCCGTGATCGCGAGCAGTGTGTCCAGGGCCATGACGCCGCCTCTCTACGAATCGCTTGCGCGCGCCTATCTCGGGCCCTTGCCGAAGCCGGCGCGCTAGTGTGCGGTGGCGCGGCCGAGCGGCCGGATGGCCGCTTCGGTCTGCGGGGCCCGCCCGAGGGGCAGCGTGACCGTGAAGCAGGAACCCCGGCCGGGCTGGCTGGCGGCTTCCAGCGTGCCGTCCATCAGTTCCACCAGGTTGCGGGCGATCACCAGTCCGATGCCGGTCCCCGGGATCGTGTCGTCGCGGCCGAGGCGATTGAAGGGCTCGAAGAGATGGACGAGCTGCTGCGCATCGATTCCGGTGCCGGTGTCGCGAACCCGCAGCGCCACCTTGTGCGGCGCAACCGCGCGTTCGACCTCGATCCGTACCGTGCCGCCGGGGCGGTTGTACTTGATCGCATTGCTGAGCAGGTTGACCAGCACCTGGCGCAGGCGGGTCGGATCGGCGATCACATGACGGGCGGATTCATCGATGTGGGTCGATACCCGGATTCCCTGTTCGCTGCCGAGCATGCCCACCAGGTGGAGGCTCTCGGCGATGATCGGCTCGAGATCGATCCTGCCGACCTGGACGCTGACGTGCCCGGCTTCGATCCGGGAGAGCTCAAGCAGGTCGTTGATCATGTCGAGCAGGTGCCAGCCCGACTGCTCGATGATCCGCACCGCCTCGGCCTGCCCGTCGCTGAGCGGCTCGTCGGGCCGGCTGGAGAGCAGCTGCGCGAAGCCGAGCAGGGCGTTGAGCGGGGTCCGCAATTCATGGCTCATCCGGGCCACGAACTCCGTCTTGGCGCGGCTCGCCGCTTCGGCCTTCTCGCGCGCCATCTCGGCCATCGCACGCTGCTCGGCCTCGGACAGGTCCTGGATGACCGCCACCATCCGCACGACCCGGCCGCGCGCGTCGCGGATCGGACTGATCGCGGCATCGACACTGACCGCGCTGCCGTCCTCGCGCAACAGCCGGAACCGGCGCTGGAGCTGATCGACGGCGAGCGTGGCCACGCCGGACCAGGCGCTGGATTCGGCATCGCGTTCGTCGGGATGCACGAGCTCGGACAGGTAGCGGCCGATCATGTCCGGTTCGCGCAGGCCGACCAGTCGGGAGAAGTAGGCATTCGATCGCACGATGCGCCGGTCGGGATTCATCTCGACGATTCCGGCGGCCGTGCTGCCCAGCAAGGTGCGCAGTCGCTGCTCGCTGCGTGCGAGCGCCGCGGTGACGCGTCGGCGAATCTTCATCTCGTCGGCCAGCTCGCTCGTGCGCCGCTCGACCAGGCGCGCCACTTCGGCGTTGCGCCCGGCCACGGACAGCAGGAAGGCGGCAAGCGTCAGGGCACCGAACATCGCGGCCGCGCGGGCCATCGCGACCGCCGTCGCCGTTGCGTTCGCACCGGCCTCCAGTTGCAGCTCGAGCGTGCGACCCGCCATGGGGATCTCGCCGCGCCACTCCAGCGGGCGGGCGAACGACGCGGCCGGCTCGCTCGCGTCGTGACAGGCGCCATTGCCGCCGAGCACCCGTGGCGTCGCTTCGGTGACATCGAGGATGCAGTAGCGGACATTGCCGACGAGTCCTTCGAAGCTCGCCTGCGCCAGGGCATCGATCTCGAACGCCACGAAGGCGACGCCAGCCGGGCGGGTGAACTCGGGATTCCCGTCCTGCGCGGCCGGTAGTCCGCGCTCGTCCACGCCCTTGTAGATGACGATGCCGAGGCCGGCATCGGGGCTCTGGGCGAGACGGAAGCCGCTGGTGGCGGTCTGGAAGCCGGTTCGCAGGGTCCGGTGAATCGGTTCGGCCGCCTCGGGAACCGACAGCGTATCGACACCGAGCGCGCGCTGGTTGAGCTGCAGGGGCTCGATCAGCGAGATCACCATGGCGTCGCCCGCGGGTTCCGCCGGGACGAGCGTATTGTCCTCACCGCGGGCAAGGATGCGGAACTGCGGACCGTGGAGTTCGCGCTGGTGTCGCAGGAACTCGTCGCGCTCGTCCGGGCGGACATACCAGGAGACGCCGATCGCCTGGATTGCCGGTGAGCGCACGATCAGCGGCGCCGTGAAGCGGAGGAACTCGGCGGGCACGACTTCCTCGCTGGCCTTGAGATGGCCGTGGGTGGCATCCAGGATCAGCTGCACCTCGTCGATCTGGTCCAGGAGTCCGCGGGCCGCCTCGGTGCTCTGGCGGGCGAAGTCCTCTCGTGACGCCTCGAGGTCCGCCCTTTCCTGGTGGATCATCGCGGCGGCGATGACCAGCCCGGCCAGCAGCATCGGCAGGCCCGCGGTGAGCAGGAGCGGGCGCCAATCGGGGCGCGGCCGGGCCGCCAGTGCCAGGCCCAGCGGCAGGAACACCGCCACCCCGAGGGTGTCGGCCACCCAGAGCCGGTATCCGGCCGCTATGATCCTGTCCGCCGGCACATGGCCGCTCGCGAGGAGCAGGGCCGTGCTGGCCGCAGCGCTCACGAGACAGGTCGCGGGCCCGGCCAGTACCAGCAGTTCCACCAGTCGCCGGGGTTCGGCCGGAGGCGATGAGCCCGCCGGCAGCAGGCGGCGGACCAGCGCGGCGCCCAGGGCAGCCTGGCCTGCGCCGACCAGACCGGCCACGATGGCGGTCACCGGATCCGGAGCGATGCCGGCGGCAGCCAGTGGTTCGAGCGACAGCGCCATGGCGAGCGTGCCGAGGAAGACCCCGGCCAGGGCACGCGGACCGGCTACCAGGGCCGCTGCGATGCCGATGCCAGCGGGCGGAAAGATCGCCGCGATCTGGTTCGAATCGGCCGTCGCAAGGACGGCGACCAGTCCGGTGGCCCAGCACGCGAGCGCGGTCAGCAGAGGCGATTTCATCGATCGGGGATTTCCTCGGGCGCACGCGAGTGTTCCACGAGGCAAGCCGGATGCGTTCCGCTGTGCGATGATCGGCGCTCGGGCGAGCGCCAGCGGCTGCCCGGGGCGGCGGGGATCCGCGCGGCGCGCTTCGCCGAGATCGGCCCGGTCTACCGCGAGGCACTGGGGCCGGTCTTCCCGGCGATGGGCGTCGTCCAGGTGAGCGCCCTCCTGGACCCGGCGGCCAAGGTCGAGATCGAGGTTACCGCCGTCGTGCCCGACTGAGCGCCAGCTCAGGCTTTGTCCAGCGCCTGCGAGAGATCGGCGATGAGGTCGTCGACATGCTCGATGCCGATCGACAGCCGCACCGTGTCCTCGGTGACACCCGCCTTCTCCAGTTCCTGCGCCGAAAGCTGGCGGTGGGTCGTGGAGGCCGGATGGCAGGCGAGGGTGCGCGAATCCCCGATGTTCACCAGGCGCAGCACGAGCTGCAGGGCGTCCTGGAACCGCGCACCCCCTTCGCGACCGCCCTCGACGCCGAAGGTCAGGATGCCCGACGGCCGGCCGCCCAGGTACTTGCGCGCCAGCGCGTGGTCGGGATGGTTCTCGAGCCCGGCATAGTTGACCCAGCGAACCTTGGAGTGCCCGGCGAGGAAACGGGCGATCGACGCCGCGTTCTCGGTGATCCGGTCCATCCGCAGGCCCAGGGTCTCGATGCCCTGCAGGATCTGGAAGGCATTGAAGGGGCTGATCGCCGCGCCGGTGTTGCGCAGCGGCACCACGCGGGCGCGGCCGATGTAGGCGGCCTCGCCCAGCGCCTCGGTGTAGACCACGCCGTGGTATGAAACGTCGGGCTCGTTCAGGCGCTTGAAGCGCTGCTTGTGCTCGGCCCACGGGAACTTGCCGGAGTCCACGATCGCACCACCGAGCGAGTTGCCGTGTCCGCCGAGGTACTTGGTGAGCGAGTGCACGACGATGTCGGCGCCGTGCTCGAAGGGCCGCAGCAGCCAGGGCGTGGCGACGGTGTTGTCGACGATGAGCGGGATGCCATGGCGATGGGCGATGGCGGCCAGGGCCTCGATGTCGGTGATGTTGCCCAGCGGGTTGCCGATCGACTCGATGTAGATCGCCTTGGTCCGGTCGTCGATCAGCGGCTCGAAGCTGCCCGGATCGCGCGCATCGGCGAAGCGCGTCTCGATCCCGAACTGCGGCATGGTGTGCGCGAAGAGATTGTAGGTGCCCCCGTACAGGGTGGCGGCCGAGATGAAGTTGTCGCCGGCCTCCATGATCGTCTGCAGCGAATAGAGCACCGCCGACTGCCCGGAGGCAAGCGCCAGCGCGCCGACACCGCCTTCGAGGGCGGCGACCCGCTTCTCGAGGACGTCCTGGGTCGGGTTCATGATCCGGGTGTAGATGTTCCCCGGCACCTTGAGGTCGAACAGATCGGCCCCGTGCTGGGTGTCGTCGAACGCGTAGGAGACGGTCTGGTAGATGGGCACGGCCACGGCGCGGGTCGTCGGTTCGGGGGTGTAACCGCCATGCACGGCGATCGTCTCCAGCTTCATTGCGGGGCTCCTGGGAAGGGGGAAGGGCGGAAGGGGGATGGGGCAACCCCGTATCTTGCGACAGCCAGGCCGGTTACTGAACGAATGAATACCCATGACCTCATGCGACGGCCGCATAACGGCCGGATGCCGCCTTCCGGCGCCTCGCTGCCAACCGGCGCCTGCTGGCGCGCCAGACCGAGATGTACCGGGCGCCGGGCAGCGTGGTGCCGCTTCATCGGGCGCCCCGCTTCCCGGCGAACCGCCGATGTCGTGCTCCATCCTGTCACGGGCCTGACATCGGCACTGCCTAGAGTTTCGTTCGCAAGCCACGGACACGCGAATGAACCTCAGTACCCGCCAGCGCGACATCCTCGACTGGTTGCACGACGCCCAGCAGCTCAGCACCGAAGCGCTGGCCAGGCGCTTCCGGGTCAGCGCGCAGACGATACGGCGCGACATCAACGGGCTCAATGAGCAGGGGCTGGCGCGGCGCCAGCACGGTGGGGTCGCGCTGCCGGCGGCGCAGCACAATCTGAGCTTCGCACAGCGCTCGGGCGCGCAGATCGGGCGCAAGCGCGGGATTGCCCACGCGGCAACGCAGGTGGTGCCGGAGAATGCCACCGTGCTGCTGGGCTACGGCACCACGGTGGCGGAGTTCGCCCGCGCCCTGCCGTCGGACCGCCCCTTGCGCGTGGTGACCAACAACCTGGACGCGGCGCTGGTGCTGGCCGCCAAACCCGCGATCGAGACCTGGGTCGCCTGCGGTCGACTTCGCGCAAGCGACCGGGACGTGATGGGCGCCGCGACGCTGGAATATCTCCGGCGCTTCCGGGCCCACATCGCGGTGCTGGGCGTCGGCGGCATCTCGGCCGACGGCGCGCTGTGCGAGTTCCAGCCCGAGGAAGCGGATCTCAGCCGTGAACTGCTGGCCCTGGCCCAGTGCCGCCTGCTGCTGGCCGACAGCAGCAAGTACCTGCGGGCCGCGCCCTGTCTGGTGGCGCCACTCGGGCACGTGCAGCACCTGTTCACCGACGAGGTCGCACCGGCCTGCCTGCAGGCGCTGTGCGACCGCGCTGGTGTGCAGATGCACCGCTGCTGAGGCGAGACGGAACCGACATGACCGCATTCCTTCGTCTCGAACGTCTCGAACGCCGCTTCGGCGAGCACCAGGTGCTGCGCGGAGTGGACCTGGAGATCGAACGTGGCGAGTTCATCGCGCTGCTGGGCGCATCGGGTTGCGGCAAGACCACCTTGCTGCGCCTGGTCGCGGGACTGGACACGCCCAGCGCGGGCCGCATCCTGCGCGAGGGCCGCGACATCACTGCGCTCGAACCGGCGCAGCGTGGCCTGAGCATGGTGTTCCAGTCCTACGCGCTCTTCCCGCACCTGAGCAGCGCCGACAACATCCTGTTCGGCCTGCGGGCGCGTGGCGTGTCGCGCAGCGACCAGGCGGCCCGCCTGCGCGAGGCGGCCGGGATGCTCGGCCTGTCGACGCTGCTCGAGCGCAAGCCGGCGGAGCTGTCGGGCGGCCAGCGCCAGCGCGTCGCCCTGGCGCGCGCGGTCGTTTCGGGCCACTCGCTGTGCCTGATGGACGAGCCCCTGAGCAACCTGGATGCGCAACTGCGAGCCGGCATGCGCACCGAGCTGCGCCGCTTGCAGCAGTCGCTCGGCCTGACGCTCGTCTACGTGACCCACGACCAGGTGGAGGCGATGAGCATGGCCGGCCGCATCGTGCTGCTGGACGAGGGCCGCATCGCGCAGACGGGTACGCCTGCCGAACTCTACGAGCAGCCCGCCACGCCCGTCGTCGCCCGCTTCATCGGGCAGCCGCCGATGAACCTGATCCGCCTGCCCGGAAGCAGTTCGCTGCTCGGCATTCGTCCGGAGCATATCGAGATCGGTGACGCCGGCCATCCGGCGGTCGTCACGGGCAGCGAATACCACGGTGCCGACACCCTGATCGAGCTGCGGCTGCATGAGCAGCCGGTCCTCGTCAGGCGCTCCGGCCGCCTGCAGGTCGAGGCCGGCGCGACGCTGGGCCTGTCCTGGGCCCGGGCGCACGAGCGTTCCTTCACGGCCTGAGCGCCATTGCATGTTCCATCTCAACCCAGGAGTCCCCATGTCCTTCAAGATCCGTTGCCTGGCCGCCGCGCTGGGCGCCGCCGCCTCGCTCATGTCGCTTTCCGCGCACGCCCAGACGCGCATCAACATGTACTACCCGATTGCCGTCGGCGGACCCTTGACCCAGGTCGTGGACCGGCTGGTGGGCGAGTTCGAGAAGGCGAACCCCGACGTCGATGTCGAGGCGATCTATGCCGGCAACTACGATGATGCGCGGACCAAGGCGCTGGCCGCGCTGAAGGCCGGTACGCCGGTGCAGACCTCGGTGCTGTTCTCGATCGACCTGCACGAGCTTCGTGACCTGGATGTCATCCGGCCCTTCGACGACTTCGCCACGAGCGCGGAGGACAAGGCCTGGCTCGAGGGCTTCTATCCCGCGCTGATGGAGAACGGTCGCGCCGACGGCAAGACCTGGGGCATTCCGTTCCAGCGTTCGACCATCGTCATGTACTACAACAAGGACCAGTTCCGGCAAGCCGGACTGGATCCCGACCAGGCCCCGCGCACCTGGGCCGAGATGCGCGCCGCCGCCGCCAAGCTCACCGATCAGGGCGCGGCCGACTCGCGCTGGGGCGTGATGATTCCGTCGACCGGCTATGCGTACTGGATGTTCGGCGCGCTGGCCAGGCAGAACGGCCAGGTCCTGATGAACCAGGCTGGCACGCAGACCTACTTCAACCATCCGAAGACGGTCGAGGCACTGGACTTCTGGGCTTCGCTGGCGAAGGACGAAGTGAGTCCGAAGGGCCTGGTCGAATGGGGCACGCTGCGCCAGAACTTCCTCGAGGGCAAGACGGCGATCATGTGGCACTCCACCGGCAACTTGACCGCCGTGATGAAGGACGCCAAATTCGACGTCGGCGTCGCGCCGCTGCCCGGCAACGCCAACCCGGGCTCGCCGACCGGCGGCGGCAACTTCTACCTGTTCAAGAGTGGCAGCGAGGCTGAGCAGCAAGCCGCCTACCGGCTGGTCAAGTTCCTCACCGCGCCGGAGCGCTCGGCGCAATGGAGTGCCGCGACCGGCTATGTGGGTGTCAGTCAGGCCAGCTACGAGACCGCCGCGCTGAAGGACTACGCCGCCAGGGTGCCGCAGGCGCTGGTTGCCCGCGACCAGCTTGCGGTGGCCACCGCCGAGCTGTCGACGCACCAGGCCGGGCGCGTGCGCAAGCTGCTCGATGATGCGATCCAGTCGGTGATCACCGGCCAGTCGACTGCGCAGGATGCCCTCGATTCGGCGCAGGCACAGGCCGATCGCGTACTGAAGCCGTACCAGCGCTGAGTCCCGACGGGAAACCTCGCCATGACGCGTGCCACCCAGGCCTGGCTGCTGCTCCTGCCGGCCCTGGTGCTGCTGTCGGTCTTCACCTACTGGCCGATGATCGGCAGCGCCTGGCACGCGATGCACATGCAGGCACCCGGGGCCGACCCGCAGTTCGTCGGCCTGGAGCAGTTCCAGTCCTTGTTGCAGGACCCGGTGTTCCGCAAGGCGCTGCGCAACAACCTCTGGTACGCGGTGATCACGGTACCGGTCTCGGTCGCGCTGGCGCTGGCAATGGCGCTGTGGGTCAATCGTCGCTTCGCCGGGCGCGGCTTGCTGCGCCTGGCCTACTTCACACCGACGATCCTGCCGATGGTCGCGGCAGCCAATGTCTGGCTGTTCTTCTACGCACCGGACATCGGGCTGCTCAACCGAGGCCTGGCGGCGCTCGGGATCGAGGGCCGCAACTGGCTGGGGAGCGTCGATACCGCGCTGCCGGCCCTGATGGTGGTGACGATCTGGAAGGAGGCGGGTTTCTTCATGATCTTCTATCTCGCCGCACTGCAGTCGATCTCGCCCGAGCAACTCGATGCAGCGCGCCTGGAGTCGCCTTCGCCCTGGTACCGGTTCCGGCACCCGATCCTGCCGCTGCTCGCACCGACCACGCTCTTCGTGCTGGTCAATGCGCTGATCAACGCCTTCAAGCTGGTGGACCACCTGTTCGTCCTGACACGCGGTGGACCCAACAACGCCAGCAACCTCCTGCTCTACTATCTCTACGAGATCGCGTTCAGGTTCCAGGATCGCGGTTACGCGGCCAGCCTCACGCTGGTGCTGCTGTTGTTGCTGGCCGGCTGTTCCGCGCTGCAGTTCTGGCTGTCGCGCCGCCACGTGCATTATCGATGACCGCACCCTCGTATCGCGGCGACGAAGCGGCTGTCGCATGGGCATCGCCGATCGACGACGAGACACCACGGCCGCGGCGCGCCGGTCGCTTGCTGGTTCCGGTGGCGGGCTGGGCGCTGGGCCTGCTGTGGGTGGCGCCGCTGCTCCTGCTGGCCTGGGCTGCGTTCCACCCCGGAGGCGAGGCGTTGCGCTTCTCCTTCGAGGCACGCTGGGGCTTCGAGAACTTCCATGAAGCCTGGCAGGTGGCGCCCTTCGCTCGCTACCTGTTCAACACGGTGGCGATCGTCACCCTCCTGCTGGCCCTGCAACTGGTGGTCTGTACGCTGGCCGGCTACGCGCTCGCGCGGATGGAGTTCAGGGGGCGCGGCCTGGTGTTCGCCCTGGTCCTGCTGCAACTGATGGTGATGCCCGAAGTGCTGATCGTCGAGAACTACATGACGATTGCGCGGCTGGGGCAGATCGATCGCTACCTGGGGGTTGCGCTACCCTACGTGGCCAGCGCCTTCGGCATCTTCCTGCTGCGCCAGACCTTCATGACGGTGCCGCAGGAACTGGAGGATGTCGCGCGCATCGAAGGCCTGTCACGCCTGGCGATCCTGCTCAAGGTGTATGTGCCGCTCGCCAAGCCGACCTACCTGGCCTACGGGTTGGTGTCGATCAGCTACCACTGGAACAACTTCCTGTGGCCGCTGGTCGCAACCAATACCGAGGCGAGCCGCCCGGTCACGGTGGGCATGGCCCTGTTCGCGGCGCCCGAAACGGGTGTCGACTGGGGCGTGTTGTCGGCCGGCACGCTGCTGGCGGTGGGGCCGCTGCTGCTCGCCTTCCTGCTGTTCCAGCGCCAGTTCATGCAGTCGTTCATGAATGCCGGCATCAAGTAGGCGACAAGGGACCGACGTCGACACATGCAAGAAACGCTGCCTCGCGTCGTCCTCACCGATGTCGACGATACGCTCACCTGGGAAGGCCGCCTGCCCGCCGAGACCCTGCGCGCGCTGTACCGGCTCCATGAGGCCGGCATTGCGGTGGTGCCGATCACCGGCGCCTGTGCCGGCTGGTGCGACCAGATGGCGCGTACCTGGCCGGTGGCCGCGGTGATCGGCGAGAACGGCGCCTTCGTGATCGAAGGTGAAGGACGGCACCTGCGCTACCACGACAGCCAGGATGAAGCGACACGCGTTCGCCACCGCGCCCGCCTCGCCGAGGTGGCCGTGCAACTGGTGCGCGAGGTGCCCGGCCTCGCGCCGGCACGGGACAATGTCTATCGCCGCTACGACCTGGCGCTGGACCATGCGCAGGAGGTCGAGCCCCTGCCGGCGGCCGAGGTGCGGCGCGCCCTGCTTGCAGCGCATGCCGCCGGCGTGCAGGCCACCGCCAGCTCGATCCACCTCAACCTGTGGATCGGCGATTTCAACAAACCGCTCGCCGCCCGGCGGTGGCTGGAGCGACGCTACGGGATGGGGCAGGCCGAACGTGCCGCGCAGGTGGTATTCGTCGGCGATTCGCCCAACGACGCACAGATGTTCGCAGCCTACCCGCGCAGCATCGGCGTCGCGAACATTGCTTCGCACCTGTCGGGACTCCCACGGCCGCCAGCCCGGATCACCCGGGCTCCGGGCGGATTCGGCTTTGCCGAATGGGTCGACGACTGCCTGGAAATGGGGTCAGACACCATTTGATGGGCGACCGCCCCGCCCAGGCTGACGCGCGTGGGGCGGACACATCGCAGCGGTTCCCGGGCCGGGTGCCGATCAGGCGCCGTCCTCGGCGAGCGCCGACACCACGAAGCGCAGCGGGCCGCCCGGAACCACCGCGTCGAACGGCCAGCAGGTGACCAGGGTGAGCGCGTCGCGGCCACGGTCGGCGAGGACGCCGAGGTCGCGATGGTCGACGATGCGCACGCCCGAGACGCGGTAGTTGCGGCGGCTGCCGTCGAGTCGCTCGACCTCGATGCGCTGTCCGGCGGACAGCTGCTCGAGGATGCGGAAGTGGGTATCGCGGTGACCGCTGACCACGCTGTTGCCGGCGCCACCGGGAAGCGTCGTGCCGCTGCGGTGGCCGGGCCCGAAGGCCAGGGTCCGGCCCGAATCCCCTTCGAGAACGATCATCGACCGTGCGTGCTCGACGAAGCGGATTCGCGCGACGGCGGTCGTGTCGGCCCAGGCCCAGGGGCGCGCCGCCGCCCGGCCTTGTTCGAGATTCTGCTGCCAGGCATGGGCGATCAGGATCTGGGCGAGCCCGGCCTTCGCGTACAGGTAGAGGCCGGCGCCGACCTGCCACGAGCCGGCAGCCAGCAGCATGAGGACGACAAGCCTCGCGAGGCCCACGCGCCGGCACAGGGTCCGCCAGCGCAGGCGCGGGCCGCTGCGCCGCTCGGGCCGTCGGAGCGCCATGGCCGGGCTCATTGCCCGAACCGCCTGCGCCGGAGCGGTCCAAGGGCGAGCACGCACGCAAGCGCGAGCAGCGCCAGCCCGGTCGCGAGATCGAGCATCGCCGGTGTCGCGCCGCGGGCCAGCTGGCCGGTGCCGAATACCGCATCGGCCTCCCAGCCCGCGGGCAGGTGCGTCGGCACCGCGGTGGACTGCATCGGCGCGTCGGCCGGGCGTACCGGCGTGACGTCGACCGCGACCAGGCTGGTGTAGGCGGTGACCAGGTGATGCTCGAGGCCGAGATCGCGCACGCTTTCCCGCAGCGCCTCGACCCTCCCACCGCTATCACCGCCTGCGTCCCTGCGAACGCCGCCGGCTCGGGCGATCTCGTCGCCGAGTTCCTCGATGCGCTGGCGCGCCCATGCCGTGTGCAGGCCGCTGCCTGCCGCGTGACCGGCCGGAAGCCGGCTTTCCCAGCGGATGTCGCCGATCGATCCCGAGACGATGGCCGCAGTCGGCGCGGAGGCGAAGCGGGCGCGCACCACGATCGGTTCGCCGACGTAGAGTTCACCGGGCAGGATCACCGGATCGAGCGGCTGCGCGCCCTCGAAGCGCAGCCCCAGGTCGGTGAGCATCGGCCGGGAGAGCCGGGAATAGAGTTCACCCATTCTTGCCTCGACGTCCTCTACCCGGTGGATGTAGGTGAAGCTGCCGCGCCCCGCGGCGGCGGCCTTGCGCATGAACCAGCCGTTGGGCGCCGAGCCGATTCCGACCGTGAAGAGGCGCCGCGCACCGAGTTCGCGTTCGACCAGCGCCAGCATGTCGGCTTCGTAGCCGACGGCGCCGTCGGTCATGAAGATGACCTGGCTGACCAGGCCCGGTGTGGTCGCCGCCGCGAGCGCCTGCTCGATCGCGCCGCGCATCTCGGTGCCGCCTTCGGCACGCAGCCGGCTGATCCATGCCAGGGCCTCGCGGCGGCTCGCGGCATCGAATGCCTGCGGCGCCGGATAGAGGCTCGCGTGGCGATCGTTGAAGCGGATCAGGTTGAAGCGGTCGCCGGGCTGCAGCTGCGCAATGCCGAAGCGCAGGGCGCTGACGGCCTGCCCGAACGACGCGCCGGCCATCGAGCCCGATGT
>JBAYRO010000001.1:0-112269 GCA_041676645.1 Burkholderiaceae bacterium | reverse complement strand
GGAACTGGCCCGCGCCGCGGGTGCGCGCGTGCTGGTACGCGCCGACTGGCCGGGCTTCGGGATCCAGAAGAATCGCGCGCTCGATCTCGCCACCGGCGAGTGGGTGTTCTCGATCGATGCCGACGAGGTCGTCACCCCCGGGTTGCGCGAGTCCATCCTGGCCGCGGTCCGGGAAGGCAGTGCCGACGCCTTCCAGGTCCGGCGTCGCTCCTGCTTCGCCGGCCGGCCACTGCGCTTCGGCGACTGGCATGGCGACCGGGTGCTGCGCCTGTTCAGGCGTGGCGCCGCGCGCTTCACCGAGGATCTCGTCCATGAGAGGCTCGATCACGATGGCCCGGCGCCGGTCCTCGACGGGGTGCTGATGCACTTCACCATCGATTCGGTTGCCGATGCGCTGGAGAAGGGACGCCGCTATGCGCAGGCCGGCGCGCCGCGTGTCGCGGCCCGCGGCCGGGGCGGCCCGGTGTCGGCCGCTCTCCACGCCGGCTGGACCTTCCTGCGCGGCTACCTCCTGCGGGGCGGCTTCCTCGATGGCCGCTACGGGCTCCTGCTCGCCTGGTGCAATGCCAGTGGCACCTGGTGGCGCTATCGCATCGCGGGCCGGCTGCGCCGGTCGGGAGCTGCGCAGGATCGACGATGATCGGGGTGAATTCGATTCGTATGCAGGGGTTTTGACCTTCTCTTCGGGGCAGGCGTATCCTCTTGGCAATCAATGAGCGGAGAGCCAGATGAACGCGACCGATGCTGCGAAGCGCTACCCCTTGCCCGAACTCGGGAGCCTGCCCGACGACATACGGGAGATGCTGCTCGGGGTACAGGAAAAGGCCGGCTTCGTGCCGAACGTGTTCCTCACGCTCGCCCGGCGTCCCGCCGAGTTCCGCGCCTTCTTCACCTACCATGACGCCCTCATGCTGCGCGAGGAGAGCCGGCTCAGCAAGGGCGAGCGCGAGATGATCGTCGTCGCCACCAGTGCCGCGAACCAGTGCCTGTACTGCGTCGTCGCGCACGGGGCGCTGCTGCGCATCTACGAGAAGAAGCCGCTGCTGGCCGACCAGGTCGCGACCAACTACCGCAAGGCCGACATCACGCCCCGCCAGCGGGCGATGCTCGATTTCGCGATGAAGGTCGCCACCGATTCGGCGACGCTCGGCGAGGCCGACTTCGAGGCCTTGCGCGCGCACGGCTTCGACGACGAGGATGCCTGGGACATCGGCGCGACCGCGGGCTTCTTCGCGCTTTCGAACCGGATGGCGAATCTCTCGGGGATGATGCCCAACGACGAGTTCTATCTCATGGGCCGGGTGCCCAAGTCGTCGTCCAGGAAGACGAATGCCTGATTACCGCCATCGGACATCCGCGGCGCCGGGGACTTGATCCCGACGCACGGAATTGTTCGAATCGGTACTTCCGCGTCGTGCATGTCGCGCGGCCGTCATCAACCTCTTACCGAAGGAACCCATGACCGCATCGCAAGGAATGATCTTTCGCTCGATCGCCTTTGTTTTCCTGATGATCGTGCTCTTGCCGGCCGCGCACGCCCAGGAGATGGTGAGCGTCGACCGCAACGAGATCAACATGCGAACAGGTCCCGGCACCGAGCACAAGTCCATCTGGATGCTGAGCCGGGGCTATCCGCTGATGGTCATCGGTCGCAAGGGCGACTGGCTCAATGTGCGCGATTTCGAATCGGACGAAGGCTGGGTGTTCGGCCCGATGACCGCCCGCAAGCCGCACATGGTGGTCAAGTCGCAAGGCCCGGTGAACCTGCGCAGCGGACCGGGCACCAACACCAAGGTGATCGGCTCGGTCAGGCGCGGCGATGTCCTGCGCACCATCGAGCAGCGCCAGGGCTGGGCACGGGTCGAAACCCAGTCGGGGACCCGCGGCTGGGTCTCGCGCGGTCTGCTGTGGGGATACTGATCATTCCCTGCCTTCTCGAGCCGTCCGGGTGCGTCCGATGTCCCTGAACGATGCCGCCCGCGCGGAGATCGCGCGGCGTTGCGCAGCATTCGTGCGGACCACCATCGCCTGGACGGGCGAGGCCGAGCCGCGCCATGCCGCGGTCGCGATCGCGATCACCGATGCCGAGGATGGCGCGCCGGCGTTCGTGCTCACCCGGCGGGTGTCGAAGCTGCGTGCGCATGGGGGCCAGTGGGCCTTGCCCGGCGGGCGTCTCGATGCCGGGGAAACCGCCATCGAGGCGGTGCTGCGCGAGCTCGACGAGGAAGTCGGCCTGGCGCGCGACACTAGCGACGTCATGGCGGTGCTGGACGACTATCCGACGCGCTCGGGCTATCTCATCACGCCGGTGGTCGTCTGGGGAGGCGATGCCGCCCGGCTGCGACCCAATCCCGACGAGGTCGCCTCGGTGCATCGGGTGCCGCTGGCCACCATCGAGGCGCGCGACGCGGTCGACTTCACCCGGATTCCCGAGAGCGAGCGCCCGGTGGTCCGGCTTCGCATGGGCGAGCGCTTCATCCATGCGCCCACGGCGGCCGTCCTCTACCAGTTCCGTGAAGTGCTCGCGGGACGCAGCACCCGGGTCGACGGGCTGGAGCAGCCGGTCTTCGCCTGGCGCTGACCGGGGGCGGATTCGGGCGCATGGCGGCGTTGGGGCGCCTCGCCGTGCCGGTCCGCACTGTCTTCGGCGCCCCGCCTTGCCCTGCGCCCGAATCCGCCCCCGGAGGGTATCGGAGGATATCGCGCCGGGTTCAGGGCCGGGTCGTGCTTGCCTCGGCAACCAGCCCCGCGAGGGTGGTGGGATGGATGTCGATCGGCTGGCCGTGGGGGGTGCGCGCCGCGGCTTCGGCCCAGGCGCCGCGCAGGCCGGCCAGCGCGCTTTCGGTGCCGAGCCCCTTGTCGCGCACCAGCTGCTCGAGCGCATCGAGCCAGTGGAGATAGTAGGTATCGCCGAGGTCGGCGTCACCGGCTTCCTGGGCGCGGCGGATGGCGCCGGACAGGGCCTGGGCCCACTCGGTCCATTCGAAGGCGCCGCGGGAATGGAGGTGGACCGCCATCGCGAAGGCCTGTGCCTGCCAGGGTTCGGCGAACACGGGGCCGTCCTCGTCGGCGGGCAGCAGGGGCAGGTCGCACCAGATCGTCGTCATTGCGGATTGGCCGGTTCGAGATAGGGTTCCCAGGCGTCGATCAGGACGTTCAGGCCGGATTCGCCGTCATCGCCCCACAGCTCGCGACCATCGAACTCGACGGCGTAGAGCCAGTGCGGATCCTCGCGGTAGGGAGGGGCGTCGCCGGTGGAATGGACATCGGGATAGACATGGACGCCATGCACCAGGCGGACCACGCCGGTCTTGCCGCGCGCATAGACCGGCAGGCGCGTGTGGCCGGACGGCATCGCCGAACTGGTGCGAACCCGGTCGCCGGGCGAAAAGCGCGCCGCTCGGGTGGACGGCCTTTCGGTGGGCGAGCCACGGGCGAGCGTGGCATCGACATCCGCGGCGGCCAGCTTGCGTGGCAGCGCCACCGGCGGAATGCGCATCTCGCCGGTGGCGAGTTCCTCGGGGCTTGCCATGCCGTAGCGCAGCATCTGCGCATCGAGGGCGTCGAGCCAGATCTGGTAGTAGGTGTTGGACCGATAGCGTTCGAGCGGCAGGGATTCGCGCGTGGCGCGCGAATGGTCGATGGTCCAGCGGCCGCTCGCGCCGAGGGCGACCGTGATGGCCATCGCCGCCGGTTCCCAGCTCGCATGGAACAGCGGCTCGTCGGTCTCGGGTTCGACGGGGCCGAAGCCGGGCAGGCCGCCGATGTCGGCCGAGGTTCGCCAGGTACCCATGTCAGTGGCGCCCGGCCGGCCGAAGCGGACGAAGTGAGCGTGGGGGGCGTTTCATCATGCGGTCTCCAGGGTGTCGGGAGAGGCGGCCAGCGCGGTGCCGATCATGGCATCGCGGCTGACGAGTTCGGCGAGGCGATCGGCGGGCCAGCCCTCGGTGTCGGCCGGTCGCATCGGCAGCACCAGGTAGCGCGTCTCGGCGGTCGAATCCCAGACCCGGATGCGGGTCGACTCGGGCAGTTCGACATTGAAGTCGCGGAGCACCGCGCGCGGCTCGCGCACCACGCGCGAGCGGTAGGGCGCCGACTTGTACCAGACCGGCGGTAGCCCGAGCACCGGCCACGGATAGCAGGAGCACAGGGTGCACACCACCATGTTGTGGGTCTCGGGCGTGTTCTCGACCACCACCATGTGTTCGCCCTGGCGCCCCGTGAAGCCCATCGAGGCGATTGCGGCGGAGGCGTCGCGGCGCAGCCAGTCGAGGAACTCGGGATCGGTCCAGGCGCGGGCCACCACGGCCGCGCCATTGCGCGGGCCGACGCGGGTTTCGTAGGTGTCGACGATCCGATCGAGCGCTTCCGGGTCGATGTAGCCCTTTGCGGTCAGCAGTGACTGCAGGGCGCGGACACGCAGGTCCATCGGCGACAGGTCCGAACCATGGTCGTGGTCATGGTCGTGGTGATGGTGGTCGTCGTTGTCCGACATCTCGACTGCTCCTCGGGAATCCTCCAGGCCAAGGCTATCATCGCCGGGTCGCGGAGGCGAGCGGGGCCGGCCATCTTCTGGCCGCGGTACCGGCATCCGCCGCGCGCCGTGCCGATCTGGTGCAACATGCATCCTGCGCCCGGCGCACGGCGGGGCGCATGAGCACAGGAGACATCGATGGAACTCGGACTTGCCGGAAAGGTTGCGATCATCACCGGGGCCAGCCAGGGAATCGGCCTTGCCACGGCCGAGCGGCTTGCCGCCGAAGGCGCGCGGGTCGTGCTCTGCGCCCGCGGCCAGGAGGGGCTCGACCGGGTCGCCGCCATGATTCGCGACGCCGGGGGCGAGGCGCTGCCGGTGGTGGCCGACGTCAGCAGCGCGGAGGACCTCAATCGCCTGGTGGGCGCGACGGTGCACGCCTTCGGCGGGGTCGACATCCTCGTCAACAATGCCGGTACCGCCGCCACCGGCAAGTTCGAATCGGTCACCGACGAAGCCTGGCAGTCGGACCTCGATCTCAAGCTCTTCGCCGCCATCCGGCTCATCCGGCTGGTGGTGCCGCAGATGCGCGCCCGTGGCGGCGGACGGATCGTCAACGTCACGAACATCGGGGCCAAGGCGCCGCCGGCGCGCAGCATGCCGACCACGGTGACCCGGGCCGCCGGCCAGGCCATGACCAAGGCGCTGTCGAAGGAACTCGCGCCCGACGGCATCCTCGTCAACACCGTCTGCATCGGCCTGGTGCGCGCCGGCCAGCATGAGGGCCATGCGGCGCGCGCCAGCCTCTCCCTCGAGGACTACTACACGAAGGTCGCCGGCGGCATTCCGCTGGGCCGGGTCGGCAGGGCCGAGGAAGCCGCCAACGTGATCGCCTTCCTGGCTTCCGAAGCCGCCAGTTTCGTGACCGGCTCGAGCATCAACATCGACGGCGGGCAGTCGGCGGTGTTCTGAGGAGCGCCCTTGCCCCGGGTTCGCGCCGGACGCGCCGTGACGTTGCCGGGAGGCCCGACAAGAACAGGGAATGGCATGCTCGAGCTGGACAACATCGTCAAGGCCTTCGGGGGCTTTCACGCCGTCGACGGCTGCTCGCTGCAGGTGAACCAGGGCGAGATACTCGGCCTGGTGGGCCCGAACGGCGCGGGCAAGACGACGCTCTTCAATGTCATCGCCGGCGCCCTGAAGCCCACTTCGGGCACCCGGCGCTTCCTCGGCGAGGACGTCACCCACCTGTCCACCGACGCCCTGTTCCACAAGGGGCTCGTCCGCACCTTCCAGATTCCCCACGAGTTCCATCGGCTCACCCTGCTCGAGAACCTGATGATGGTCCCGCCGCACCAGCCAGGCGAGCGCCTGTTCGCGAACTGGGTGAGCTGGGGCAAGGTGCGCAAGGCGGAAGCGGCGATGCGGGAGCGCGCGATGGACACGCTGGCGTTCCTCGAGCTGGCCCATGTCGCCTATGAGAGGGCAGGCAACCTGTCAGGCGGCCAGAAGAAGCTGCTCGAACTCGGTCGCACGATGATGACCGAGGCCAGGCTGGTGCTGCTCGACGAACCCGCCGCGGGCGTCAACCGGACCCTGCTGCGCAAGCTCGAGGAGAAGATCCGGATCCTCAACCGCGAGCGCGGCTATACCTTCATCCTGATCGAGCACGACATGGAGATGATCGAGAAGCTGTGCGATCCGGTGGTCTGCATGGCCGAGGGCAGGGTGCTGGTCCAGGGCGACTTCCATACCGTGCGCAACGATCCGCGCGTGCTCGAAGCCTATCTCGGCGAAACCCCTTCGGCGGCCGCGCGCGCCGGGGCCGGGCTCGCCCCTCGGCTCGAGGAAGCGCGACAGCGGGAACTCCGCAGGGAGGATCTGTGATCCCCCTGCTTTCCATGCAGGATGTTCGCGGCGGCTACGGCGACGCGGACATCCTCCAGGGCGTGTCCATCGACGTCGCGCCCCGCGAGATCGTCGTCATCGTCGGCCCCAACGGCGCCGGCAAGTCCACCGCGATGAAGGCCGTCGTCGGCCTGCTCGATGTGCGCGGCGGCCAGATCCTGTTCGACGGCGACGACATCACCGGCTGGACTCCCGATCGCATCGTCCGGCGCGGCATCTGCTATGTGCCCCAGGTGGACAACGTGTTCCGCGAGATGACGGTGCACGAGAACTTCGAGATGGGCGCCTTCCTGCGCAGGGGCGACCTGACGGCCGCCTACGACCGCGTCTACGGATTGTTTCCCGACCTCAGGGCCAAGCGCAGGAACCTGGCCGGCGATCTGTCGGGCGGACAACGGCAGATGGTCGCCATGGGCCGCGCGCTGATGCTCGAGCCCGGGCTGCTGCTCCTGGACGAGCCCACCGCCGGCCTGTCGCCGAAGTACATGGAGCAGATCTTCCAGATCATTCGGGATGTGCGTGATTCGGGCGTGTCCATCATGCTGGTCGAGCAGCACGCGAAGCAGGCGCTGGCCTTCTGCGACCGGGGCTACGTGCTCGCCACCGGCGCCAATCGCCACCAGGGCACCGGCGCTGCGCTGCTTGCCGATCGCGAGGTGGCCCAGATGTTCCTGGGCGCTTGAGGAAGCGAACGACATGACGGTCGTCAGCTTCATCAACTTCTACCTGGTGCCGGGCGTGGTGCTTGGCTCCATCTACGCGCTCGGCGCCATCGGCATCACGATGGTGTTCGGCATCCTGCGCTTCGCCCACTTCGCCCATGGCGACATGGCCACCCTCGGCGCCTTCTTCGCGCTGGCCCTGGTGGGCGCCGGCATGGGCCCGTGGACCGCGCTGCCGTTCGCGATGATCGTCACCGCGGTGGTGGCGATCGCGGTGGATCGCGGCTTCTACGAGCACCTCGCGAAGCGCCCCAAGATCCTCACCGTGATCGCCTCGCTGGGCATCGCACTGATGCTGCGCTCGGTGGTGCAGGTGGTGTGGGGCGTGGACCCGCAGACCTACAGCCGCGGCATCGTCCGCCCCGAATCGTTCGGCGGCATCCTGCTTCGCCCGCGCGAGCTCTATACGCTGGCGACGGTGGTGGCGCTGGTGCTCGGCCTGGTCGCCTTCCTGAAATACACCCGCTGGGGCAAGGCGATGCGGGCCATGTCCGACAACCCCGACCTGGCCCGCCTGTCCGGCGTGGACAACCGCCGGGTGACGATGCTGACCTGGGCGACCGTCGGCGCGCTCACGACGGCGTCGGGATTCATGCTCGGCATCAACAACGAGCTGACCTCGATGATGGGCTGGTCGATGCTGCTGCCGATGTTCGCCGCGGCGATTCTCGGCGGCGTGGGCCGGGTCGAGGGCGCGGTGGTCGGCGGCCTGATCGTCGGACTGGCGGAGGAATTGTCGGTGCTGGTCATGCCGGGCCAGTACAAGATGGCCACGGCCTTCGCGATCCTGCTTGCCATCCTGGTGCTGCGGCCCAGCGGCGTGTTCAAGGGCAAGGTGCTCTGACATGGACCCGATGGGCCTGCTCAACTACGCCCTCTTCATGGGCACCCTGATCGGCATCTACGCGCTGCTGGCGCTGGCGCTGAACATCCACTGGGGATTGACCGGACTGTTCAACGCCGGCGTCGCCGGCTTCTTCGCGGTCGGCGCCTACGTGTCGGCAATCCTGACGGGCATCCCGGCGAGTGGCCGCATCGGCGGCTTCGAACTGCCGGTGCCGGTCGGCTGGCTCGGGGCGATGCTCGCGGCCGGCGCGATCGCCTGGCCGATCGGACGCATCTGCCTGCGCTTGCGCTCGGACTACCTTGCCATCGCCACCATCGGTGTGGCCGAGATCATCCGGCTCGTCATCAGGAGCGAAGACTGGCTGACCGGCGGGCCACGCGGAATCATCGGCGTGCCGCGGCCGTTCGGCGATCTCGACTACATGGCCTCGCAGGCAGCCTACCTGCTGCTGGTGACCGGGGTCGTGCTGGTGGTGTACTGGGCGGTGGAGCGCCAGTTGCGTTCGCCCTGGGGGCGGATGATGAAGGCCATTCGGGACAACGAAGCCGCGGCTGCCGCGATGGGCAAGGATGTCGAGAAGCGCCGCCTGGAAGCTTTCATCTTCGGTTCGGCGATCATGGGGCTGGCCGGCGCGCTGTTCGTGCATTTCAACCGCAGCATCACGCCCGAGGCCATCGACCCGATGATCGCGACCTTCCTGGTCTGGATCATGCTGATCCTGGGCGGGTCGGGCAACAATCGCGGCGCCATCCTGGGGGCGGCGGTGATCTGGCTGATCTGGTCGCTGTCGGAGCTGCTCACCGATCGCCTGCCGGCCGACATGGCCACCCAGGCCAAGTACGTCCGGATGTTCGTGATCGGCCTGATGCTGCAGCTGGTGCTGCGCTTTCGTCCCGAAGGCATCCTGCCCGAAGAATCGGGCCAGCGCGGCAGGAAGCCGCCCGCGTCGACGGGCTGAAGTGGATCGCCTTCAACCGTATGAACGGGCTACGACGCGCCGCACGGCCGTGGCAAATTGTGTAGGATGCATTACGGCCCCTCGTGAGCCGTTTCGACATCCACTCCACTGCGCACGGAAGACCCCGTCATGAGCCAACCCAAACGCCTCGTCGCCGCACTGGCCCTGGCCGGCGCGGCCTTTGCCGCACCGGTTCACGCCGACGTCACCGTCGGTCTGCTCGGCGGCATCACCGGCCCCATCGCCGGCATGGCCCCACCCATGATCGCGGCCATGCAGCTCGCCGTGAAAGAGGTCAATGAACAGGGCGGCGTCCTCGGCGGCAAGCTCGAGGCCGTGGTCGGCGACTCCGGCTGCAACCCGCAGAACGCCACCGACGCGGCCACGCGGGTCGTCAACGTGTCGCGCGCCGTCGGGGTCGTCGGACCGCCCTGCTCGGGCGAGGTGCTCGCCGTCGCCAGCTCGGTGACGGTGCCGGCCGGCGTGCTGATGGTGACCTCGTCCGGTACCTCGCCGCAGATCACCGGGATCGACGACAAGGATCTGGTCTTTCGCACCGTTCCGTCGGACAACTACCAGGGCCGCGCGCTGGCGCGCACCCTGAAGGCGCGCGGCGTCGACAGCGTGGCGGTCGGCTACGTGAACAACGACTACGGCAAGGGCCTGGCCGAGAGCTTCCGCGACGAGTTCGAGAAGGCCGGCGGCACGATCGCCGGCTACGCCGGACAGGAAGACCAGCGCGCTTCCTACCGCTCGGATCTCGCCGAGCTGGCGAAGGGCGGTGCCGACACCCTGGTGATCTTCCACTACGGCAACAGCGCCGGTCTGACCATGCTGCGCCAGGCCATCGAGAACAACTTCTTCAAGAACTATGTGGGCGCCGACGGCATGCGCGACGAGGCGCTGATCGAGACGCTCGGCGCCGACAACCTGGGCACCTTCCAGGTGTCCGCCCCGATGGGTGAATCGGGAGCGGCCTTCGACGCCTTCTCGGCCGCCTTTCGGGCGACCGGCGGCGATCCCAACGCGACCTTCGCGGCCACCTCCTACGACGCCGCTTTCCTGATGGCGCTGGCCATCGAGCATGCCGGCGGCGACAGGGCCAGGCTATCGGCTTCGCTGCGCGAGGTGGCCTCCGCGCCCGGTGAGCCGATCCTGCCCGGTGAATGGAGCAAGGCCAGGCAGCTCATCGCCGACGGCAAGGACATCGACTACAAGGGCGCCGCGGGCGATCACGAGTTCGACAGCGCCGGCGACGTCCCGGGCCAGTACCAGCTGTTCAAGGTCAGCGGCAGCACCTACGAAGCCATCGCCGACATGAAGTGACGTAAAAAATGAAAAAATGGGGTCAGACTCCATTTGCCGGCGCAAATGGAGTCTGACCCCATTTTTTGAAAGCCTGTCGACACGAGTTCATTCCCGATCGATCAGCTCGACGCGAGCCGTCGTCCTGGCGCCCCGCGCCAGGCGCCCGTCACAGGTCAGCAGGACGGCGTCCAGTGCCTCGGCCAGCGCGACATAGACCGCGTCGTACGCCGTTACATTGCGACGCAGTGCCCAGACGCGGTCGAGCAGCGGCTCATGGGCGTGTCGCTGAAGATCGAGTGAGCGGAAATCCGCCAGCGCAGAGGCGGCGACGCGATCATCGATATCGCCATCCCCGGCATAGCGCCGCAGCACCTGTGCTATCTCGACGTCCGCCAGATGCGGGATGTGCAGACCCACCGCCGGATCAGCGATACGCGCGGCCACCCGATGTCCGGCTGCGGAGCTGAGGATCAGCTCGATGAGCGCGGACGCGTCGAGAACGATCACCTGCCTTCACGCTCTGTCCGCAGGACATCGGCCGCACTGCGCGACAGCTTGCGGACAGGTTGCGCCCGCAAACGCGCGAGCACCTCGTCGCGGGTTGGCTGCTCGAGTGCCTTGCCGACCTCACGCAGTACGTAGTCCGACATCGACATCCCCTCCGTGGCCGCTCGGGCTTTGAGTCGGCGGTGGAAATCGGCTGGCACGTTCCGGATCTGGATCATTGTCGTGGACATGAAATCAGTATGTTTTCATCGCTTTTTCATGTCAAGGGATGGCGCTGCCTGGCGTGCCCGTGACTCGCGTCGCGCGATCCAGACCGTGGACGCCAGGATGATCGAACCGCCCACGAGCGTGGAGAATGCCGGCACATCGGCGAAGATCAGAAAGCCCAGCACCGATGCCCACACCAGGTCGAGGAAGCGCACCGGCTGCGTCGCGGAGATGTCGGCCACCGCGAACGATCGCGTCAGGAAGTAGTGGCCGGCGCTGCCGAGCACCCCGCTGACCGCGAACCAGGCCCACTGGGCGGGCGTCGGCGTCGTCCAGCCCATCAGCGCGAGCGGCAGCGAGAAGGCGGCCACCACGATCGACTGCCAGACGACGATCACCGCCGGGCTGTCGCGCCGGGTCAGGGCCTTGGTGATCAGGAAGGATCCGGCGAACAGCGGCGCCGAACCGAGCATCACCAGCGCGTACAGGAGCTCTCCGCCGGCCAGCTTGGGACCGACCACGACGAGCACGCCACCGAAGCCGAGCAGCGCCGCGAACCAGCGCGCCGCGATCATCTTCTCCCGAAAGAAGATCGCGGCGCCGAGCATGATGAAGATCGGCGTGGTGAAGCCGATCGCCGTCATGTAGGCGAGCGAGAGGTGGGGCAGGGCCGTGAACCACAGCATCAGTCCCGAGGTATGGATGACGCCGCGCCACAGCTGTCCGCCCAGGCCGTTGGGCCGGTACTTGCCCAGGCCCTGGCGCAGGATGATCGGCAGCATCACGATGAGCCCGAAGAGGTAGCGCAGGAACTGCGCCTGCATCGGATCGAGTTCGGTCGTCATCACCCGCAGCAGGGCGTTGAGCAAGGCGAAGGCGATGCCGGCCGCGACACTCCAGAGCATGCCGCGCAGCACCGGATCGAGCGCTTCGCCGCGCCGGCGCAGGTCGACGGCGCGCGAGCGCAGGGCGACGAACCGCTTGCGCAGGGCGCGGCGGTGGCGACGCATGGCCTGCTGCCGCGCGGAGCGGGGGCGACGCCGGTTCATCGGTGCAGCAGGTTGCGCACGTCGCTCACTGTCTCTCGGAATCTCAGGTCAGGATGATGTCGTAGAGGGTCTGGCCGTAGGCCGACTCGACCTGCAGCGCGATCGGCTTGCCGATCGCATCGCCGAGCGACGCGAGCGGCTGGCTTTCTTCCTCGAGGAAGAGGTCGATGACATCCTGCGAGGCGATGATGCGGAACTCGCGCGGATTGAACTGGCCGGCTTCGCGCTGGACCTCGCGCAGGATCTCGTAGCAGATGGAGCGGGCCGTCTTGACCTGGCCCACCCCGGTGCAGACCGGGCAGGGTTCGCACAGCAGGTGCGCGAGCGACTCCCGGGTGCGCTTGCGGGTCATCTCGACCAGCCCGAGCGAGGTGAAGCCGCTCACGCTGGTCTTGGTGCGGTCGCTGGCGAGCGCGCGGCGAAGCTCCTGGAGAACCGCTTCGCGGTGTTCGTTGCTGCCCATGTCGATGAAGTCGACGATGATGATGCCGCCGAGGTTGCGCATCCGCAGCTGGCGGGCGATGGCGTGGGCGGCTTCGAGATTGGTGCGGAACACGGTGTCGTCGAAGTTGCGGCCGCCGACGTAGCCGCCGGTGTTGACGTCTATCGTCGTCATCGCCTCGGTCTGGTCGAAGATCAGGTAACCGCCCGACTTGAGGTCGACCCGACGCGACAGCGCGCGCTCGATCTCGTCCTCGATGTTGTGCAGTTCGAAGATCGGCCGGTCGCCGGTGTAGGCGCGCAGCTTGCCGAGTATCGAAGGCGAGTAGTCCTTGGCGAATTCGCGCAGCCGGGCGAGCTCGGCGTCGTCGTCGACGAGGATCGCGCTGGTCGATTCGGAGAGCAGATCGCGCAGCACCCGCTCGCCCAGCGAAAGCTCCTGGTAGAGCAGGCTGGGCGCCGCCCGAACCCGGCTCGCATCGAGGATCTGCTGCCAGCGCTTGCGCAGGTAGGAGACATCGGCGCGCATCTCGGCGTCGTCGGCATCCTCGGCCGAGGTGCGGATGATGTAGCCGCCTTTCTCTTCGTCCGGCAGCGCCGCCTGCAGGCGCTGGCGCAGCAGGTTGCGCTCGCCCTCGTCGCCGATGCGCTGCGACACGCCGATGTGCGGGTCCTGCGGCAGGTGCACGAGCAGGCGCCCGGCGATGCTGATCTGGGTGGAGAGCCGCGCGCCCTTGGTGCCGAGCGGATCCTTCAGGACCTGCACGAGCAGTGGCTGGCCTTCGTAGAGGATCTTCTCGATCGGCAGCGTCGGCTGTCCGTGCGAGCGCGACTGCCAGAGATCGGCGACATGCAGGAAGGCGGCTCGCTCCAGGCCGATGTCGATGAAGGCCGACTGCATGCCGGGCAGCACCCGGGTGACCTTGCCGACATAGACGTTGCCGACCATGCCGCGGGTGGCGGCCCGCTCGATGTGCAGTTCCTGCACGGCGCCCTGCTGCACGAGCGCGACTCGCGTCTCGTGGGTGCGAAAGTTGATCAGGATTTCTTCGGAGAACATCTTCGCGGGCGCAGCACAATGCCCTGCGGCGGTCTTAGTTACGGCTCCGCAGCAGGCAGTGTGTTTCGTAAAGCGGAAGGCCCATGATACCGGAGTCGCTGCCCTCGACGCGGCGCACGAAGCGCCCGGCGTAGCCCTGGATTCCGTAGCCGCCGGCCTTGTCGAAGGGATCGCCGCTGGCCACATAGGTGTCGATGTCGGCCGCGGTGAGCCTCGCGAAGCGGACCCGCGAAACCGAGAGCCGGTGCTCGATTCGCTCGCCGCGCGCCAGCGCCACCGCGGTCAGCACGCGGTGGCTGCGGCCCGAGAGGGCGCGCAGCATCGCGCTCGCCTCGGCGGGATCGGCCGGCTTGCCGAGGATGCGGCCGCCCAGCGCGACCGTGGTGTCGGCGGCGAGAACCGGCGCTGGCGGCAGGCCCCGGTTGCGGCGTCGTTCCTCTCCGGCCCGCGCCTTGGCGAGCGTGACCCGCAGTACGTAGGCGCGGGGAGCTTCGCCGGGCAGGGGCGTCTCGAGGGCTTCGGCGGCCTCGGCCTCGTCCGGACCGGGGGCGAGCAGTTCGAAGCGCACGCCGATGCGCGCCAGCAGTTCCTGGCGGCGCGGGCTGCGGGAGGCGAGATAGATCATGCGCGATGGTAGGGATGGCCGGCGTTGATCGACCAGGCCCGGTAGAGCTGCTCGGCGAGCAGCACCCGGACCAGCGGATGGGGCAGGGTGAGGCTCGACAGGCGCAGGGTCTCGTCGGCGCCGGCCTTCAGGGCCGGATCGAGCCCGTCCGGGCCGCCGACCAGGATGGCGACCGGCCGGGCATCCTCGCGCCAGGCCTCGAGCCGACGGGCGAGGCCGGCGGTGTCGATGTCGCGGCCGCGCTCGTCGAGGACGACCCGACGCGCCGAGGCCGGAATCGCCGCTTCGATGCGGGTCGCCTCCTCGCGCATCCAGCGTGTCTCGTCGGCCGAGCGGCTGCGCGGCGCGGCGCGGACTTCGCGCCATTCGAGGCTGATCTCCGCCGGCATGCGGCCGGAGAATTCCGCCACCGCCTGCGTCACCCAGGCCGGCATCCGGGTGCCGACCGCAACCACGCGCAGCAGCATGCTGGTACCGTGCCCGGGGGGCGGACTAACCGCGCACGGCCGAACCCGCCGCGCGCTTGAGCCGCACCGGCTTGCCGCCCCAGATCTCCTCGAGGTTGTAGTAGGCGCGGATCGCCGGCTGCATCACGTGGACGACCAGGTCGCCGAGATCGACCAGCACCCATTCGCCGGTCTCCTCGCCCTCGACGGAAAGGACTTCGCCCCCCGCCGCCTTGACCTTGTCGCGCACGCTTGCCGCCAGCGCCCGGGTCTGGCGATTCGATGTGCCCGACACGATCACGACGCGATCGAACAGGCTGGTGAGCTCGACGGTATTGAAGACGGCGATGTCCTGGCCCTTGACGTCTTCGAGGGCGTCGACCACGAGTCGCTGCAGTTTGCGAATGTCCATTCCTTGCCTTTGCTTACTTCGGGGGCGGGACGCCGCGATAAAGGCGACGGGTTTCGATGTAGTCGGCAACGCCGGCCGGCAGCAGGGTGGCGACATCGGCGCCGCTGGCGATCTGGCTGCGCAGCATCGTCGAGGAGACCGGCACGGGCGGCATGCCGAAGAAGACGATGCCGCCGGCCGGCGCGTCGGGCAGGGCGTCGGCGCCATGCTCGGCGACGAGGGCGTCGACGGGCGCCGGCAGCGCTTCGAGCGACACTCGTTCGCGCCGGGTCGCCGCGATATGGCAGAGATCGAGCAGTTCATCCCAGCGATGCCAGCTCGCGAGGTTGCGCAGCTGGTCGCTGCCGATGATCATGACGAGCGCGCACTCGGAGCCGAGTTCGGCGCGCAGCGAAACCAGGGTGTCGATCGTGTAGCTCGGACCATCGCGCTCGGTCTCGCGCGTGTCCACGATCCAGCCCGGCTCGTTCGCGACCGCCAGGCGCAGCATCGCGATGCGGTCGGCGGCGGGGGTCGTGTCGCCGGACTTCTGCCAGGAAACGCCGGTGGGCATGAGGCGCAGCTCATCCAGCGACAGGGCCACGCAGGCGGATCGCCCGAGCGCGAGATGGCCGACATGGACCGGATCGAAGGTGCCTCCCAGCACCCCTGCACGTCGCCTCGTCATGCGGTTCGAATCCGAAGCCGTTGCCGCGTCAGACCCATTCGCGCGGAACCAGGAAGTACTCGGTCAGCGCCGCCTCCGGCGATCCGGGCTCGGGCGACCAGTCGTAGGCCCAGCGCGCGAGCGGCGGCATCGACACCAGGATCGACTCGGTACGCCCGCCCGACTGCAGCCCGAACAGGGTGCCGCGGTCGTGGACGAGGTTGAACTCGACGTAGCGGCCGCGCCGATAGAGCTGGAAGGCGCGCTGCGCCTCGGTCACCGGGCGATCGCGGTTGCGTTCGACGATCGGGACGTAGGCGCCCAGGAAGGCCTCGCCGACGGAACGGGTCAGGGCGAAGGCGCCGTCGAAATCGGGCTCCGCCAGGTCGTCGAAGAAGATACCGCCGACTCCCCGCGCCTCGCCGCGATGCTTGACGAGGAAATAGTCGTCGCACCAGCGCTTGAAGCGCGGATGCCATTGCGGACCGAAAGGTGCGAGCGCATCGCGGCAGGCCCGGTGGAAATGGACGACGTCCTCCTCGATCGGGTAGAAGGGCGTGAGGTCCATTCCGCCGCCGAACCACCAGGTCGCGGGGCCGCTGTCGTCGGCGTGCGCGATGAAGAAGCGCACGTTCATGTGCACCGTCGGCACATGGGGATTGCGCGGATGCAGCACCAGCGATACGCCCATCGCCTCGAAGCGCCGCCCGGCGACTCCCGGTCGGGCTGCCGTGGCCGAGGCCGGCAATGCGTCGCCGGCCACATGCGAAAAGAGCACGCCGCCGCGCTCGAGGACGATGGAGTCCTCCATCACCCGGCTGCGGCCGCCGCCGCCGGCCGGACGCGACCAGTCGTCGATCAGGAAACGGCCGCCATCGAGCGATTCGAGCCGCTCGACGATGCGTCGCTGCAATTCCAGCAGCCAACTGCGGACCCGCTCGTGCCCGGGCGTCGCGGCGCTCCCGGCCGGGCTGGCCAAGGCTATTTCCGCACCGGGCGGCCGATCGCCCGGTAGCCGATGTCGCGCCGGTACTGCATGCCGTCGAAGCGGATCGTGGCGGCCACCTCGTAGGCGCGCGCCTGCGCCATCTTGACGGAATCGCCGAGCGCGGTGACGCAGAGCACCCGGCCCCCGGCCGTGACCACGCGGCCCTTGTCGATGCGGGTGCCGGCATGGAACACGATGCAGTCCTCGCCGACCTCGTTGCCATGCTCGGGCAGGCCATCGATCGGGTCGCCGCTGCGCGGCGACTCGGGATAGCCGTGGGCGGCCAGCACCACGCCGAGGGCGGTGCGGCGATCCCAGGAGATCTCGGCGGTGTCGAGGCGGCCCTCGATGCCGCGCTCGACGATCGCGGCGAAATCGCTCTTGATGCGCGCGAGGATCGGCTGCGTCTCGGGATCGCCCATCCGGCAGTTGAACTCGAGCGTGCGGATGGTGCCGTCGGGGGCGATCATCAGGCCGGCGTAGAGAAAGCCGGTGAACGGATTGCCCTCGGCCGCCATGCCTTCGACGGTGGGCCGGATCACCTCGCGCAATACCCGGGCGTGCACCGACGGCGTGACCACCGGGGCGGGGGAATAGGCGCCCATGCCGCCGGTATTGGGTCCGGTGTCGTCGTCGAGCAGCCTCTTGTGGTCCTGGCTCGAGGCGAGCGCGAGGATGTTCCGGCCGTCGACCATCACGATGAAGCTGGCTTCCTCGCCCTCGAGGAAGTCCTCGATGACGACGCGCGCCCCCGCCTGGCCCATGCCTCCCTCGGTGAGCATCATGTCGACGGCGGCATGCGCCTGGTCGGGATCGGTCGCGACGACCACGCCCTTGCCGGCCGCCAGGCCGTCGGCCTTGATCACGATCGGGGCGCCGCGCCGCTCGATGCAGGCATGGGCCGCGGCGGCATCCGAGAAGGTTTCGTAGTCGGCGGTGGGGATGCCGTGGCGCTTCATGAAGGCCTTGGCGAAATCCTTGGACGACTCGAGCTGGGCCGCCGCCCGGGTCGGACCGAAGATCTTCAGGCCGCGCGAGCGGAAGGTATCGACGATACCGGCCGCCAGCGGCGCCTCGGGGCCCACCACGGTGAACGCGACCTGCTCGCGCTCGGCGAGCGCGGCCAGCGTCAGGGGATCGGTGATCGGAATGTTGCGTGCGCCGGGTTCGCGCGCGGTCCCGCCGTTGCCGGGCGCGACGATCACGTGCTGGACCCGGGGGGAACGCGCCAGGCACCAGGCGAGTGCATGCTCGCGCCCGCCGGAGCCGACCACGAGGATCTTCATGCGGTTTCCTGGTCCTCGAACACCGCGTTGGTGTAGACCTGCTGCACGTCGTCGATGTCCTCGAGGGCATCGATCAGCTTCTGCATGCGCTCGCTGTCCTGCGCATCGAGTTCGGCGTCGACGTTCGGGCGCATCGTGACTTCGGCGACCTCGGCCTCGAGTCCCGCTGCCGCGAAGGCCCGCTTGAGCGCGCCGAACTCGGCCGGCGGGCACAGGACCTCGATGCCGCCCTCGCTGTCGGTGCTGATGTCGTCGGCGCCGGCTTCGATCGCGGCTTCCATGACGGGTTCCTCGGCGGTGCCGGGCGCGAACAGGAACTGGCCGCAATGCGTGAACTGGAAGGCGACCGAGCCATCGGTGCCGAGGTTGCCGTTGTGCTTGGAGAACGCGTGGCGGACCTCGGCGACGGTCCGGGTGCGGTTGTCGGTCAGGCAGTCGACCATGACCGCGGCGCCGCCCGCGCCATAGCCTTCGTAGCGGATTTCCTCGTAGGACGCACCGTCGAGATCACCCGAGCCGCGCTGGATCGCGCGCTTGACCGTGTCCTTGGGCATGTTGGCGTCGGATGCCTTGTCCATCGCCAGCCGCAGCCTGGGGTTCGATTCAGGATCGGGGCCGCCGAGCTTGGCCGCCACCGTGATCTCCTTGATCACCCGGGTGAAGACCTTGCCGCGCTTGGCGTCGGCCCGCTCCTTCTTGTGCTTGATGTTGGCCCACTTGGAATGACCGGCCATCGACTCCTCTACCGTGCAATACTCGGGGGCAGGGCGGATAATCCGCCCGGCGGACGGTTTCGATTTTATCATCCGGGCACCGCCGTGGGCCCGCCCGCCGCCCCTTCGTCCCTCTCCAGCGAGACGACCAGCTCCCATGAATGCGTTGCCGATCGCGCGAAACGCGCAAGTCGAAACCGTACTGCTGCCACGGCTGGCCAATCGGCACGGCCTGATCACCGGCGCCACCGGCACCGGCAAGACGGTATCGCTGCAGGTGCTTGCCGAGAGATTCTCCGCCATCGGGGTGCCGGTGTTCGTCTCCGACGTCAAGGGTGACCTCACCGGGGTTTCGCAGGCCGGCGTGTCCTCGACGAAGCTCACCGAGCGCCTCGAGCGCCTCGGCCTGCCGGTGCCTGCCTTCCAGGGCTTTCCGGTCACGCTCTGGGATGTCTACGGCGAGCAGGGCCATCCGCTGCGCGCGACCGTATCCGACATGGGGCCCCTGCTGCTGGGCCGGATGCTGGGCCTGAACGACACCCAGGAGGGCGTGCTGCATGTCGTCTTCCGGGTGGCCGACGACAACGGCATGCTCCTGCTCGACATGAAGGATCTGCGGGCGATGCTGCAGTTCGTGGGCGACAACGCCCGCGACCTGCGCACCGCCTACGGCAATGTCTCGGCCGCATCCGTGGGTGCGATCCAGCGTCGCCTGCTGGCGCTCGAGGACCAGGGCGCCGATCATTTCTTCGGCGAGCCCATGCTCGATCTCGACGATATGATGCAGACCGATGCGAAGGGGCAGGGGGTGATCAACATCCTCGCCGCCGATCGCCTGCTCGGTTCGCCCACCCTGTACGCGACCTTCCTGCTCTGGCTGCTCTCGGAGCTTTTCGAGCGGCTGCCCGAAGTGGGCGATCCCGACAAGCCGCGTTTCGTTTTCTTCTTCGACGAGGCCCACCTGCTCTTCGACGACGCCCCCAAGGCGCTGGTCGACAAGGTCGAGCAGGTGGTGCGCCTGATCCGTTCCAAGGGCGTCGGCGTCTACTTCGTGACGCAGAATCCGCTCGATGTGCCCGACGATGTCCTAGGCCAGCTCGGCAACCGGATCCAGCATGCCCTGCGTGCGTTCACTCCGCGCGACCAGAAGGCGGTGCGCGCCGCGGCCAGCACCATGCGCCAGAATCCCGGCTTCAGCGCCGAGGCCGCCATCACCGAGCTCGCGGTCGGGGAGGCCCTGGTCTCGATGCTCGACGAAAAGGGGCGCCCGGGTATCGTCGAGCGGGTGTGGATGATGGCGCCGGCAAGCCGCATGGGCCCGATCGACAAGGCCGAGCGCGCGGCACTGCTCGCGGGCTCCATCGTCGCCGGCGTGTACGACACCGCGGTCGATCGCGAATCCGCGCACGAGATGCTGCTCGCCCGCGCCGAGGCGCAGGCCGCCGCCGAGGCCCAGGCCGAGAAGGAGGCGCAGGGCGGTGGTGGCGTGTTCGGATCCCTCGGCGACCTGATCGGTGGCGGCGGCGGCAGTGGCCGGTCGCGGCGCAGCGATTCGATTCTCGAGGCCGCTGCCAAGAGCGCGGCCCGCTCGATGGGCTCGGGGCTGGGGCGCGAGATCCTGCGCGGTGTCCTCGGCTCCATATTCAGGACCCGCCGCTGAACCGCGACGGGGCATCCACGATCAACAGAGGAGAAAGAAATGGATCTGGGTATCAGGGGCAGGCGGGCGATCGTGTGCGGCGCGAGCCGCGGGCTCGGCTTTGGCAGCGCGTTGTCGCTCGCGCGCGAGGGCGTCGACCTCGTGATCAACGGCCGCCGGCCCGATGTGCTCGCCGATGCGGCCAGGCGGATCGCCGACGAAACCGGCGTCGAGGTCGTGGCGGTGGCGGCCGACATCACCAGCGCGTCGGGGCGCGCCGAAGTGCTGGCGGCAGCGCCGCAGGTCGACATCCTCGTCACCAATGCCGGCGGACCGCCTCCGGGAGACTTCCGCAACTTCGATCGCGATGACTGGATCCGGGCGGTCGATGCCAACATGCTGACTCCGATCGAGCTCATGAAGGCCACGCTCGACGGCATGATCGAACGGCGCTTCGGGCGCATCGTCAACATCACTTCCAGCGCCGTGAAGGCGCCGATCGATGTGCTCGCGCTGTCCAACGGCGCGCGCAGCGGACTGACCGGCTTCGTCGCCGGACTCGCGCGCAAGACCGTTGCGCACAACGTCACGATCAACAACCTGCTGCCGGGCATCTTCGATACCGATCGGCTCGCCGGCCTCGTCGAGGCGGCTGCGAAGGGCGGGGGGATCAGCATCGAGGAGGCGCGCGAGCGTCGCCGGGCAGCGCAGCCGGCGGGCCGCTTCGGCGACGAGATGGAGTTCGGCCAGGCGTGCGCCTTCCTCTGCAGCGCCCAGGCGGGCTACATCACGGGCCAGAATTTCCTGATCGACGGCGGATCCTATCCCGGCACCTTCTGACACCTTCCGGGTCGAGCCGGCTGCGGGCCCGGCCAACGGAGATTCCCATGAGCAAGGCAATCAGGATCGAGCAGACCGGCGGACCAGAGGCCATGCGCCTGGTCGAGCATGATCCGGGCGCACCGGCCGCGGGCGAGCTGCGCATCCGCAACCATGCGGTCGGCGTGAACTTCATCGACGTCTACTTCCGCACCGGCGCCTACCCGATGCCGCTGCCAGGCGGCATCGGCATGGAGGGCGCCGGTGTCGTCGAGGCGCTCGGCGACGGGGTGACCGGCTTCGCTCCCGGCGACCGGGTGGCATACGCCGCCGGCCCGCCAGGAGCCTATGCCGAGGTCCACAACCTGGCGGCGAAGTCGGTGGTGGCATTGCCGGACGCGGTCGACTTCGAATCGGCGGCGGCCCTGATGCTCAAGGGCATGACGGTCCAGTACCTGTTCAATCGCACCGCCGCGCTCCGGCCCGGCCAGACGATCCTCTTCCATGCCGCCGCCGGTGGCGTCGGGCTGATCGCGATGCAATGGGCGCGTGCGATGGGTGTTCGCGTGATCGGCACGGCCGGCTCCGAGGAAAAGGCCGAGCTTGCGCGCCGACATGGCTGCGAGCATGTGATCCTCTATCGCAGCGAGGACATCGTGGAGCGGGTGCGCGAGATCACGGACGGCGCGATGGTGCCGGTGGTCTACGATTCCATCGGCAAGGACACCTTCGATGCCTCGCTGGATTCGCTCGCGCCCTTCGGCACCATGGTCAGTTTCGGCGCCGCATCGGGGCCGGTGCCGCCGGTGCCGCTGACCGCGCTGCGCGGCACCCTCTATCTCACCCGGCCATCGGTGCTCGCCTACTCCCAGCGTCGCGAGGATCTCGAGGCGATGGCCAATGGCCTGTTCGAGATGGTCGCCGACGGCAAGGTTCGTCCCGTGATCGAGAAGCGCATGCCGCTCGCCGAGGCGGCGCAGGCGCATCGCGAGCTCGAGGCCCGGCGCACCACCGGAGCGACGCTGCTGCTGCCTTGAACGACACGACAACGAACGACATGACGGCGGTCGAGATCGACCGCCGCTTCGGCGGCGTTGCCCGGATCCATGGCCCGGGTGCGCTCGAAGCGCTCGCCACCGCGCATGTCGTGGTCGTGGGCGTCGGTGGCGTGGGGTCCTGGGCCGCCGAGGCGCTCGCGCGTTCCGCGGTGGGGCGGATCACGCTCATCGACATGGACCATGTCGCCGAATCGAACATCAATCGCCAGATTCACGCCCTCGACTCGACGCTCGGGCGCAGCAAGATCCTCGCGATGGCCGAGCGCATCGCCGCGATCTCGCCGGGATGCCGGGTCGACTGTGTCGACGACTTCGTCGATTCCGCCAATGTGGCCGACCTGGTGCCGCCGCGGGCCGATGTCGTGATCGACGCGATCGATTCGCCCGCTGCGAAGGCGGCCCTGATCGCCCTTTGCGTGCAGCGCCGCCAGGCGGTGATCGCCTGCGGCGGCGCCGGCGGTCGCATCGATCCGTTCGAACTCGCGCAGGGCGATCTCGCGGCGACGCGCCATGATGCCCTGCTCGCCTCGGTACGCTCGCGCCTGCGGCGCGAGCATGGCTTCCCGCGGGCTGGCAACGGGCGGTTCGGCGTCAGTGCGATCTGGTGCGACGCTCCGGCCCCGCCCGGCCTTGCGCGCGCCGATGCCGGGGCGGGCACTCCCCTTGCCTGTTCGGGGTATGGCTCACTCGTGACCGTCACCGCCCCGATGGGGTTCGCGGCGGCCAGTCTCGCTCTTGGCCGGGTATTGGCGTTGCGTGGTGGACGTTGACGGACGAATGGGATTGCGCGACATTCGGTGCGCTGACCAGAAAAGACCCTGCGCGCAACGGGCAGCCTACGGGGCGCGAGACTGTACAACTACCTGAGAGGGAATGAATGCGCCCACCAAACGGGCTGGCCATGTGGCCAGCCGACGCGTTGGCTTTTTTCCTGGGATTCCTGCGTGATCCCGTTGGGGTCGGCTCGGTCATTCCGAGTTCGCGCTACCTCGAGCGGCGTATCGTCGAGGCGGCGGGAGCGGCGAAAGCCCGGGTCATCGTCGAACTCGGGCCGGGTACCGGCGGCACCACCCGGGCCCTGCTCGATGCCATGCCGGCCGATTCGCGCCTGGTGTGCATCGAGATCGATCCGAAGTTCGCCGACCATGTCGCGCGGCTCGGCGACCCCCGCCTGATCGTGCGCTGCTGCAGCGCCGAGCATATCGGCGATGTCCTGGCCGAGCACAATCTGCCGGCGCCCGATGCGGTGGTGTCGGGCATCCCGTTCTCGACCCTGCCGGCCGATGCCGGCCAGCTCATCGCGCGCCGGGTCCATGACGCCCTGCCCCACGATGGCAGCTTCGTCGCGTACCAGTTCAAGTCCGCGGTGGCCGGTTTCGCCACGCCGGTGTTCGGTGCCTACGAGATGAGTGTGCGCGAGTGGCGCAACATTCCGCCGATGCGCCTGTGGCGATGGCGACGAACCTGAGAGCCTGAGGCCGCTGCCGCGGGCAGCCCGGCCGATCAGGACACCGCCGCCAGCGCGCGGCGAGTCTCGGTGAACAATGCCTCGAAGGATTCCACCACGAAGTACCGTGACTGGAAGCCATCGATCCGAAATTCGCTCGCCATGACCCGCATCGCGTCAAAGCGCAGGTGGACCGCCGGCGGCGCTTCGATCGCGTGGCGCAGCTCGGCTGGCGAGGACAGCAGTCCCGCGCCATAGGCGCGTACGCCGTCGGCCTCGCGAACCAGGCCGAACTCGATGGTGTACCAGTACAGGCGCGCCAGTCGGCGGCGCATCGCATCGTCGCGCGCGCGCAGGCAGGCCTGGCCGAATGCGGCGATGAAATCCGCGATCGCGGGCACCGCGAGCATCGGTACGTGGCCGAAGAAATCGTGGAAGACATCCGGTTCGACGATGTAGTCGATCTCGTCGGCGCCGCGCAGCCAGATCGTCACCGGGAAGCGCCGGTTGGCGAGATGCTCGAAGAAGGCTTCGTCGGGAATCAGCCCGGGAACCCCGATCAGCCGCCAGCCGCTCAGCTGCGAGAGGCGCTCGCTCTGTCCCTGCAGGTCCGGGATCCGGTCCGCGCAATCGAGCGAGCCGAGGGAATCGACGAAGGCCTGGCAGGCGCGTCCCGGCAACAGCGCCGACTGGCGCTCGAACAGATGATGCCAGCGCTGGTGTTCCTCGGCACGGTAGTTCGCCGGATCCTGGTCGACGCGATAGTCGGTGTGCGCCCGCGAATAATCGCCACGCAGCACATGGGCCGATCGGTCGCTGATTTCCGGTAGCTGGGGCATGGCACCCATGATTCGACTCCGCTTCGATGTTCCAGGAACAAGGATGCGCGGTTTTCGGGAAAAATCGGTTCCAGAATCATGAATAATCGAATGATCATGGAATCAACGTTCCTGATATCATTATGAAAAGGAACGATTATCCCGATACAGGAAATCCATGGCCCATTCCGAACTCGCCGACGCGATCGATGTGCGCATCGTCGAGGCCCTGCAGCGCGATGCCAAGCTTTCCGCCCAGGAGCTCGCCGAGCGGGTTGGCGCATCGACCACCGTCTGCTGGCGACGCGTGCGGCGGCTGCAGTCCGCCGGCGTGCTGCGCCGGGCCGCGATGCTTCTCGATCCGGCGCGTGTCGGGGTGCCCGAGGTCGTCTTCGCACGCATACGCATGGCCTCCCACCAGCCGGCGGTCACCCGCGCCTTCGAGGAGGCGATGCGCGTGCGCGAGGAAGTCCTCGAGTGCTATCCGCTCATGGGCAATGCCGACTACCAGCTGAAGGTCGCGGTGCCCGGCATCGGCGCCTACAACCGCTTCCTGCAGGATTTCCTGCTGGCGCTGGAGGGAGTGGCCAATGTGGAGTCGAGCTTCGCGCTGCGCGAGGTCAAGAATGATCCGGCGCTGCCGGTAGGCCGCTTCGCACTCGACAACTGAACGGGTTCGCATTCGGGTGCAGGGCAAGGCGCCCCAACGCGGTCATGCGCTCGAATGCGCACCCGTTTTCTGGTCAATCGCCCGCCTGGCGCGCCTCCAGGGCTTCCCAGCGCTCGAGCATCTCGACGAGCAGGTTCTCGATCTCGTCATGACGCTGCTGGTCGGTGCGCAGGACATCCGGCGAATTCCGGAAATAGTCGGGCGCGCTCATCTTCGCCTGCAGTGCGGCCTGCTCGGCCTCGAGCGCTTCGATCCGCCCCGGCAGGGCGCCGAGCTCGCGCTGCTCGCGATTGTTCAGCTTCTGCCGGGGTTTCGGTTTCGGGCCGGCGGGCGCTGGTGACGCGGCAGCCGGCGCTGGTGCGGGGGCCGGCGCGGGGGTCGGGCGCTGGCGCAGCCAGTCCTCGTAGCCGCCGACGTACTCGCCCCAGCGCCCGTCGCCCTCGGCGGCGATCGTCTGCGTCACCACATTGTCGAGGAAGGCGCGGTCGTGGCTGACCAGCAGCAGGGTGCCCTCGTACTCCTGCAGGGTCGACTCGAGCAGCTCGAGCGATTCCATGTCGAGATCGTTGGTCGGTTCATCGAGCACGATCAGGTTGGCGGGTTGCGCGAACAGCCGGGCCAGCAGCAGCCGGTTGCGCTCGCCGCCCGACAGGCTGGCGACCGGCGACCCCGCACGCCGGGGCGAGAACAGGAAATCGCCGAGATAGCTCATGACATGGCGACGCTGGCCGCCGATCTCGATCCATTCCGAACCGGGGGCGATCGATTCGGCCACGCTCGCCTGCGGGTCGAGCTGGGCCCGCATCTGGTCGAAATAGGCGATGCGCAGTCCGGTGCCGAGCTCCACCCGGCCTTCGTCGGGTTCGAGCGTGCCGAGCATGATGCGCAGCAAGGTGGTCTTGCCGGCGCCGTTGGGGCCGATCAGGCCGATGCGATCGCCGCGCTGGATCAGGGTCGAGAAGTTCCGTATCACCCAGCGCTCGCCGGTCGGTGTGTCGAAGCGCTTGCCGACATCGATCAGCTCGGCTACCCGCCTGCCCGAACGGCTGCCGGCATCGAGCCGGATGCGCAGGTCGCCCTGTTGTTCGCGACGTTGCTCGCGCTCGCGGCGCAGCGCCTCGAGCCGGCGCACACGCCCCTGGTTGCGGGTCCGCCGCGCCTCGATGCCCTTGCGGATCCAGGCTTCCTCCTGGCGCCAGAAGCGGTCGAAGCGGCGTCGGCCTTCCGCCTCGACCGCGAGCTGGTCGGTCTTGAAGCGCTCGTAGTCGGCGAAGCTGCCTGGATAGCTGCGCAGGATTCCCCGGTCGAGCTCGACGATGCGGGTGGCGACCCGATCGAGGAAGCGCCGGTCGTGGGTCACCACGACCAGGCTCGGTCCCCGTGCGAGCAACTCCTCGAGCAGGGTGATCGCGTCGATGTCGAGATGGTTCGTCGGCTCGTCGAGCAGGAGCAGGTCGGGTTCGAGCGCCAGCGCGAGCGCGAGGGCAGCGCGCTTGCGTTCGCCGCCGGACAGTTCCCCCGGCGCCTGCTCGAGCAGCGCGCCGAGCCTGTCGGCCATCGCGTCGAGCCGGGCGAGTGTCTGCCAGCGCTCGCGCTCATCGACGATCGCCATGATCGCACCACGTTCGACCAGGCTGTCGCGCACGGTGTCGGCCGCCGGGAGGACCGGTTCCTGTTCCACCAGCACGCAGCGCAGTGCGTCGGCGCGCTGGAGCTCGCCGTCATCGAGCTGGCGCTGGCCGGCGATCACTGCGAGCAGGCTCGATTTGCCGCTGCCGTTGCGCCCGATCAGGCCGATTCGTTCGCGTGCCTCTATGGTCAGGGCCGCGCCATCGAGAAGAGGCATGTCGCCGTGCGCGAGCTCGGCGTCGTTCAGGGTCAGGAGTGCCATGGACCGGTGATCGCCAGGCTCAGCCCGGGCGAATAGATGTTGACGAAAAGCCAGCGGCCGGACGGATCGAAGCAGATGCCCGCGAACTCCGCGCTACGGTAGTCGCCGGGCGCACAGCGCTTGCCGGCGGCGGCGAGCGCCCCGGCATCGAGCACCGCGGCATTGCGCGCGAAGACGAAGGACCGGCCTTCGGCGTCGACCCCCATCAGCCGGTTGCCGAAGCGCCCGTCCTCGTCGATGCCGTCGCCATCCTCGCAGAACATCAGCCGGCCCCGCGGATCGAAGGCGAGGTTGTCCGGATGGTGGCCAGCCAGGGCTTGCTGGCCGGCGAAGACGGCGACCAGTTCGTCGCGAGCCGGATCGAAGGCCCAGAGTGCACCGGGCCCGCGGCCCGGCGCGCCCGCCGCATCCCGGCCGGCGGCGGTGTCGGCCATCATGAGGATGCCGTCGCCGAAGCACAGGCCTTCGCCCCTGGCCAGAAGGAGCCCGCCTTCGGCCCAGGCCTGGGCGAAGGGGCCGCTCACGCGTTTCGACTCGCCGCCCGCTTCGAGCGCGAGCCGGCGTGAATCCGCATCCGGATCGGCGATGTCGATCCATTCGATCCGGTGGCGCTCGCCCGTCGCCGGCGCGCGCAGGTCGGCATTGGGCCGGTCGCGTACCCGTGCGGCCTGCAGCCTGCCCCCGGCTTCCAGGCTGCCGCGCCGGCCGCTGCGATCATGGGGCAGGTAGCGGTAGAAGCCGCTGGCGGCGGATTCCCAGGCGTCCTCGCTGAGATAGACATCGCCGCGCAGCGGATCGACGGCGGCGGCCTCGTGGGAAAAACGGCCCATGCCGATGATGGGCTTGCCGCTGGTGCGCAGGGGATCGGGATCGACCTCGAAGACATAGCCGTGGCGCCGGCCCGTGCTCGAGACGGCGTCGAGCATGATCTCCTCGCAGCTGAGCCAGGTGCCCCAGGCAGTGGCGCCGCCGGCGCAGTTGATCAGGGTGCCGGCGAGGCTGGGCCGTGCCGAGGCGAGGCGACCGCGCCTGACCCGCAGGCTGGTGGCGCCGCCGCTGGCCGCCAGCGGCACGCCCTCGGGCATTGCGCCGCTGTCGTAGGTGGCGGGCGCGGAGAACACCGGCCCGCTCCATCGCTCGTGGTTGCGCACCAGCAGCCACTCGTCGGCATCGGGATCGCCGCCGACGATGCCCATGCCGTCATGGTTGCCGGGGCAGGGCTGGCCGTCGTCCATCGGATCGCCGGCCCAGGAGAAGCTGCGGTAGCGAAAGCCGGCCGGCAGTTCGACCAGGACGAGCCCCGTGGTTTCGTCGATCGCCGGTGACACCGGGCCATAGGGCGATTCGACGCGACGCTTCGCGGGCGGTCCGTCGCGCCGGGCGAGCAGGGCGGCATGGCGGTGGGCAAGGGCCGGCAGCGGCAGGCCGGCGCCCAGCGTGGCCAGGCCGCCGAGCAGGCGTCGGCGGCCGGCCCCCAGGGTGTCGCGCCGGCTCATGGAACGGGATCGCAGGTCGGAGTCGCGCATTGACCCCGAGTGTAGCTGGCCCGGTCGACCCAACGCAGCGCGGTTGCGCCGGCGGGCGCAGGACAAGGCGGGGCGCCGTGGACAGTACGCTTGTACGGCAAGGCGCCCCAACGCGGTCATGCGCCCGCCGGCGCAACCGCGTCAGCCGCGGGCGCCGCGGTTGCGCTGTAGCTCGCGATTGCGGTTTCCGTCCCCACGGCCGTCCTGGCGCGCCGGCGCAGGGCCTCGGCCGTGGCCGCGGCTGGCGCCCGGACCGGGACGCCCGGGCTTGGCGCCGCGCGACGCGCCACCGGAGCGCGGAGGCCGCTGGCCGGTGCGCGCCCGGGCTTCGCCGGGATGCTCGGGCTCGGTCTCGGGCTTGCCCGACCAGCCGGTGTGGCCGGGAATCTCGACCTGCGGGATCGGCCGCCCGAGCAGGCGCTCGACGCCGGCGAGCAGCTTGCGCTCCTCGGGTTCCACCAGGGTGATGGCCGAGCCGGGGCTGCCGGCGCGGCCGGTGCGACCGATCCGGTGGACATAGTCCTCGGCGACGTTGGGCAGCTCGTAGTTGACGACATGCGGCAGCTGGTCGATGTCGAGGCCGCGCGCCGCGATGTCGGTGGCGACCAGCACCGGCAGGCTGCCGTCACGGAAGGCGCCCAGCGCCCGGGTGCGGGCGCCCTGGCTCTTGTTGCCGTGGATCGCCATGGCCTCGATGCCGTCGCGGCCGAGCTGCTCGGCGAGCCGGTTCGCGCCATGCTTGGTGCGGGTGAAGACGAGCACCTGGGTCCAGCGCTGCGAGCTGATCAGGTGCGAGAGCAGGGCGCGCTTCTTCGAGCGGTCGACGAGATGGACCGACTGCTCGACGATCTCGGCCGGGGCATTGCGGCGGGCGACCTCGACGTTCGCCGGATCGTGCAGCAGGTCGCCGGCCAGCCGCCGGATCTCGTCCGAGAAGGTGGCCGAGAACAGCAGGTTCTGGCGCTTGGGCGGCAGCAGCGCGAGCACCTTGCGGATGTCGCGGATGAAGCCCATGTCGAGCATCCGGTCGGCTTCGTCGAGCACCAGGATCTCGACGCCCGAGAGATCGACGCTGCGCTGGCCGACATGGTCGAGCAGGCGGCCCGGGGTGGCGACGAGGATGTCCACCGGCGAGCGCAGGGCGGTGAACTGCGGATTGATGTTCACGCCGCCGAACATGACCATCGAGCGCAGCGGCAGGTACTTGCCGTAGGTACGCACCGAGTCCTCGACCTGCGCTGCCAGCTCGCGCGTGGGCGTCAGGATCAGGCAGCGGGGTCGGCCCGGCTTGCTCGCCCGGCCCGAGGCCGCGAGCATGTGCAGGATCGGCAGGGTGAAGCCGGCGGTCTTGCCGGTGCCGGTCTGGGCGGCGGCGAGCAGGTCGCGCCCCTGCAGTACATGGGGAATGGCCTGGCGCTGGATCGGGGTCGGCTCGGTGTAGCCGGAGTCGACGATTGCGCGCAACAGGGGCTGCGCCAGCTTCAGGCTGGCGAAATCGATCTGGGAATCCATGAGTTGGGAAGTGCTCCGCGACGGGCCCATCCGCGAAAATCGGCTGGCGCGGACAACACGCGGCTCGATTGCCGGGACACCAATCGCGGGACCAGTTCGGAAAAGGAGGACAGGGGAATCGGGCAGGAAGGATTGGTTGCAACACGCCCGAACCCGACATTATAGCAGATGTCGGCCGGCGGCCATCGAATCGATCGACGACCCGCCCTGTCCGATGCCCCATGGCGGAAAACCCCCGTCGGCTCCCCCGGTATCGGTGCGGAACGGTACACTGCCTGCCGTCGAAACATGGTTCGAGCGTGTCGTTTCAGCATGAGTCTCAGGCCTTTCCATATCGCCTTTCCCGTCCGGGACATCGAGGAAGCCCGTGCCTTCTATGGCGGCGTCCTGGGTTGCCCCGAGGGTCGCAGTGATACCGACTGGGTCGATTTCAACCTGTACGGCCACCAGATCGTCGCCCACCGGGTCGACGGCGCTGCGCCGGCGGTCGTCGGGCACAACCCGGTCGATGGCGATTCCGTTCCCGTGCCGCACTTCGGGGTGGTGCTGTCGATGGCCGACTGGCGCATGCTCGCCGAGCTGCTGCGCACCGCCAGGATCGATTTCGTCATCGAGCCGCATATCCGTTTCGAAGGCCAGCCCGGCGAACAGGGCACGATGTTCTTCCTCGACCCGTCCGGCAATGCGCTGGAGTTCAAGGGCTTCGAGAACCTCGACCAGCTTTTCGCCCGCTGAAGAGCAGATCCGGTGCGCATGCCCCAATGGATCGCGCGGCGCCTGCCCGATCGCGAGGAGATCGAGCGTAGCCGCTGGCTGCGCTGGCTCGGGCCCCGCCTGACGCATCCGCGGCTGTGGCATGTGAACCGGCGCGGCATCGCGCTCGGCCTGGCGATCGGCGTGTTCTTCGGCCTGCTGGCGCCGGTGGCGCAGATCCCGCTGTCGGTCGTCGCCGGGGTCTGGCTGCGAGCCAACCTGCCGGCGGCGATCACCAGCACCCTGGTCACCAATCCGCTCACCTTCGCCCCGATCTACTACCTGGCCTACCAGGTCGGCGCCTTCCTGCTCGGCCATGAAGTCACCGTCGAGGTGCCGCAGGTGGTTGCCGATCGCGGCGTCGATGTCATCGCACCGGTCGCCCAGTCCGGTATCGTGGCCTGGGTCGCGGTGTGGTTCGACAAGGTCCTGGCCGCCGGCAAGCCGCTGGTGCTCGGGCTGGTGATCTTCGCCGTCGTCGGCAGCGTGCTCGGCTACTTCATCGTCGCCTTGTCGTGGCGCCTGCGGACTTCGCTGCAATGGCGGCGCCGGCGCCAGCAGCGGCGTTGGTCCCGACCGGCCGTCGGCACGGTCCGCAAGCCGGTCACCGGCGTCGATGCCGGGTCGACCCACTCCGGCAACTGAAGAACGAGCGTGAGATAGTTCCTCAGCGCTCGCCGCCCGGCTGCGTATTCTCCGGGATCGCGGGCATGCGCATGGGGCGTGTGTCCGCGAGCGGCCGCCCAGGGCCGGATCGCCAGGGAGGAAACCAATGCCGGCATGCGGTACGCGTCTGCTCGCGGCATGGGCCGTGGCGCTGTCGATGGCTTGGCCCGCCCCGGCGAGCGCGGACAGCGGCCGCTGGACCGAGTCGACCCGCCTGCTGGCCGGCATCGAGACCCGCGTCCGGCTCCTGACCGAAATGCCCCCGCGGGCCGAGCGCGCGGCGCACTCCCACCTGGTCGCGATCGTCTGGCGCTATGGCGAGGAGGGCAGCGAACGGCTCCTGCCCTCGACGCTCGACGCCCTGCGACTGGTCCAGGCCGAAGCCCTGCTGGAGGAGGGCATCGAGCGCCCCGGCATCGGCATGCTCGTCGCGGCCATGACCGGCGGCCTGCAGCATGAATGGCTCTACTACACCGGCGATCCGCCGGCGCTTGCGAGCGCCTTCAACCGGCTGGCCGACGACTCGCCCGACTGGCCCGTCCGCCTGCTGACGGAGTTCGATCCCGACTGGGATGCCTACCTGGTGTTGCGCCGCCGGGAGTTCGCCCTGCGCTGAGCCATGCCTCAGTGTCCCAGGGTACCGCCGTCCCAGGCTTCGAATGCCCTGGCGACCGCGTCGGACGTGGCGATCGCGCGCCGCAGCAGCAGGGTGAGCAGTATCCGGGCCTTGAGCCCGTCGAGCCAGCCGGCGCGGATCAGTCCGCGTCGCAGGAGGTCGATCTCGCTGCCCGGAAAGCCGTAGGTCCGCTCGAGGGTCTCGCCGGCGCCGGTGCGCGACGCAAGCACCACCGGAATGCGGCCGGCCGCTGCCTCGAGGATGTCGGCGACTTCGGGGCGGACATGCCCGCCGCCGGTCGCGGCCACCACCAGTCCGTCGACGCCGAGTTCGAGCAGCGCCCGGATGTGCGCACCGTCGTCGCCCAGCGCGATGGTGACCAGGCCGACGCGCGCTTCACGCGTCGGAGCGGGCGGGATCGCCGCGATCCTGGGCAGCCTGGTGCCGAAGCGGGGCCGGCCTTCGCTGACCCAGCCCAGCGGGCCGGCCAGCGGCGAGCCGAAGGCCGCCGGGCTGGTGGTGTGCAGCTTGCGCACGAACCGCGCGGCGTGCACCTCGTCGTTCATGACCACGAGGCAACCCTGGCTGCGCGCCTCGTCGCTGATCGCGACCTGGACCGCCGCCAGCAGGTTGGCCGGGCCGTCCGCCCCGGCGAGCGAGGGATTGCGCATGGCGCCGGTGACGATCACGGGCATTTCGATATCGAGGAGCCGGTCGAGCGCGAAGGCGCTTTCCTCGATCGTGTCGGTGCCCTGGGTCACGACCACGCCCCGGCAGCCCTGGGCGGACAGTTCGTGGATCGCCCCGGCGAGTTCCTCGAGATCGTCGAACAGCAGGTGCGCGCCCGGCAACTGGCGAAAGGATCGCGCCTCCACCCGGGCGATCGCGGCCAGCTGCGGCACCGCCGCCACCAGCGAATCCGCATCGAGGGTGGGCACCACCCCGTCCCCGGCGCCGGGGCTCATGGCGATCGTTCCGCCAAGGGCGAGCACGACCACGTTCGGTCTGTCCACTGCGATCTCCTGTCCTGGTCCGCTGGCCGAGGCCATGAATTCCCGCCCGGTGCCATCGCGCACGGCCCGGGACGGATCGCTCGATTATTGCAGCAAGCCCCGCCGGCGGTCTGGCGATGGCCTCTTGTTGACGGGGGATGGCTGCGTCACGAGAATCCATGCAAGGGCCATGCGTGGCGCATGCCCATGCACAACGACAAAGCAGCGGAGACAGCACTCATGTCGGAAGTCCTGATCGAAACCGTCGAGAACGGTGTCTGCACCCTGACGATGAACCGCGTCGAGCGTCGCAATGCGCTCAGCCCCGAGCTGCTCACCGCGCTGGTCGAGGCGGTGGCGCGGGCCTCGGCCAATGATGCGGTCGGCGCCATCGTCCTGCGCGGCGCCGGCGGCTATTTCTGCGTCGGCGGCGACGTGAAGGCGATGGCCGAAGGCACCGGGCGCGATGCCGGCTTCGAGACGCGGGTCGATGCGTTGCGCGCGCGCATGGAGGTTTCGCGCCTGCTGCACCAGTCCGGCAAGCCGTCGATCGCGGCGATCACCGGCGCGGCCGCCGGCGCCGGCCTGTCGATCGCGATGGCCTGCGACTTCCGAGTGGCGGGGCGTTCGGCCAAGCTCACCACCGCCTTCGCGAAGGTGGGCTTGTCGGGCGACTTCGGCGGCACCTGGTTCCTGACCCAGCTCGTGGGGGCAGCCAGGGCGCGCGAGCTGTACCTGTTCTCGCCGATCCTCGATGCGGCGAAGGCGCACGACATCGGCCTGGTGACCGAGCTTGCCGATGACGACGCCGTGCATGCGCGCGCCGACGAGATGGCGCGCCAGCTCGCCAGCGGCCCCCGGATCACGCTGTCCTACATCAAGCGCAACATGAACGACGCGATCGGTGGGTCGCTGGCCGCTTCGCTCGACGCCGAGGCGTTGCGCCATGTCCGCTGCTCCCAGACCGAGGACCATCGCGAGGCGGCCGACGCCTTCATGAACAAGCGCGCGCCCGTCTTCACCGGGCGCTGACGCCTGGCCATTTCCGGAGCAAGCATGCGCAGATTCGCGTCCGCCTCGTTCCAGCCCTTCGCCGGCGAGGACATCCGCAGCCTCATCGAAGTGCAGGCGCGCCTGCGGGCCGACCATCCCTACCTGGTGTGGCGGCCTTTCGAGGGGCCGCGCCAGGCCTGGACCTATCGCGAATTCGCGCAGCGGGTGGCGCGCTTCGCCGCCGGCCTGCATGCCCGCGGCGTGGTCGCCGGCGACCGGGTGCTGGTCCACCTGGACAACTGCCCCGAGGCGATCTTCGCCTGGTTCGGCTGCGCCTGGCTCGGTGCGGTCGCCGTCACCACCAACGCGCGCTCGAGCGTCGACGAGCTGGCCTACTATGCCGACGATGCCGCGGTGGTCGCCGGCATCACCCAGCCGCGCCTGGCGGGTGTCGTCGGTGCCGCCTGCCCGCGGCTGCGCTGGCTGGCGATCACCGCCACCGACAACGGCATCGCGCCGGCCGCCGGCGCGCCGGCGGCGAGCGAATCCTTCGATGCGATCGATGCCGATCCATCGGGCCTGCCGGCGCGCGCGCACGACCCGATGGCGCCATTCTCGGTCCAGTACACCTCCGGCACCACATCGCGGCCCAAGGGCGTGCTCTGGACCCATGCCAATGCCCTGTGGGGCGCCCGCATCAACGCCACCCACCAGGACCTGCGCGCCGACGACATCCACATGGTGACCCTGCCGCTGTTCCACACCAATGCGCAGGCGTATTCCATGCTCGCCGCGATGTGGGCCGGCGCCACCGCGGTGGTCTCGCCGCGCTTCTCGGCCAGTCGGTTCTGGCCGGTGTCGCTCGAGGAGCGCTGCACCTGGGCTTCCATCGTGCCCTTCGCGGCCCGCGCGCTCGACGCCCACGACGTGCCGCCCTCGCATCACTACCGGCTGTGGGGCAGCGGAGTCTCGGAGCCGCCCACCGATACGCGGTTCCGCGTCAAGACCATCGGCTGGTGGGGCATGACCGAGACCATTACCCACGGTACGGTGGGCCTGACGCACCTGCCCAATCCCAGCCTCTCGATGGGCAGGGCGGCACCCGAATACGAAGTCCGCATCGTGGTCGATGGTCGCGACGCGGAGCCCGGCGAGACCGGCGACTTCCTCGTGCGCGGGGTGCGCGGCCTGTCGCTCTTCGCCGAATATCTCAACCGACCGGAGGCGACCGCCGAGTCCTTCGACGATGATGGCTGGTTCATCACCGGCGATCGGGTCCGGCTCGGCGAGAACGGCTGGCTCTATTTCGCCGATCGCGCCAAGGACATGCTCAAGGTGGGCGGCGAGAATGTCGCCGCTTCCGAGATCGAGCGCGTCATCGCCCTGGTGCCGGGTGTGCTCGAGACCGCCGTCGTCGCGAAGCGCGACCGCATGCTCGACGAGGTGCCGGTGGCCTTCGTGCGCGTCGAGCCCGCTGGCGAGCAGGCGCGGGCCGCCCTTGTCGAGGCGATCCGCGGCGCCTGCGAAGCGGCGCTCGCCGACTTCAAGCGGCCGCGCGAGATCCTGCTGGTGGACGACTTCCCGCGGGCGACCCTCGAGAAGATCGCCAAGGCGGAATTGCGTCGCCGCCTGGAGGCGCCGTCGGGCTGAAGCATGGGAGATGCCGGCGGGGCTCGGCCTGTGAGCCCCACGGGCGCCATCCTGAGGGCAAGCGCTGCATCCCGCTGGCGCGATTCTCCACAGGAGCACGGCCATGAAGCGTCTCGACCGGATCGATCCCGACAGGGCGGTCGGCATCGTCCTCGCCCTCATTCTTCCCTGGTTGCCGCTGCTGGCATGGCTTGCCTGAGGATAGTGTGCCGCCGTATAGTGCCGCGAACCCGGCATCGGGCCGGGGGTGGCCAGGCGCGATATCCGGGGAATCCCGGGGTGGTCCGTCATGAGGGGATCGGCCACCATTCGAAGATTCCAGGAGGATACGAGATGAAATTCACCGGATGGATCCTTGCCGGCGCGGCTGCGCTGGCGTTCTCGATGCCGGCTGCCGCCCAGGCGCCGATCGTCGTCAAGTTCAGTCACGTCGTCGCCGAATCCACGCCCAAGGGCCAGGGCGCGCTCAAGTTCAAGGAAGCCGCCGAGCGGCTCCTGCCCGGCAAGGTCGACGTGCAGGTGTTCCCGAGTTCCCAGCTCTTCGGCGACGGCAAGGAAATGGAAGCGCTGCTGCTGGGCGATGTCCAGTTCATCGCCCCGTCGCTCTCGAAGTTCGACCGCTACACCAAGAAGATCCAGATCTTCGACCTGCCGTTCCTGTTCGACAACATCGCCGCGGTCGACAGCTTCCAGCAAAGCGCCGAGGGCAAGGCCCTGTTCGACGAGATGCAGAACCGCGGCCTGCAGGGCGTGGCCTACTGGCACAACGGCATGAAGCAGCTGTCCACCAACCGGGACGAACTCACCCGGCCGGAACACGTCAAGGGCCTGAAGTTCCGCATCCAGTCCTCCGACGTGCTCGAGGCGCAGTTCCGCGCGATCGGCGGCAACCCGCAGAAGATGGCCTTCGCCGAGGTCTACCAGGCCCTGCAGACCGGCGTGGTCGATGGCCAGGAGAACACCTGGTCGAACATCCATTCCCAGAAGTTCCACGAGGTCCAGAAAACCATCGCCGTCACCAACCACGGCCTGGTCGACTACATGGTCGTCACCAACTCCAAGTGGTGGGAAGGCCTGCCGGCCGACATCCGCGAGGGCCTGACCAAGGCAATGGCCGAAGCGACCGAGCATGCGAACAATCTCGCCAACGAGCTCAACGAGCGCGACCGCAAGCGCATCGAGGAAGCCGGCCGGGCGAAGATCCAGGAGCTGTCCAAGGAAGACGTCGCCGCCTGGCGCAAGGCCATGGAGCCGGTCTGGCAGCGTTTCGAGGGCGACATCGGAGCGGACCTGATCAAGGCCGCGATGACCCACAACAAATAATCCGTCACGCCAGGCTTTGCTGGCGGGTATAGGCCGGTCCCTCGCGGGACCGGTCCCTCTGGAGCAGACCGGACATGAAAGCCGGCTGGGTGGGGCGCTTCGAGGAGGGCCTCGTTGCTACTCTCATGGCGCTGATGACCCTGATCACCTTCATGCAGGTGGTCGCGCGCTACGTGTTCAACTACAGCTTCGTCTGGGCGCTGGAACTCACCATGTTCCTGTTCGGCGGGCTGATCTTTCTCGGCATGTCCTACGGCGTGCGCGTCGGGGCCCATATCGGCGTGGACGTGCTCATCAGGATCCTGCCCCGCGATACCGCCCGCATCGTCACCATCATTGCGACGCTGCTCTGCCTGCTCTACACGGCGATCGTGTTCATCGGCAGCTGGCAGTACGTGTCCAAGATGTACGAGATCGGCATCTTCGCCCAGGATATTCCGATTCCAGCGTGGATTCCGCGGGCGGTCATGCCCGTCGGCTTCGCGCTGCTGTTCTATCGTTTCGCCGAGGTGCTGGTGCATGTGGTTCGCGGCCAGGGCGGCGGACTGCTGGCCGACGAAGCCGAGGATGCGCTCAAGCTTCTCGATGAAGAGGATCGCTCGGAGGGCCGGAAATGACCACCGCGATGCTCTTCATCCTGCTGTTCGTGTTCCTCTTCATGGGCATGCCGGTGGCGGTCGCGCTCGGCCTGTCCTCGCTGCTCACGATCCTGCTGTTCGCCAATGATTCGCTCGCTTCGCTGAGCCTCAAGCTCTACGAGACCTCCGAGCACTTCACCCTGCTGGCGATTCCCTTCTTCATCCTCGGCGGCGCCTTCATGACCACCGGGGGGGTCGCCAAGCGCATGATCCGCTTCGCGGTGGCCTGCGTCGGCCACCTGCGCGGCGGCCTGGCCATGGCCTCGGTGCTGGCCTGCATGCTGTTCGCGGCGGTATCGGGATCATCGCCCGCCACGGTGGTCGCGGTCGGCTCGATCGTGATCGCCGGCATGGTGCGCGCCGGCTATCCGCAGCCCTTCGCCGCCGGGGTGGTCTGCAATGCGGGCACCCTCGGCATCCTGATCCCGCCGTCGATCGTGCTGGTGGTCTATGGCGCCGCCACCGAGACCTCGGTCGGCGCCCTGTTCATGGCCGGCGTCATCCCGGGCATCATGCTCGGCGTGCTGCTGATGACCGCGATCTACGTGCTCGCGAGAAAACGCAACCTGCCGCGCCAGCCGCGGGCGACGCTGCGCGAGGTGCTGGTCGCGGGGCGCGACTCCCTCTGGGGGCTGCTGCTGATCGTGATCATCCTCGGCGGGATCTACGGCGGCATCTTCACTCCGACCGAGGCCGCGGCGGTGGCGGCGGTGTACGCCTTCATCATCGCGGTCTTCGTCTATCGCGACATCGGCTTCAGGCAGGTGCCGGCGGTGCTGGTCGACGCCTCCAAGGTCACGGTGATGCTGATGTTCATCATCGCCAATGCGCTGCTCTTCGCGCATGTCCTGACCACCGAGCGCATCCCGCAGATCATCGCCGAGTACATCGTCCACCTCGGCATGCCGGCCTGGGCCTTCCTGATCGTGGTGAACATCCTGCTGCTGATCGCCGGCATGTTCATGGAACCCACCGGGATCATCCTGATCATGGCGCCGATCCTGTTTCCGATCGCGATGGAACTCGGCATCGACCCGGTGCACCTGGGCATCATCATGGTGGTCAACCTCGAGATCGGCATGGTGACGCCACCGGTGGGCCTCAACCTCTTCGTCACCGCCGGGATAACGAAAATGCCGATAGGGCAGGTGATCCGGGCGGCGCTGCCCTGGCTATCGGTGCTGCTCGCCTTCCTGGTTCTGGTGACCTACATCCCGCAGTTCTCGCTGTTCCTGCCTCAACTGCTGCAGTGACCCGGCCCCGGGGTCTGGTCCCCCGGGGGATGCGGCGCGTGTCGGTCGGGGCTTCCGCGGGGTTCGCGAATCAGGCTTTCGGCGCCCAGGCGGCGCTGCGCTTCTCCACGAAGGACGCGAGTCCCTCCCCTGCCTCTTCCCCGAGCCGGGCCCCGGCATGGCTGGCCACCAGGCGTGCCTTGACCGAATCGGACAGCCCGCCCCAGGCATGCTCCAGGACATGGGCCTTGGTGCGCGACAGCGCGCCGGGGGCGTTTTGCAGGATCGCGTCTACGATTTCCCGGGCCCGTGCTTCGAGCCGGGCACGCTCGACGACTTCATGCACCAGGCCGACCCGCTTCGCCTCGGCGGCGTCGAAGCGTTCGCCGGTCAGGGCGTACCGGCGCACCTGGCGCACCGACATCGCATCGTTGAGCTGGGGAATGATGATGCCGGCATGCAGTCCCCAGCGGACTTCGGCGATCGAGAACATCGCGTCGTCGGCCGCGACCACCACGTCGCAGGCCGCGACGATGCCGGTGCCGCCTCCGAAGCAGCCACCATGGACCATCGCCACCACCGGGACGGGCAGGTGGTTGAGGCGATCGACCGCCTCGGCGGTCCGGCGCGAGACCTCGAGATTCGCGGCCTCGTCGTCGGCGCGTACCGAGGAGATCCATTTCAGGTCGGCGCCGGCCTGGAAATGACGGCCATTGCCCTGCAGCAGCAGCACTCGCGCGCCGGCGATGTCGGGGAAGCCATCCAAAGCGGCCAGGATGCCGTCGATCATCGCGCCGTTGTAGGCGTTGTTGACGGCGGGTCGGTTCAGGGTGACGGTGACGACGCCGCGATCGTCGACCGAGGTGAGGACGGGGGCTTCTTCGGACATGGCTTTTCTCCGTGGATCGAGTGGCACAGTGGCGGTTTGCCGGTGGGATTGTGGCTCATCCAGCCGTTGTCGGACGCGGGTGCGGTATCGTACGGTCGATTCCGACAAGAGGTTCGAACATGGATTTCCACGGCGTCTATCCCTATCTCGTCTCGCCGGTCGATCCCGACGGCAATGTCCGGGTCGAGGTACTCGCCCGGCTCGTCGATGACCTGGTCACCGCCGGGGTGCATGGCCTTGCGCCGCTGGGGTCCACCGGCGAATTCGCCTATCTCGACTGGCGGCAGCGGCGCCGGGTGGTCGAGGTGGTGGTGGAGGCCGCCCGGGGCCGGGTCCCGGTGGTGGCGGGCGTGGCCGCCACCACCATCGCCGAGGCGCAGCGCCAGGCGCGCGAGATGCGGGCGATCGGCTGCGACGGCATCCTCGCGATCCTGGAAGCCTATTTCCCGCTCTCCGACGATGGCGTGCACGACTACTTCGCGGCCATCGCGGCGGCCACGCCATTGCCGGTGGTGCTCTACACCAATCCGAACTTCCAGCGCTCGGACCTGTCGCTGCCGGTGATCGAGCGGCTCTCGCATATCGACAACGTGCTGGCGATCAAGGATGCGTCGACCAACACCGGACGGCTGCTGTCGATCATCAACCGGGTCCAGGGGCGGCTCAAGGTGTGCGCGGCCTCCGCCCACATTCCGGCCTGTGTCATGCTGATCGGCGGAGTCGGCTGGATGGCGGGCCCGGCCTGTCTCGTGCCGCGCCAGAGCGTCGAGCTCTACACCCTGTGCCGCGACGGTCGCTGGCCCGAGGCGATGGCCTTGCAGGCGCGGCTATGGGACCTGAACCAGGCCTTCGCCCGGCACAACCTCGCGGCCTGCATCAAGGGCGGCCTGGTCATGCAGGGCTACGAGGTCGGCGATCCCCTGCCGCCGCAGGCGCCGCTGTCGCCGGCCGGTCAGGCCGAAGTGCGGGCCGCCCTGGAGACGGTCGGTGCGCTGCCGGAGCGCGCCGCGAGCGCGTAGCCGCGGCGAAGGTCCCGGATCGGGCAGGTGGCATGCTGTCGGCCACGGTCGCGTCGATTCGGGCGACCGGGCGCCACGGTATGATAGCCGCTGTTTGTCAGACAAACAGACTGAAACCCAGCGGCACGGGCCGCATCCGCCGAACCCAGCAGAAAGGAAATCTCCGATGGCCGAAGCACTGATCATCGATGCCTGCCGCACCCCGCGCGGCATCGGCAAGGCCGGCAAGGGCGCCCTTGCGGAAATGCATCCGCAGCACCTCGGTGCTGCCGTGCTGCGCGCGCTCGCCGAACGCAACTCACTTCGTACCGCCGATGTCGAGGATGTCATCTGGGGCACCAGCGCCCAGATCGGCAATCAGGCCGGCGATCTCGGCCGGATGGCCGCGCTCGATGCCGGCTACGACATCCGGTCCTCGGGCGTGACGCTCGACCGCTATTGCGGTTCGGGGATCACCACGGTGGCATTCGCCGCCGCCCAGGTCATGTCCGGCATGGAGGATCTCGTGATCGCCGGCGGCACCGAGATGATGTCCATGCCCCGCAATCGCGGCGGCGACGGCCCCCCCATGATGGACAGCGGCAACCTGCGCCTGCGCGCCAAGCATCCGCAGTCGCAGCAGGGCGTCTGCGCCGATGCGATCGCCGGGATGGAGGGCATCAGCCGGGCCGATGTCGATGCGCTCGCGCTCGACAGCCAGCAGAAGGCCGCCCGCGCGATCGCCGGCGGCCACTTCGCGAAGAGCCTGGTGCCGGTCTACCGGGAAGACGGCAGCCTCGCGCTCGACCAGGAGGAATATCCTCGTCCCGGCACCACCATGGAGGTGCTCGCCGGGCTCAAGCCCGCCTTCGCCGCGATGGCGGATTTCGAGGTCGACGACAAGGGCACGACCTACGGCAGCCTGATCCGCCAGAAGTATCCCGACGTGAAGTTCGACCATGTCCACCATGCCGGCAACTCCTCGGGGGTGGTCGACGGCGCCGCCGCGATCCTGATGGCTTCGGCCGACTACGCGAAGAAGCACGGCCTCCAGCCGCGTGCCCGCGTGGTCGCCACCGCCAACATCGGCGACTGCCCGACCCTGATGCTCAATGCGCCGGTGCCGGCGGCCCGCAAGGTGCTCGCCAAGGCGGGACTCACCGTCGATGACATCGACCTGTTCGAGATCAACGAAGCCTTCGCCGTCGTGGCCGAGAAGTTCATCCGCGACCTGAAGCTCGACCGCGAGAAGGTCAACGTCAATGGCGGCGCGATCGCGCTCGGCCATCCGATCGGCGCGACCGGATCGATCCTCATCGGCACCCTGCTCGACGAGCTCGAGCGGCGCGACCTGCGTCGCGGGCTGGTCACGATGTGCGCCGCCGGCGGCATGGCCCCGGCGATCATCATCGAGCGGGTTTGATGCGCAATCCACTCGACTTCACCGGCAAGACCGTCCTGGTCGTCGGCGGCTCGAGCGGCATCGGCAACGGCATCGCGCGCGCCTTCCTCGAGCAGGGCGCCGCGGTGCATGTCTGGGGAACCCGCCCCTCGGCCGCCGACTATTCGGCGGCCGAGGGCTCGGACCTGGCCGGGCTGCACTATGCGCAGGTCGACCTTGCCGACGCCGGCGCGATCGAGCGCCATGCGCCGCCCTTCGATCGTCTCGACGTGCTGGTGCTCTCGCAGGGCACGGTCATCTATCGCCGCGGCGAGTTCGACCCGATCGGGTTTCGCAAGGTGGTCGATCTCAACCTCAACAGCCTGATGGACTGCAGCCTGAAGTTCCATGACATGCTGAAGGCATCGCAGGGAACGCTCATCACGGTGAGCTCGACCGCCGCCTACCATGCGACGAAGGGCAATCCCGCCTACAACGCATCGAAGACCGGCGCCGTCGGCCTGACCCGTACCCTGGCCCAGGCCTGGGCCGGCGATGGCATCCGGGTCAACGGCATCGCGCCGGGCCTGGTCGATACCAAGCTCACCAAGGTCACCACCGAGAACCCGGAGCGCCTGGCGGCCAGCCTGCGCAACATCCCGGCCGGTCGCCTCGGCCTGCCCGCGGACATGGCCGGCGTGGCGCTGTTCCTCGCCTCGCCCCTGGCCGCCTATGTCTACGGCCAGACCTTGCCGGTCGACGGCGGCCTGATCCTGTAGCGGCACGCTGCCGCGCCGGGCCCGCGCCTAGCCACCGGGCCGGCCGGTGGCGTCGCGCAGGCCGGCGGCGATCGTGTCCGCGATGCGGATCGCCAGGGCGATGATGGTCAGGGTCGGGTTGGCATCGCCGGCGGTCGGAAACACCGCGCTGCTCGCGATGTGCAGGTTGCGGACTCCGTGGACGCGGCACTGGGGATCGACGACGCCGTCGCGTGGCGAAGCCGCCATGCGTGCTGTGCCCGCGGGGTGGTGGGTCGACATCTGCGTGACCAGCGGAACGCCGTCCCGGCGATCGAAGCGCAGTTCGCCGATGTTGTTGCTGGCCAGCGTGGCGGCGAGCAGTTCCTGGCTGCGCGCCACGCTGCGCTGGTCGATCGCGTTCCACCGAAAGCGTACCTGGGCTCGCGGTACGCCCAGGGCATCGCGTTCGGTGCCCAGGGTGATCCGGTTGTCCGGGTCCGGGGCCTGCTCGCACAACAGGAAGACATCGAGTCCGTCGAAGCGCGAGTCCCGATCGGCGAGTGCGCTCCAGCCTCCGTGGTCGATGTCGAAGGCCGCGCGAAACAGCTGGCGATAGCGGGTATGGTGGTAGACGACATCGTCGAAACCCGTGGCGATGCGGCCCAGCAGGCGCAGTTTCTCGAGCGGGCCGGCGGGGTTGCCCATCCTTGCGCCGCTGCGCAGCTGGTGCAGGGCATGGCGCGCCGGCGAGCGCCAGGTCACGCCGCGGCCGAAGGGCCGCTGGATGCGGCGACGGACGGAGCGTCGGGTCCGCGGCAGCAGCAGGGTGGCTGCCGACAGCAGGCTCTCGCGCTCGCGTACCGTGGCGGCGAGCCGGAAGCTGGGCAGGCCGTGATTCGCGCCATGCCGTTGCAGGTCGTAGGCGCCGGCGCCCGCCGGCATGCCGCCGCCCGGAGCGCGCAGCGTGCCGGCATTGACGATCTGGTGATCCATCAGGAAGCGGCCGACATGGCCATGCGCGTTGCCTAGCCCGGCGGGCGCGACCTCGCTGGAGGCGAGGAGCAGGCGCGGTACTTCGAAGCCGCCCTGGGCAAGGACCACTTCGCGGGCCCGGACCCGGAAGCCGCCGCCACCGAGACAGCGCACGCGAACCGCGCTGACCGCATCGGCCAGCGGGCCGGATTCCAGCGCCACCGCGCAGGACGTCGTCAGGCAACGCACGTTCGCACTGGCCTCGAGCGCGATGCGCGCGTCGCGGGTAAAGGCATCCTGCGGAGAGAACAGGAAATGCGCGGGCTCGATGCCGCCGTCGGCGAAACGGAAGCCGTTTCGCCCCGCATCGGCCCACGCCTGCGGATCGAACGATGCCGTTTCACATCCGGCGCGCCGCAATGCTCGCACGAGGTACGGCGCCAGAATCTTCTCGTCGATCGGCCAGCCGCTCCAGGGCAGCCAGTCGCGCGCCCGGTAGTCCAGCGCATCGAGCGTGGCCAGGCGGGTCCAGATCCGGCCATCGATCTCGATGCACCACTGGCGGGCGGTGCCGCCGATGCCGGCATCACGCAGGCTGGTGATGTCCGGGTACAGATCGAGGCCCGGGTCGGGGTCGGCTTCGGCGGTGAACAACGCACGGGCGGCGGGCTCCGGCTCGAGGCTTCCCGACTCGAGCAGGATCAGCGACAGTCCGTGTTCATCGAACTCCTGTGCCAGGGTCAGGCCCGCGGGCCCGGCGCCGATGATGCAGATATCGGCTTCGAGCACATTGCCCTCGGGAACTCGGCGGCCATCCTCGATCATCGCAATACTCCGGTTCGCCTGGAGTGGCTCGGTCGGGCCAGCCTGATCGGTTCGGCCCGGGTCAGTCGGCCGCGGTGAGCAGGCAGTGGGCCCGGGCCACCGCGATCGGGGTGTCGGGCTGGCGCTGCCACAGGCGCACCTGGACCAGGGCCACCCGGTTGCCCCGGCGCACGACGTCGCAGGCGGCGAAGGTTTCCTCGGGGCGGCCGCCGCGCAGGTAGTCGAGCGCGAAATCGATGCCCTTGGGAAGCTTTTCGCCGCGCAGGGTCTGGTTGAGATGCAGGATGGCGGCGGTCTCGGCGAAGCCCGCCACCACGCCGCCGTGCAGTGCCGGCAGCAGGGGGTTGCCGACGAGCTTGGGATCGAAAGGCAGCCGGAAGATCGGGGCGACCGGATCGGGCGTGACCCGGATGCCGAGGTAGTCGAGATAGGGAATCGCGCCCGGCGGCATCGCCGGCTCGCTTTCGCCGGGCGGTCGCCAGGCGGTTTCGCCAGGACCTGCGCTCGATCCCGCCCCTTGCGCGGTGGCCGTGGTCATTGCGCTGGCTCGGGCGGTTCGGCCAGCCGCTGCGCCCGGATCGGGGCGCTCGCCGGAAGGGGTCGAGAGCATGAACGCGGCCTGCGCCGTCGCCACGGGCTCGTCCGGGTTCCCCTGGTGGACTTCGGCCCGCACGAAGGCGACGCTGCGGGTGATGCGATAGCAGTGGGCGTCGCAATGGGTCGCCCGGGAGGGCGAGGCTGGCCGCAGGTAGTCCATGCGTATGTCGAGCGTCGCATAGGTGCTGTGCGTCTCGAGCGCGGCGCCCACCGCCAGCCCGCAGCAGGAGTCGGCCAGGACGGTGATCGCTCCCGGGTGCATGAGATCGCGCGCCGGGTCGCCCATCCAGTCCGGGCGCGGCGGCATTGACATCGAACCGTGGTTCTTCTCGAGGCGAGTCACCTCGAGACCGATGTCCATCATCTGCGGCGTGCGCTTGACGAAGTTCCTGACGAGGAGTTCGAGGTGGTCGGCCATGGCGGGTGTGCGCGGAAAAGGGGCGGGGCGTAGGTGCGGCGCGGGCTGTGGCCGGTGCCGGGTCATCGAGTTTAGCGCGCCTGAAACCCGGGCGCGGGCAATGGTGTGCCGGGAGCCTTAAGATCGGGTATCGGCACGGCCTGGAGTCCACGAACATGAAACCCGTCTTCCGGATCGACTTCGTTTCCGATGTTTCCTGCCCATGGTGCGCCATCGGCCTGGGCGCCCTCGAGACGTCGCTCGACCGGCTGCGCGACGAACTGGGCGCGAGTATCCATTTCCAGCCCTTCGAGCTCAATCCGCGGATGGGGCCGGACGGCCAGGACATCGGCGAGCATATTGCGCAGAAGTACGGCTCGTCGCCGCAGCAGCAGGCGGCAACGCGCGAGATGATCCGACAGCGGGGCGCCGATGTCGGCTTCGTGTTCCGGCCCGAGGGGCGTGGCCGGATCTACAACACCTTCGACGCCCATCGCCTGCTGCACTGGGCCCATGAGGAAGGCCGGGCCGAGGCCGGCGACGGCGAACCGGGCCAGCAGCGCCGGCTCAAGAAGGCCTTGTTCGCGGCCTACTTCACCGAAGGCCGCAGCCCGGCATCGCACGAGGTGCTGGTCGAGGCGGCCGAGGCGGCGGGCCTGGACGCCGGACGCGCCCGCGAGGTGCTCGCGTCGGACGAATTCGCCGACGATGTGCGCGAGCGCGAGGCCTTCTGGCGCGAGCGCGAGATCCATGCGGTGCCGGCGATCGTCATCGACGACACCCATCTCGTTTCCGGCGGCCAGCCCACGGAGGTCTTCGAGCGGATCCTGCGCAAGCTCGCCGAGCGGCGTCGCGAGACAGGGCCCGGCGCATGAACCACCTCATCGCCGCCGATACCGGCGGCACCTTCACCGACCTCGCGGTGCACGATACGCGGAGCGGCGCCACGCGCTTCGGCAAGACGCTGACCACCTACGGCAATCTCGTCGTCGGCGCCATGGCTGGGCTTGCCGGCACCGGCGTGGCCGCTGCCGATGCGCGGGTCTTCACCCACGGTACGACCCATGTCATCAATTCCCTGATCCAGCGTGAGGGCGGCCGCACCGCGCTCGTCACGACGCAAGGATTCCGGGACGAGCTGGAGATCGGCCGCGGTAACCGGGCCGATCCCTTCGATCTGCACTACCGTCGCGATCCGCCACTCATTCCGCGCGACTTGCGCTTCGAGATCGAGGAGCGGATCGACGCGGCAGGGAGCGTGCTCATCCCTCTCGACCTCGATGGGCTCGAGGCACTCGCGGTGCGCCTTCGCGCCGTCGACATCGAGGCGGTGGCGATCTCCTTCTTGCATGCCTGGCGCAATCCCGTGCATGAGGAGAAGGCGCAGCGCATGCTCCGCGAACTGCTGCCCGGCGTGTTCGTCTCGCGTGGCAGCGAGCTGAGCCGCGAACTGATGGAATACGAAAGAACCGCGACCGTGGCGGCCAATGCCTACGTCGGTGCCCGGATGGGCGGCTATATCGAGGCCTTCGAGGAAGAGCTGGGTGCCCGTGGCTTTGGCGGCCGCTTTCACCTGATGGGTTCGAGCGGCGGGGTGATGTCGGCGATCTCCGCGCTGCAACGGCCAGTGGCCCTGGTTGAATCCGGTCCGGTCGGCGGCTGCGCCGGAGCGGCCGCCTATGCGGCCCGGCTCGGTATCGACCGGATGATTGCCTTCGACATGGGCGGCACTACCGCGAAATGCGCCCTGATCGAGGACGGCGGCTTCGAGGTCGTCAGTACCTATTACGTGAATGGCTATGAGCGCGGTTTCCCGATCCGTACGCCGGTGCTCGACATCGTGGAAGTGGGCGCCGGCGGCGGTTCTGTCGCCTGGCTCGATCCGCAGGGACGGATGCGGCTGGGCCCGCGCAGCGCCGGCTCCGAGCCGGGGCCGATCGCCTTCGGGCGCGGCGGCATCGAGCCGACGGTGACCGATGCGAATGTCGTGCTCGGTCGGCTCGGTACCGGCAGCTTCATGGACGGTGCACTGCCGCTCGACGTACACGCCGCGTCCGAGGGGATCGGACGGCTGGCCCGTCCGCTGGGCTACGAAGGATCGGCCGGCATTGACCGCGTCGCACAGGGGATCCTCGATCTGGCCTGCGTCGCCATGGCCAATGCGATCAAGGAGATCACGGTCGAGCGCGGTCGCGACGTGCGCGACTTCAGCCTGTTCGCCTTCGGCGGTGGTGGGCCGATATTCGCAGCCGAACTTGCCCGCGGGCTGGGGATCGGCGAAGTGGTGATTCCGCCGCATCCGGGGATGTTCTCCTCCTTCGGGATGCTGCTCGCGCCGATGCGCCATGATATCGACCACAGCTTCATGATGCCCTTGTCGGATGCGGCGATGGATGCGGCGCGTGACCGATTCGTCATGATGGTCGAACAGGGGCGCGCGGCGATCGCGCGCGATCTCGGCGATACGCCGCCCAGCTTGCGTCATGAAGCGGACATGAGCTACGTCGGCCAGAGCCATACGGTGCGGGTGGCCCTCGATCCGGCGATGTCCGCGGCAGAATGCGCGCAAGCCTTCGAACAGGCCTACCGTACCCGCTACGGCCATCTCAACGAGGCGGCCGGGATCCAGCTGGCTGTCCTGCGCGTGGTCTGCGAGGTGCGCCTGCAGCAACCGGCGCTGCAGGCCGGCGTGGTCGATGGCCAGCTCGAGATCGATCGCGACGACCCCCTTGCACCGGCTTCGCGCGAGGTTCATTTCGCGAGCGCGGGTGGCCGGGTTGCGACGCCGATTCATCGTCGGGTGGCGCTCGCGCCGGGTGTCCGGATCGAAGGCCCAGCGATCATCGAGGAGTACAGCTCGACCACTGTCGTCGCCCCGGGCGAGTTCCTCGACGTCGGCGAGCTCGGCGAGCTGCGACTTCGAATCACGTCGTCGCGAGACGGAGGGCCGCGGTGAGCGCAGGAGCGGACTCGGGCGCGATCGATCCGATCGAGCTGCAGATCGTCAGGCAGCGCTTGATCGCGGTCCCGAACCTGATCGAGAAGAACGTCGAGCGGACATCCTTCAGCCTGCTGGTGCGCGAATACAAGGACTACGCCGTCGGTTTCGTCGATGCGCGCGGTCGGCTCGTGGCCCAGTCGAAGTACAGCCTGCCCGCCTTCGTTGCCAATGCGATCGGCCTCGCGGTGCGGGCGGGCTTGCGCGAGCTCGGTCCCGATGCGATGCATGAGGGCGACGTGCTGATCTGCAGCGAGGCGGCGGTGCTCGGCAAGCACATCAACGATGTCGTTGCCTACACGCCGGTGCGCGCCGGCGGTGAACTGATCGGCTTCTTCGCGGTGCTGATGCACTGGGTCGACGTCGGCGGCGCGGTCGTCGGCTCCTGCTTTTCTCCGCATACCACCGATGTTTTCCAGGAAGGTATCCAGTTCCCGACGGTGAAGCTGGTGAGCCGCGGGGAACGGGTACGCGACATCTTTCGCATCATCGAGACCAATACCCGCTTCCCCCGGCTGCTGATGGGTGACCTCGAGGCGCAGCTGGGAGGCTGCCGGATGGGGCACGACCTGGTGCAGGAGATCGTCGCGCAGTATGGCGCGCACGCCGTGCGCCGGGCCATCGACGAGATGATCGACGATTCCGACCGGATGATGGAACGCAGCCTGCGCGCGCTCCCGGAAGGAACCTGGCGGGCATCGTCCTTCATGGACGACGATGGAGTGCGCCTGGGCAAGCCGATCCGCATCGATGTCCTCGTCAGCGTCGCCGACGGTCGCCTCGTCATCGACCTCGGCGGGCTCAGCGAGCAGCTCGCGGGGCCGTTCAACGCCGGTCGCGAGGGCGGTGCGGTGGCGGTTGCGCGAATGGCGGCGAAGTTCCTGTTCGCGGGCACCACGCCGGTCAACGAGGGCGATTTCCTGCGGGTCGATGTCCTCATTCCCGACGGCCGATTCCTGAGTGCTCGTCCCGATGCGCCGGTGGGTGGAGCCGGAAACACCTCGGCCACTGTCGTCGACACCATCATCGCCGCGTTGGCGCCGGTGCTCGGTGGACAGGTTCCGGCCGGCCATCACGGCATCTACGGTACCCACACGATCAGCGGCATCGGCGACGACGGCGAACGCTTCCTGAGCCTGGATGCGATGTCCGGCGGCTGGGGAGCGTTCGTCGATCGCGACGGGCCGGGGCCGTTTCGTTCGATGACCCATGGTGATGTGCGTGACGTGCCGGTGGAGTTGCAGGAAACCAGCTATCCCTATCGGATCGAAGCCAAGCGGCTGCGCGTCGACAGCGGTGGCCCGGGGCGCTTTCGTGGCGGCCTCGGCATCGAGAAGGTGTATCGCTTCGAGCGCGAACTCACCCTGTTGGCCAAGATCGAGCGCACCGGCTGCCCGCCCTGGGGCGTGGAGGGAGGGCAGCCCGGCATGTCGCCGGCCGGTGAGCTCGTCGACGCGGCGGGCGATCGGCGCAGCCTCGGCAAGGGGCAATGGCCAGTGCACGCCGGGGATGTCGTGCGCATCCTCAGCGGAGGTGGCGGGGGCTATGGTTCGCCCTTGGATCGCGACCCAGTGGCAGTCGCCGACGACGTGCGGCTCGGACTGGTCAGTATCGAGGCGGCCATGCGCGACTATGGCGTCGTGGTATCAGCCGAGGGTGCGCTCGACATGGCGGCCACGTTGGATGCAAGAAAGTCGTGCCGTCAGTCGGCGGACGATCCTTCCTGACCGACGTAAGGGGCCGGTGACTCGGCAGGCTGGCCGGTCGCCGGGTCGTCATCCGGGTTGGCCGATGGCGTGACCGGCTCGGCGTCGCCGGGCAGGGTCACGAAGCCGAGTTTCTGGACGCCCGCGCGCTGCGCCGCGGCCATCACCTGCAGCACCGATTCGTACTCCGCCTTGCGATCGCCGCGGATGTGCAGTTCGGGCTGCGGTTCCTGGCGGGCCGCATCCTCCAGCCGCAGTTGCAGGCTCATCGCGTCGATGGGCTCGTCGTTCCAGAAGACCTTGCCCTCGGCATCGACGGCAATGCTGATACGGTCCGGTTCCTGGATGTCCGTTGCCGCCGTCGCCCGCGGCAGATCGACCGGTACCCGCTGGGTCAGGACCGGTACCGTGATCATGAAGATGATCAGCATCACCAGCATGACGTCGATCAGCGGCACCATGTTGATCTCGCTGAGTTCCGCCTCGTCGTCCTCGAAGTCGTGCAGCGAAACGGCCATCTCAGCCCTCCGCCGCGGCCAGCGATGACGGCGGCGCGCCCTTTCCGGAGCGGGCGGTGCTCTGTGGCGTCGCGGCCATCGCATTCTGGCTGCTCGCCTGCGCGCTGTCCTCGGTCGTCGAGTGGCCGGTCAGGAAATAGCTGCTCAATTGTCGGGCGAAGCGCCGGAACTGGCCGGTCAGCGTGCGGTTGGCGCGGTTCAGCGAGTTGTAGCCGAGCACCGCCGGGATCGCCACCGCGAGTCCGAAGGCCGTCATGATGAGGGCCTCCCCGACCGGGCCGGCGACCTGGTCGATGCTGGCATGCTGCGCGGCGCCGATACCCAGCAGCGCATGGTAGATACCCCACACGGTGCCCAGCAGGCCCACGAACGGGGCGGTCGATCCGATCGAAGCCAGCACCGTCAGGCCCGAGCGCAGTCGGTCGCTGCTCTCGTCGATGGATCCGCGCAAGGCATCGATCACCCATTCGGCAAGGCTCAGCTGCCCATGCAGTTCCTTGCGGTTGGCTTCATGGTGGGCAACCGCGGCGCGCCCCTCGGTTGCCAGCAGGACGAAGGGATTGAGGCCAGGCGCGGGCGTGCCGCGCGCCTGCAGGGCCCGCAGGCCTTCGTCGAAGCTGCGCGTGTGCCAGAACGCGTTGGCGGCCCGGGCCGCGCGGCGCAGCTTCATCAGCCGCCAGCTGCGGGTGAAGATCAGCCACCAGGTGATGACGGACATCGCCAGCAGGATTATCGCGACCGCCTTGATGACCAGGTCGCCCTGCTCCCACAGCATTGCCAGGCCGTAGGGGGAGGCGCTTGCCAGGTCCATGGGAATGGAGCTGTTCGTCGGGTCCATAGGGATGGAAGGGGTTGTCGGTTCCATGGGGAGGTTTCCTGGATTTCGATGATCCGTTGAAGTCGATGTTCCTCGGTACGTTCCGGCGTGTCCATTCTCCGCTTCAGGATCTCAGCGAGAAGACCACCGGAAGTTCGTAGCGATAGGGGATCGGCTCGTCACCGCGCTTGGCGGGGACGAAGTTCCAGCGGCGCACCGCGTCCAGCGCCGCCCGGTCCAGCGCCTGGTGGCCGCTGGTCTGCTTGACCTTGATCTCGCCCACGCGCCCGTCCGCAAGGATCAGGAGCTCGAGCACCACCCGTCCCTCCTCGCCGAGCCGGCGCGACCGGGTCGGATAGACCGGTGCCGGATTGCGCAAGTGCGCCGCATCCGAGATCGGCGGCGCCACCGGCGGCGCGGCCTGGGCCGGACGGCTTTCGGCAGCCGCCGCCGTTGCGGCCGCCGGCGGCGCGGCCGGAGGCGGAGGAGGAGCGGGCGCGGGCGCCGGGGGCGGCGGCGCCGGTGCCGGTGGTGGCGGCGCAACCGGTGGCGGCGGTGGCGGATCCGGCTCCACCGGCCTCGGCTCCTCGGGCACGCTGACCGAACGTTCGGTGGGCGGCGCCTTTACCGGTGGCGCCGGCCTGGGTTTCGGCTTCGGCGGTGGTGGCGGCTCCGGCTCCGGCTTCGGCTTCGGCGGCGGCGGCGGAGGTTCCGGCGGCGGTGGCGGCGGAGGTTCCGGCGGCGGTGGCGGCGATGGCTCGGGCACGATCTCGGGATCGGGCGCGGGCGGCTCCGGCATGCTGACCGGCGCAGCCGCGGCCTCGGCCAGCTTCTGCGAGGCGTCCGCCACCAGGACACCGACGATCGACGGGGGAGTGATCACCGGTTCCGGTTGCCGGGTGCCGAATCCGTGGACGACAGCGGCGACCCCTGCCGCATGCATCGCAAGGACAACCAGCGCCGCCGGAACGCCGTCGCGCCAGCGTGTCGCGGCATGGTCCGGCGCCGGCATCGTCGTCTTGCCGAACAATGGCCGGTCCCCAGCTTCGCTCGTCCCGTCCACGCTCACTCAGTTCCAGCCGGCCGCGACCACGCGTCGGTGATTGCCGTGCGAAGTTCGGGAAGGGCATGATGGGCCCGCAGCAGTGCAGTGCGCATGGAAAGGGGCTGGCGCATGGGAAGCGGCTGGACTGATGAGGATGAGAGCTATTCGCATTCTATACGAAGCGGCTCCCCGGGGCGACGATGCGCGCGAATCCGGCGGAATTTCCGTCCGGGCAGCAGTGCGAGGGGCTTCGGCCCGGCCGCCGGAAACGAAACGGGCCTTGCTTGCAGCAAGGCCCGTGGGGATTCTGGTAGGTCGTGGCGGGCTCGAACCGCCGACCAACGGATTAAAAGTCCGGTGCTCTACCAACTGAGCTAACGACCCATCGTGTATTGCGCAGTACCAAACGCGAAGCTCTCTATTATAGCGTGTGGATTGCTCGCGGATCAACGCACCGGAACGCAGCGCGCATCTCCGGCCGAGCGTTCATCAGGCGGATTCCAGGCTTTCGAGCAGCCTGTCGGTGCGCCATGCCTGGTATTGCACCCCGAGAAAGCCGCCGGCGAGGATCGCTCCGAAGGCAAGCATGGATCCGAGGGACAGCGTCGACAGGCCGGTGATGCCCTGGCCGACGGTGCAGCCGAGTCCGGTCACGCCGCCCACGCCCATGAGCGCCCCACCGACGAGATGATTGGCGGTGTCCTCGACGCTGCCGAAGCCCTCCCAGTGGAACTCGCGCGCGATGATCGAGTAGGCGAAGGCGCCCACGACCACGCCCAGGGCCGCCGCGATGCCGACCGAGACGGCCTTGCTGGCATCGCTCCAGAACATCAGCAGTTCGAGGGTGTAGGCCATCGGGGCCACGAAGGTGAAGGACTCGGGCCGACCGGAATTGGTCCGCACGAAGGTTTCCTCGAGTGTGAACGGGTTTTCCTCGACATGGCCGACATGGCCGCTCACGTACCAGAGCGCGACCACGGCCAGGCCGATGCCGAAGCCGCCCAGGAGCAGTTCGAATCGACGGAACTCCCGGTCGACCAGGGCGAAGGCCAGCAGCGCCAGTCCGAAGGCGGCGCCGAGTCCGTAGCGCAGCGCCGGGCCGCCGCCGAGCAGCGAGGGCAGATCCTGGCCGGGTTCGAGTGTGATCGCCACCGGATCGAGCACGCCGGCGCGAAATACCCCGAAGATGCCCCGCAGTGTCATGTACGCGGCCAGACCCAGGACGACGAAGACCACCAGGCTCTTGAGCGAGCCGCCCCCGATGCGCAGCAGGGTCTTGCTGGTGCAACCCGAGGCGAGCACCATGCCGAAGCCGAACAGCAGTCCGCCGACGATGTAGGAAAGCCAGATCAGCCGGGGCGTCGTGTACATCGATGCGCCGATGTCGACGAGCCCGGACGCCGCCAGGGCCTGGGTACCCAGCACGGCCACGCCGATGGCGCAGGCCCACATCCGCATCCGGGACCAGTCGTGCATGTTCACGATGTCGGCGATCGCGCCCATGGTGCAGAAGCGCGACCGGGCCATGATGGCGCCGAGTGCGATCGCGATTGCGAAGGTCAGCCAGACGACGCGCTCGCCGAGCGCCGCGAACTCGATCTCGGACATCGGTGGCCCGGGCGGCCTAGCGCAGCGCCGCGAGCCGGTCGCGCGCCGCCTGGGCCGCCGGGGCCGAAGGGTAGCGCTCGAGCAGGGTCTGGAGGGTCTGGCGGCCGGCGGTCCGCTTGCCGCTTTCGATCTGGGCGTAGGCCTGGTTGAGCATCGCGTCCGGTGCGCGCGGGTTCTCGGGATGCTTGCTCACCAGCGCCGAATGGGTCTCGATCGCCGCGTCGTAGTCCTTGAGCGCGAACTGGCTGCTGCCGAGCCAGAAGCTTGCGCTCGGCCCGTAGGGACTGTCGGGGAACTGGACAAGGAAGGCATCGAAGGCGCCGCGGGCGGCGCTGAAGTCGCCGCTGCGGAACATCGCGAGTGCCGATTCGAAGGCCCGGCGCTCGGCCTGGTCGACGGTCTCGGCCTTGCCGTCGATCGTGACCTGGACAGGCTCGAAGCGCTTGAGCCGCGAATCGACGTTGCTGGCGAGGTCGCGCTGCTTCTTCTCGGTCTTCGACAGCGTGTTTGCCTGGACCTCGACCTGTCCACGCAGGGACGCGATCTCCTGGCGCATGGCGTCGATCTGGCTCTGCAGCTGCAGCTGGCCCTGCGAGACCTGTTCGAGGCGCGACAGGCGCGCTTCGAAGTCGTTGGCCAGCTGGTCGACCCGGGCGCGCAGCTCGATGATGGCCTTGCGGGCGCCATCGTCCTCGAACAGCGCATGGGCCGGCATGCTGGTGAGCGCGAACAGGGCGATCAGCAGGGCGCGCGCCAGTGCGACAGCGGGATTGGTGATCGTTCGGCTCATGGTTCCGTCAGCCGCGGCCGCCGGCGCCAGCCGGCGCCGACCGCGCGTGCAGCTCCTGTTACTGATAGACGATGTCCGCGCGGCGGTTCTCCGCATGGGCGGCTTCGTCGTTGCCGCTCGCGCGCGGGCGCTCCTCACCGAAGCTTACCGCTTCCATCTGCTGGTCACTCACGCCCAGGACAGCCAGCGAGCGGCGCACCGCCTCGGCGCGTTTCTGGCCGAGGGCGAGGTTGTACTCGCGGCTGCCGCGGTCGTCGGTGTTGCCCTGGATCGCGATGCGCCGGCCGCGATTCGTGGTCAGGTAGCGGGCATGCGCCTCGACCAGCGGACGGTACTCGTCCTGCACGACGAAGCTGTCGAACTCGAAGTAGACGCTGCGCTTGGCGAGGATGCCCGCCGGATCGTCGAGCGGATCCTGCTGCTGCTGGCCCGCATCGATCTGCTGGACGCTGCGGCTGGAATCACCGAGGCCGTCGGCGCCGGCGCCAGCGGCGCCCGTGTCTCGCGACTCGACGATGGCTTCCTGGCTCTCGTCGAGTTCAACGCTCGAGCCGCAGCCCGCCAGGGCGGCGCAGACGAGAAGAGTCCAAAGGGTCCGGGTACGGTTCATTGAGGGATTCTCCAATTGGGATCCAGGTTGCGATTGCTCGGCCGAAGGAAGCTGGACGGGAAGGGTGGCCTCAGGGGCCGAATGGGCCCCAGGTGGGCTCGCGGATATCGCCGGTATCGGAACTCATCCGCTGCTTGACGCGGCCGTCCACGGACGCGGCCATCAGCATGTCGCGCCCACCCGCGCGCGTAGCGTACATGACCCACAGGCCGTTGGGGGCGAAACTCGGGGACTCCTCCTGGCCGCTGTCGGACAGGCGGGTTTCGGCGCCGCTGGCGAGATCCTTGATCATGATGTAGAAGCCGCCGTCGCGACGTGTCACGAAAGCGAGCTTGCGGCCGTCGGGCGAAACGCGGGGGCTGACGTTGTAGGTGCCGTCGAAGGTGACCCGGCTGACCGCGCCGCCGTCGGTGGCGACCCGGTAGATCTGGGGCGAACCGCCACGGTCGGAGGTGAAGTAGATCGACTTGCCGTCGCCCGAGAAGTACGGCTCGGTATCGATGCCGCTCGAGGACACCAGCCGGGTGGGCTCGCCGCTGCCGTCCGAGGCGATCAGGTAGATCTGCGACAGGCCGTCGCGGGTCAGGGCGACCGCCAGCGTCTTGCCGTCGGGCGACCAGGCCGGTGCGCTGTTGCTGCCCTTGAAGTTGGCGACCGCCTTGCGCTGCCCCGTATTGAGGGTGTGCACATAGACGACCGGCTTCTTCGACTCGAAGGAGACATAGGCGAGGCGATTGCCATCGGGCGCCCAGGACGGCGAGATGATCGGCTCGGGCGAAGTGAGCGAAGTCTGTTCGTTGCGGCCGTCCCAGTCGGCGATCTTGAGCCGGTAGCGTCCGCCCTGCTTGGTGATGAAGGCGATCCGGGTCGAGAAGATGCCCTTCTGGCCGGTGATCTTCTCGAAGACGAAGTCGGCGGCCCGGTGTCCCGCATAGCGCAGGTCGCCGGCGCCGGCGACGATCGACTCGCCACCGAGGCCGCGCTGGCGCACCGTGTCCGAAAGGCGGTAGCGGATGTCGTAGCGGCCGTCGGCAAGCCGTGACCAGGAGCCACCGACGACCGAGTCGGCCCCCTGCGAGCGCAGTGCCGCGAAATCCGGGGTCGCGCTGTCGGAGATGACGGCGTTGGTATCGATGATGCGGAACATGCCGCTGGCGGCGAGGTCGTTGCGGATCACCGCAGCGATGTCCTCGGGCAGCTGGCCTTCGCCCGCGAAGGTCCCGATCGCGATCGGGTATTGCGTGGCGCCGACGCCGGAGACGTCGAGCCGCATGTCCTGCGCATGGGAGATGGCGACAGCACCGGCGAGGACGAGTGCCGTGGCGCATCGGAATAGAACACGGGTGCGGTTCATGATTCGGCGATCGGTCATTGCTCGGGTCGTCGGAAGCGACGCGTTCGCCGCGTCGGGCGGCGAACGGGGGAGAGAGTTGCCCGGATTATAGCGGACGCCTCGCGGGCCGAGCGGGTGGGGTGCTGCAAAGCGACGTCGCGGCGCATCAGTCGTCGCGCGGGCCGCGCTCGATCACGAAGCTGGTCGGGCAGGTGCCGTCGGCCGTGCGCGGGAAAGGGTCGGTGCGCTGGATGCCGCGCTCGGCGGCGGCATCCCAGCCGGGATGGCCGCTCGACTTGCGTAGTGTGATCGACGCAATGCTGCAGTCCTCGCGCAGGCGGACCGCGAACTCGGCCTTCGGGTTGCCACGCAAGTCGGACGGCACGAGGAAGCTGGTGTTCGTGCGGATGGCGGAACTGAGCTTCGCCCGGTAGCCGGCATCCATCCCGGTTCCGCCGCTGCTGGCGCGCGCGCCGCTGGCGCCGCCGCTGGCCGCGCCCTGGCTGGCGCCCGTCTCGCTGCCGGCGGCCGCCTGCTGGAGGCGCTCAAGGTACTCGGCGCGCTGGCGATCGGCCTCGGCACGTTCGCGGCGCGCCCGTTCGGCGGCCTGGCGCTTCTTCTCCTCGGCCAGCTTGCGCTGGCGCTCTTCCTCGGCCTTGCGCTTCTTCTCCTCGGCCAGCTTGCGCTGGCGTTCTTCCTCCGCCTTGCGCTTTTCCTCGGCCAGCCTGCGCTGTCGCTCTTCCTCGGCCTGGCGCTTCTTCTCCTCGGCGAGCTGCTGCTGGCGTTCTTCCTCGGCCTTGCGCTTCTCCTCGGCGAGCTGTCGCTGGCGTTCCGCCTCGGCCTTGCGCCGCTCTTCCTCCTCGCGCTTGGCCTTCTCGATCGCGATCTGCGGATCCGGCGCGGGCTCCGGGGGCGGCGGCTCGGGTTGTGGCGGGGGCGGAGGGGGTGGGGGCTCCGGCGGCGGCACCGGTTCCGGCGTCGGTTCCGGCGTCGGTTCGACCGGCTCCAGGGCCGGCGCGGGGGTCCAGAGCTCGGCGATGACCGGTGGCGGTTCGCTCGATCGCCAGGAGACGCCGACGAACAGCATCGCCACCAGGCCGAGATGGATCAGCAGCGCCAGGCCGAGTGCCTTGAGGCGGCCCGAACGCGATGGCCGCGGCCGGTTGGGGAACCGCTCGGCGGCCGACTGCTCCCTGCTCACCGGCCCTCCGGCTCGCCGAGCAGACCGACCCGCTCGACATTGGCGCGCTTGAGGCCGTCGAGCACGAACATCACCGCCTCGTAGGGCACCGCCTTGTCGGCGGCGATGCCCACCGGCAGCGGAGCCTCGAGGCGCAGATTGGAGATGATCCCGAACAGGTCGCCACGGGTGGCCTGGGCCTCGTAGGGATCGTCGGCATTGCGCAGCTTCACCGACATCTGTTGGTCGGCGTCGATCTCGATCGCGATGTACGGCTCGGCGAGGACGTTCGACTGGCCGACCGTGGGCAGTTCGATCTGGCCGGGGGGCAGCAGCGGTGCGGTGACCATGAAGATCACGAGCAGCACCAGCATGACGTCGATGTAGGGCACGACGTTGATTTCGTTGACCATCCGACGCGGGCGCCGGTTGCCGTTGCGTGAACTGATCGCAGCCATCGCGGTGACCTCCGGGTCGGCCGGGCGCTAGCGCGCCTGCCGTTGCAGGATGTTGGAGAACTCTTCCATGAAGCTGTCGAAGCGGCTCGACAGGCGGTCGATGTCATGGGCATAGCGGTTGTAGGCGATGACGGCGGGAATCGCGGCGAACAGGCCGATCGCGGTGGCGACCAGGGCCTCGGCGATACCGGGAGCAACGGCCGCGAGGGTCGCCTGGTGGACATTGGCCAGGCCCCGGAAGGCGTTCATGATTCCCCAGACCGTCCCGAACAGCCCGATGTACGGGCTCACCGAGCCGGCGGTGGCGAGCAGGGCGAGGCCGGATTCGAGCATGTCCATCTCGCGCTGGTAGGACGCCCGCATGGCGCGGCGCGCGCCGTCGACGATGGCCTGCGGGTCGCCCGGCGTCTGCTGGCGCGCCTTCAGGAACTCGCTCATGCCGGCGTCGAAGATCCGCGCCATCGAGCCGGGGTCCTTGCGCGAATCACGGATCTGCTGGTAGAGCTGGCCGAGTTCGCGGTCGCGCCAGAATTCGTCCTCGAATCGGTTGGCAGCGCGGTTGGCGGCCTGGATGGTGAAGAACTTGCGGAAGATGACGGTCCAGGAGGCGATCGAGATCAGCACCAGCAGCAGCATCACGGCCTGCACGAGCAGGCTTGCGTCCACCACGAGCGAGATGATCGACAGGTCTTGGTTCATCGGGCGGTCCCCGGTTGCATGGATTGGGTGAGCCAGTCGGGCAGGCCGACCGGGCGTCCGTCACTACGGCGGATCATGGCGATGCGAACCTCGGCATCGGCGAGTACCTCGTCGTCGCCCTGGCGGCGGGCCCACTGGCGCAGGACGATCGAGGCGCGGCGACTTTCGACGACGGCCAGTTCCAGCTCCAGCATGTCGTCGAGCCGGGCCGGCCGGTGGTACTCGATGCGCATGCCCCGAACCACGAAGACCTCGTCGCGGACCCGGGCCATCTCGAAATGCGATGGGCCGCCGAGCGAGCGCAGCCATTCGGTGCGGGCACGCTCGAAGAAGCGAAGGTAATTCGCGTAATAGACGATGCCGCCCGCATCGGTGTCTTCATAGTAGACACGCACCGGCCAGCTGAAGACCGATCGGGGGGCGGCGTTCGCGGGTTCGGATGTCACGCCGTGGGAGGAACGAATTCGTCGACCGGTGATTCTATCAATCTCGATCGCGGGGTTCCTGGAAGAACCGGGCCGCGGCGCCGGCTCGTTCATGTCAGTGCAGCATCGCCGGTCGTGGAACCAGCTGCCAGGCCAGGCCGGCCAGCAGCAGTGCGCCGGCCGCCGCGAAGAGCGCCCGGCGCGGGCCGTGGGCCCGGTATTCCTCCCAGTCGAAGCGCTCGACCATCACGGTGGCGAGCGCGAAGCCGGCGACCAGTCCGCCGATGTGCGCCGCATTGTCGATCATCGTGGCGGTAAAGCCCATGAAGAGCGAGTAGCCGACGAAGATCACCAGCGAGGGGCGCATCGACGCGACCAGCCCCCTGGGCAGCTTGTGCGGCTTGGTGAAAAGGGCCGCAAGCAGTGCGCCGGCGACACCGAAGATCGCGCCGGACGCGCCCACCGAGACGGCGACCCGCGCCGACGAGAACAGGCTCGCCAGCGAGCCGAACAGGCCCGCGAACAGGTAGATCGTCGCGAACTGGGCATTGCCGTAGAAACGCTCGGCGATCCGGCCCATGTTGAGCATCGCCCACATGTTGAAGGCGAGGTGGATGATGCCGGCGTGCAGTACCGTCGCGCTCATCAGCCGCCAGGGCTGCTCGAGGGTGATGGGCAGGAAATTGCCGCCCAGCAGCAGCAGCGCCTGGGGGCTGGGCGACATCCAGTCCGCGCCCAGCAGCACCGTCACCATCCAGACCGCGACGTTGACCGTCACCACGGTGGTGGTCACGAACGTCCTGGGGGTCGCCTCGAACAGGCGCTGGATGAAATCCGGCATCAGGCGGGCGTGCCGGCGTTGCCGTCGTCCCAGAGATCACCGGTCGGCGGCTCGCCCGGCACGGCCAGGCCGAAATGGCGCCAGGCGGTGGGCAGGGCCACCCGTCCGCGTGGGGTGCGCTGCAGGAAGCCCTGCTGGATCAGGTAGGGCTCGATCACGTCCTCGATGGTTTCGCGCTCCTCGCTGATCGCGGCGGCGAGGTTGTCGAGCCCGACCGGGCCGCCGCCGAACTTCTCCAGGATCGCCGAGAGCAGCGCCCGGTCCATGAGATCGAGGCCGGCGGAATCGACGTCGAGCATCCGCAGGGCGGCATCGGCGACGGTGTCGTCGATGATGCCGCCGGTGCGCACCTGGGCGTAGTCGCGCACCCGGCGCAGCAGGCGGTTGGCGATCCGCGGGGTGCCGCGCGACCGGCGTGCGATCTCGCGGGCGCCGGCCGGCGAGATCTCCGCTTCGAGCAGGCCCGCCGAGCGGGTCACGATCCGGGCGAGATCCTCTTCGCCGTAGAACTCGAGCCGGGCGACGATGCCGAAGCGGTCGCGCAGCGGATTCGTCAGCATGCCGGCCCGGGTCGTCGCCCCGACCAGCGTGAACGGCGCGACATCGAGCTTGATCGAGCGGGCCGCCGGCCCCTCGCCGATCATGATGTCGATCTGGTAGTCCTCGAGCGCCGGATAGAGGATCTCCTCGACGATCGGCGAGAGACGATGGATCTCGTCGATGAACAGCACGTCGTTGCGCTCGAGGTTGGTCAGCAGTGCCGCGAGGTCGCCGGGTTTCTCGAGCACCGGGCCGGAGGTCTGGTGCATCTTGACCCCCATCTCGGCGGCGACGATGTGGGCCAGCGTCGTCTTGCCCAGGCCCGGCGGGCCGAACAGCAGCAGGTGGTCGAGCGGCTCGGATCGATGGCGGGCGGCGGCCATGAAGATGTCGAGCTGCTCGCGGATGCGGGGCTGGCCGATGTAGTCGGCCAGCGCCCTGGGTCGCAGCGCCCGTTCGACGACTTCCTCGTTGGGCGCGCCCGGCGCCGGCGTGATCAGGCGGTCGTGCTCGATCATGCCCTGACCAGCGACTTGAGCGCCTGGCGGATGCCGTCGGAGACGTCGATGCCGGGCGGCAGCTTGCGGCTGGCCGCTTCGGCTTCGCGCTCGGAATAGCCGAGGGCGGCCAGCGCGTGCACCACGTCGGCGAGCGTCGAATCGGGGCTGGCCGGGCCGGCGCCGTCGGGCGACGCGGCGAACCGGCCCTTGAGCTCGAGCAGCAGGCGCTCGGCCGTCTTCTTGCCGATGCCGGGGACCCGCGTCAGGCGGGCGGCATCCTGGGCGCCGACCGCGCGCCGCAGTTCGTCGACCGACATGCCCGAGAGCAGCGAAAGGGCGATGCGCGCCCCGACGCCGGAGATGCGAATCAGCTGGCGGAAGGCGTCGCGCTCGGCTTCGGTACCGAAGCCGAAGAGCAGGTGGGCGTCGTCGCGTACGACGAGATGGGTGAGCAGCGTGACCGGCTGCCCGATCGCCGGCAGCTCGAAGATGGTGCTCATCGGCGCTTCCACCTCGTAGCCGACGCCGCCGACGTCCACCAGCAGGTCCGGCGGCCGTTTGGCGAGCAGCTTGCCTGAGAGTCGTCCGATCATGGCCGCGAGCTTACACCACGCGGCCGCCGCGGATCCTTGCGCCGCGTCGCCGGATCGCGAAGCCGGTGGCGCCTGCCGCGGCAGTCGCCCCGAGCGCGAACCTGGCGGCATGGATATGGCAGATCGCGCATGCGAGCGCATCGGCCGCATCGGCCGCGGGCGGGCCGGGCAGCGTCAGCAGGCGCTGCACCATCGCGGCAATCTGGCCCTTGCCGGCATGGCCGTGGCCGACGACGGACTGCTTGAGCTGCAGGGCGGTGTACTCGTGCACAGGCAGCCCGGCACCCGCCAGTGCCGTGATCGCCGCGCCGCGCGCCTGGCCCAGCAGCAGGGTCGAGGCGGGATTGATGTTGACGAACACCTTCTCGATCGCGCTTTCGTCGGGCCGATACTGGCCGATGATCTCGGTCAGGCCGGCGTGGATGACACCGAGCCGGGTCGCGAGATCGGCATCCGGGGTGCGGATCGTGCCGCTCGCGATATAGGTGAGGCGTCCCGCCTGACGGCGGACGAGGCCGAAGCCGGTGCGGCGCAACCCCGGGTCGACACCGAGGACGATGGCGGGCGCCGGGCGGGAGGCGTCGTCGGTCAATGCCGGAAGTGCCGCACGCCGGTGAAGACCATCGCGACGCCACGTTCGTTGGCCGCCGCGATGACTTCGGCGTCGCGCACCGAGCCGCCGGGCTGGATCACGCAGCCGGCGCCGGCGTCGACGACGACATCGAGTCCGTCGCGAAACGGGAAGAAGGCATCCGACGCAACCGCCGATCCCGCCAGCGACAGGGCCGCGTTGCTGGCCTTGATCGAGGCGATCCGGGCCGAATCGATACGGCTCATCTGGCCGGCGCCGACCCCGAGCGTCTGGCCGTTGCCGCAGAAGACGATCGCGTTCGACTTGACGAACTTGGCGACCCTCCAGGCGAACAGCAGGTCGGCGAGCTGCGTTTCGGTGGGCGCGATCTCGGTCACCACCCGCAGCTCGTCGGCAGCCAGGTTGCGCGAATCGAGCGTCTGCACGAGCAGGCCACCGCCGACCCGCTTGAAATCGAAGGCATTGCCCTGCGAGGCGAGCGGGATCTCGAGCAGGCGGACGTTCTGCTTGCCGGCGAAGACGGCGCGCGCTCCGTCGGCGAATCCCGGCGCGATCAGCACCTCGACGAACTGGCGGGCGACTTCCGCCGCGGTCTCGGCATCGAGCGGACGGTTGAACGCGATGATGCCGCCGAAGGCGGAGGTCGGGTCGGTCGAGAACGCCTTGGCATAGGCCTCGCCGCAGTCCGAGGCGATCGCGACACCACAGGGATTCGCGTGCTTGACGATCACGCAGGCCGGCGCATCGAAGCTCTTGACGCATTCCCAGGCCGCATCGGCGTCGGCGATGTTGTTGTACGAGAGCTCCTTGCCCTGCAGCTGGCGATAGTGGGCGAGCGTACCCGCCGCGGGATCGGCGTCGCGGTAGAAGGCGGCGGACTGGTGGGGGTTCTCGCCATAGCGCATGTCCTGCGCCTTGTGCCATTGCTGGGTGAAGACCTCGGGCAGGATGCGCGCGTCGTCGCCGGTCTCGTCGTCGCGCGTGCCCAGGTAGTTGCTGATCGCGGCATCGTAGGCGGCGGTGTGCGCGAAGACCTTCCGGGCCAGCGCCAGCCGGTTCCCGCGATCGATGCCGCCCGCGCCGCGCACCGCCGCGATGATCGCCTGGTAGTCGGCCGGGTCGACCACGGTGGTGACGCCGCCGAAGTTCTTGGCGGCGGCGCGCAGCATGGTCGGCCCGCCGATGTCGATGTTCTCGATCGCATCCTCGAAGCTGCAGTCGGGCCGGGCGACCGTGGCGGCGAACGGGTAGAGATTGACCACCAGCAGGTCGATGCGCTCGATGCCGTGCTCGGCAAGGGCCGCCATGTGAGCCGGCAGGTCGCGACGGGCGAGCAGGCCGCCGTGGATCTTCGGGTGCAGGGTCTTGACCCGGCCGTCGAGCATTTCGGGAAAACCGGTGTGCTCGGACACTTCGGTTACCGCGATGCCCTCGTCGGCGAGCAGCTTCGCGGTGCCTCCGGTCGAGAGGATCGCGACTCCGGCATCGGCCAGCGCGCGCGCCAGGTCGACGACCCCGGTCTTGTCCGAAACGCTGATCAGTGCCCGTTCGATTTTCTGCATGGTCTGCCCGTAGGAGGTTTGCGGCGGGCTATTGCCCGAGCATCCCGTGGTTGATCAGTTTCTTGCGAAGCGTGTTGCGGTTGATGCCGAGCATGGCGCTGGCCCGCAGCTGGTTGCCCTGCGCATGGCGCATGACGACTTCGAGCATCGGGCGTTCGACCGCCTGGATGACCATGTCGTAGACGGCCTGTGGCCGCGCGCCTTCGAGGTCGCGGAAATAGCGCTCCAGGTTGCGGGTGACGGCCTCGTCGATGCTGTTGCTCCTGCTCATGCCGCGAGTCTCCGGTCGCACTCCGGCGCCTGGCCGGTGGGGGCAGGCGCATCGGCCAGCTCGAGGATAGCGGCGACCTGTTCCTCGGGCGATTCGATCCGGAAGAAGCGGGCAAGGAACTCGCCCGCGCCAGGCCGGCCCGCAAGATACCAGCCGACATGCTTCCTGGCGGTGCGCACCCCGGTGAATTCACCATGGAAGGCGTAGTGGTCCAGCAGGTGCTCATGGAGCACCCGCACGAAGTCGGCCGGTCCGGGGGGCGGGCGCCGCGTGCCCTCGGCAAGCCATGCGGCGATGTCGGCGAAGATCCAGGGATTGCCCTGGGCGGCGCGGCCGACCATGACCGCATCGGCGCCAGTGGCCGCGAGCACCTCGGCGGCCTTGCGCGGACTGTCGATGTCGCCGTTGGCGACCACCGGTATGCGCAGGCGCGACTTGATCTCGGCGATGGTGTCGTATTCGGCGTGGCCCCGATAGCCGCAGGCGCGGGTGCGCCCGTGCACCGCGATCATGGCGACGCCGGCCGATTCGGCGGCGCGCGCGAGCATCGGGGCATTGCGTGATTCCGGCGTCGGGCCGGTGCGCATCTTGACGGTGACCGGAACGTCGACGGCGGCGACCACCGCTTCGATGATGCGCAGGGCCAGGCCGGTGTCGCCCATGAGCGCCGAGCCGGCCGCGAGATTGCAGACCTTCTTGGCGGGGCAGCCCATGTTGATGTCGATCACCTGCGCGCCGCGATCGACATTGAAGCGCGCCGCATCGGCCATCATGGCGGGATCGCCGCCGGCGATCTGTACGGCGCGCGGCTCGGTCTCGCCGGCGTGGTCGATGCGCCGCGAGGTCTTGACGCTGTGCCAGAGGCGAGGATTGGAGGCGGCCATCTCGGAGACCGCGTAGCCGGCGCCGAGCCGCCGGCAGAGCTGCCGGAACGGCCGGTCGGTCACGCCGGCCATCGGCGCGACGAATACCGGGTTCGGCAGCGTGAACGGGCCGAGCTGCATCGTGTTTCGGGCGGGTCCGGGTGGTTCGCGTTCGTCGGCGGGCCGGCGCGTCGTGGCAAGCTTCGCGCACTGTCGCCCGCGGACATTCTATCGGAAACCGGCTGCCCAAGAAATGGGCAGCGCGTCAAACGGGCAGCCCGTTCGGCCGGGTTCGGATTCGGGCGCAGGACAAGGCGGGGCGCCGAAGACAGTACGCTTGTACGGCAAGGCGCCCCAACGCGGTCATGCGCCCGAATCCGAACCCGGATTAGCTGCGCCAGCCGAACATGAAGCCCTTGGCGATACCGCGTCGGACCGGCGGCACCAGGTCGAGGGTGGACAGCAGCATGGACGCGACGCCGCGCACCATCGGCGTGGCGAACATCTCCGCGAGCCGGTCGGTGGCGCCGATGGTGATGAGCCGGTCGCGTCGGCGCGAGCGGGCATGGCTCGCACAGGCGGCGCGCAGCGCCGCGGCGCTGTCGTCGGCGTCGCCGAGCGCCTGGGCGAGCTCGAAGGCATCGCGCAAGCCGAGGTTGAGTCCCTGGCCGGCGACCGGATGCAGCGCCTGCGCCGCATTGCCGATCATGATGCGCCGGCCATCGAAGGTGTCCCGGCGCCGGCTGCGCGCGAGCGGCGCGACATGGCGCGGCGAAACCAGGCGCAGCCTGCCCAGGCTGTCGCCGAAGGCATCGGCCAGGGCGGCTTCGAAATCGGCCGCGGGCATGACGGCACGTTCATGGCAGGCCTCGGGCCGGTCGCACCAGACGAGGGAATGGCGATGCGATTCGGGCAGCGGCAGCAGGGCCAGCGGACCATTGGCCGTGAAACATTCGAAGGCGACGCCGTGGCGTTCGCGCCCGGCCTCCAGCTCGGCGAGCAGGGCGCATTGCCCGAACTCGCGTCTTTCGGCATCGGCGCCGGTGTCGCCGTCGGCGCAGATCTCGATCGCCGCGGTCTCGTCCGCGGGGCTCGCCTGCGGTTGGGCATCTTCCGCGCCGAAGCCGGCCACGCGGCATGCCGAATCCAGTGCGGCGACGAGCTCGCCGTAGCGGACCACCTGGCCCAGTGCCGGCAGGCCATGCTCGTCGTGCGTCATGCGCAGGCTGCCCGGATGATGCTCGATGCGCACGTCGACGTCGTGGATCGCGGCGGCCCGTGGCATCGGCATCACCCGCTCGAGCAGTTGCACCGAACCGGCCGACAGGGCGATCGCGCGGGCCGCCATCGCCTCGGGCAGGGGGCGCTGCCGGCGTGGCCAGTCGATCCGGCCGGGCCCGATCCCCTGGCGGCGCAGCCAGAGGGCCAGCGCCATCGCGACCGGGCCGCTGCCGGTGATGCGGATGCGTGGCCTGGGCTGGTTCACGGGTTCCGTCCGTCCTAGCCGCGCATCAGTGCTTCGATCTCGTCGGGATCGGTGGGCACGTCCGCGGTGATGACCTCGCAGCCCCCGGCATCGACGACGACGTCGTCCTCGATGCGGATGCCGATGTCGTGCATTGCCGTCGGCACGTCGTCCGCGGCCCGGACGTAGATGCCCGGCTCGATGGTGAGGACCATGCCGGGATGCAGGATCCGCCAGGGCCGGTTGCCGTCGGCGTCGCGTTCGCCCGGCTCCTGGTATTCGCCGCAGTCGTGCACATCCATGCCGAGCCAGTGGCTCGTGCGATGCATGTAGAAGCGCCGGAACGCGCCGGATTCGATCACGCCGTCGCGGCTGCCGGTGAGCAGGCCGGTATCGATCATCCCCTGGGCGAGCACCGCCACCGCCGCGTTGTGCGGGTCGTCGAAGCGCGCCCCCGGACGCGTGGCGGCGATCGCGGCGTGCTGGGCCGCAAGCACGATGTCGTAGAGCGCGCGCTGGGCGCCGCTGAAGCGCCCGCCGACCGGGAAGCTGCGGGTGATGTCCGATGCGTAGCCGTCGAACTCGCAACCGGCGTCGATCAGCAGCAGGTCGCCCTCGCGCATGCGGGCATCATTGGCGCGATAGTGCAGCACGCAGGCATTGGCCCCGGCCGCGACGATGGATCCATAGGCCGGCGCCTGCGCGCCCTGGCGCCGGAATTCGTAGAGCAGTTCGGCCTCGATCTCGTACTCGAAGCGGTCCGGCGCGCTGGCGCGCATCGCGCGGCGGTGGGCCGCCGCCGAGATGCGGGCGGCGCGCCGCATGGTGTCGAGTTCCAGGTCGTCCTTGCGCAGGCGCATTTCATCCAGGATGGCGAGCAGGTCGATCGCCCGGGTGGGCGCGCCGATGCCGGCGCGCGCCTGGGCCCGGACCTCGCCGAGCCAGAGCCGGACCCGCGTATCGAGCGTCTCGTCGGCGCCGAGCGCATGGAACAGCGCCGTGCGATTGGCGAGCAGCCTGGGGACTTCCTCGTCGAGGCTGCCGATCGGCAGGGCGCGATCGAAGCCGAAATGCGCCGCCGCGGCGTCGGGTCCGTAGCGAAATCCGTCCCAGATCTCGCGTTCCTCGTTCTTCTCGCGACAGAAGAGGACCGATTCGGCGTGTGCATCGTCGGCGACGATCACGAGCACCGCCTCGGGTTCGGGGAAACCCGCGAGATAGTGGAAGTAACTGTCCCAGCGGTAGGGATAGTCGCTGTCGCGATTGCGCATCCGCTCGGGCGCCGTCGGCAGGATCGCGACGCCGCCGCCGGCCGCGCGCATCGCTTCGATCACGGCCTCGCGGCGCGCCGCCCGGGTGGCGCTGCCCGCTGCGAGCGCCGGTGCTGTAGCTGGATTGGTCATGGCGTCGGTCATTGTGCCCTGAGTTCGAGGTCGAGTTCGGCAAGCCGCTGCGGCGTGCCGACATCGGTCCAGCGCCCGGCATGGATTTCGGCGCCGGCGCGACCCCGGTCGGCGGCCTCGCGCAGCAGGGGCGCGAGCCGCGCCCGCGTGCCCGGCGCGATGCCGGCGAAGAGCGCCGGCGAGTATGCACCGATGCCGGCGAAGGTGAGCTGCTCCGGCGCCTGCGCGAGCAGGCGATCACCGTCGATCCCGAAGTCGCCCGCCCGGTTGTGGGCGGGATTGGGCACCAGCACGCACCAGGCGAGCAGGTCGGCCGCCCGCATCCGGGCGATGATGCGCGCCATGCGCCGGAAGTCGAAGTCGCAGAAGATGTCGCCATTGACGACGACGAAGGGATCGTCGCCCAGCAGCGGCAGGGCGGTCGCGATTCCGCCGGCGGTCTCGAGCGCGCTCGCCTCGGGCGAATAGCGGATCCGCGCGCCGAAGTCGGCGCCGTCGCCGAGCGCCGCCTCGATGCGCGCGCCGAGCCAGGCATGGTTGATTACGATGTCGCGGATGCCGGCGCCGACCAGGGCATCGACATGGCGGGCGATCAGCGAACGACCGCCCGCCTCGAGCAAGGGCTTGGGAACGGTGTCGGTGAGCGGGCGCATGCGCTCGCCGCGCCCGGCGGCGAGGATCATCGCGCGCGGGGGCGCCTCAGAAGGTGTAGCCGACACGCGGCTGGTCCGCCTCGATCCGGTCGATGACCCGGGCCAGGCCGGAAAGCGCGCCGTAGCGGCCCACGGTACGGCGCAGGTAGCCCAGCACCCGCGGCATGTCGTCGAGATAGCCGTGCTTGCCGTCGCGATGCGACAGCCGCGCGAAGATGCCGAGCACCTTCAGCTGGCGCTGCACACCCGTCCACTCGTAGTCGCGATAGAAGTCGCCGAAGTCCGGCGCAACCTCGAGACCGGCCGCGCGCGCCGCTTCCCAGTAGCGCACCACCCAGTCGATCTCGCGGTCTTCCGGCCAGTCGATGTAGGCATCGCGAAACAGCGAGACGACGTCGTAGGCGATGGGGCCCTCGACCGCGTCCTGGAAATCGATGATGCCCGGCCCGTCGCGCCCGAGGACCATCAGGTTGCGGCTGTGATAGTCGCGATGGACATGGACTACCGGCTGGGCGAGGATCGCGTCGAGCAGGCGGTCGAAGCCTTCGCGCAGGTGGCGCTGGTCCTCGTCGTCCAGGACGATGCCGCGATGCCGCGCGACATACCATTGCGGGTACAGCGCGAGCTCGCGCTCGAGCAGTGCCCGGTCGTAGCGCGGGAAGGTGCCGGGCCGGCCCGTCGCCTGGATTCGCACCAGGGCCGCGCTCGCCTCGCGATAGAGCCGGTCGGCATGGCGTCCGCCATCGGCGACCAGGCGTTCGAGATAGGTGGTGGTGCCGAAGTCCTCCAGCAGCAGGAAGCCGCGATCGGGGTCGGCGGCGAAGATCCGCGGCACCCGCACGCCGGCGCCCGCGAGGATCTCCGCGGCGCGCATGAAGGGGCGGCAGTCCTCGGCCGGCGGCGGCGCGTCCATCGCGACGACGCTGCCCTCGCGTTGCCGGTCGATGCGGAAATAGCGACGAAAGCTCGCGTCATTCGATGCCGGCCGGATCGTGTCGATTCGCAGGCGCTGGTCGTTGCCGAGCCTGGCCAGCCAGGCGCAAAGTTCGTCGAGGCGGGCGTCGGGACTCATCGCATCGGAATTCGGATTCGCCGGAGCCGGCATGCGCGTACCCGTCGGGCAGCCCTGCCGGCGCTCCGTATAATAATCGATCGTTGCCGCATCACAGCCACCGGCGAGCCCCCGAACCGCGTGACCAGCCTGCCTACGCGTCGTCGCTTCGACCTGCCGCTGCGCCTGCGACGGTCGCTGCGCCGGCAAGTCCTTCCCGCATCTCTTGCGCCCGTCGGCCGAGTCGCGGTGTTCGCCCTGCTCGGGCTCGTCGGCGCGCCCGGCGCCGCCGTCGCGCAGGCCCACTACGGGGTCGATCCCGCCCCGCTGCGCCTGCGCATCGAGCCCGCGCTGGGCGCGAGCGACCCCGCGCCGACCGAATCGGGTCGGCCGATCTTCGCGCGGGGGGAGCGGGCCATCGGTCGCCCCGATCGGGATCTCACGCTGGAGGGCGATGCCGAGATCCGCCATGCGGGTACCGTGGTGCGCGGCAACCGCATCACCTGGTACGAGGACGACGAGGAACTCGTCGCGGTGGGCAACGTCAGGGTGGTTCGCGCGGGCAGCGTGTTCGTGGGCGAGGGGCTGCAGCTGCGACTGGACTCCAACACCGGCAGCTTTCGCGCTCCCACCTACGAATTGCCGCTCTACGACGGGCGCGGCGAAGCCGATCGACTGGATTTCCTCGGCGGGCGGCGGGTCGGCATGGTCAACGCCACCTACACGACCTGTGAACCGGAAGACCCCGACTGGTACCTGCGCGCCGACGAGCTGACGATCGACGAGGAGCGCGGCGAGGGCAGGGGCCGCGGTGCGCGGCTCTATTTCAAGGACGTGCAGCTGCTCGGGGTGCCCTACTTCGGCTTTCCCCTGGGCGACCAGCGTCGTTCGGGAATACTCGCGCCGAGCTTTTCCATGAGCTCGACGACCGGCGCCGAGCTCATGGTGCCCTACTACTGGAACATGGCGCCCAACCGTGACCTGACGCTGCGCCCACGCGTCATGGCCAAGCGCGGCCTGATGCTCGGCGCCGAGTACCGCTACCTCACGCCCGACTACTACGGCACCTTCGATGGCGAGTTCGTCGCGAAGGACAATGTCACGGGCGACAAGCGCTACCAGTGGTCCTGGCTCACCCGGGTCACCAACCTCGGTGGCTGGGCCGGCCAGGTCAATCTCAACGGGGTGTCCGACGACAACTACTTCGTCGATTATTCCCGCACGATCATGGACAGTGCGGAGCGTTCGCTGACGCGCGATGCCTATCTCGTTCGCGCCTTCGGCGACTGGACGGTGCTCGGGCGGGTCAGCAAGTGGCAGAACATCCTGGAAGCCCGGCTAGCGCCGCCCTACGAGCGCGAACCGCAGATCATGGCCCGCTACGCGAAGCGCGAATGGGGCGGCTTCGACTTCACCACGACGCTCGATGCGACCCGCTTCGCGCGTCCGCTCGACAACGCGGTCGAGGGCGTGCGGGTCTTCGCGGACAACGAGCTCAGCTATCCGATCATGCTGCCGGGCGGTTTTCTCGTGCCCCGGGTCGGCCTGCACCTGTCGAGCTACCATCTCGACAACAACCCGCTCGGCGACGAGCGGCTCGACCGCGCCGTGCCGACCTTCTCGGTCGATGCCGGCCTCGTCTTCGAGCGCGACACCCGGGTGTTCGACAATCCGATGCTGCAGACGCTCGAGCCGCGGCTGTTCTATGTGCGCACGCCGTATCGCGACCAGTCGGAGTTCCCGGTCTTCGACACCGGGGTTGCCGATTTCAACTTCGCCCAGCTCTTCTCGACCAATACCTTCGTGGGCAGCGACCGCATCGCCGATGCCAACCACCTGACGGCGGCGGTGATCTCGCGCTTCATCGAACCGTCGACCGGCGCCGAGCGGTTCCGGATCGCGCTCGGCCAGCGACTCTACTTCAATCCGCAACGGGTGGCGCTGCGCGGCACCAGCGTGCCGACCGACCGGCGCTCCGACGTGCTGCTGGCCGCCTCGGGCGACTTCGGCAACGGCATGACGCTCGACGGCGGCCTGCAGTGGAGCGTGCGCGACTCGCGGGTGCCGCGCTTCTCACTGTCCTGGCGCTACCTGCCCGAGCCTGGCAAGGTGGTCAACGTGGGCCTGCGCTACCTGCGCGACGAGATCGGCCAGTTCGATACATCCTGGCGCTGGCCGGTATCGAGGCGCTGGGCCGCGATGGGGCGGCTCAACTACTCCTGGGCCGATACCGCCCGGGATCCGCTGACGCTGGCGATCATCCCGGCCGAGCCCGGTTTCGTCGAAAGCGTGCTGGGCTTCGAGTATCGTCGCGACTGCTGGACCGCCCGCTTCGTCGTGCAGCGATTCACCACCGCCGCCTTCGAGAAGACGACCGCGTTCTTCCTGCAGCTCGAACTCCACGGCGTCGGCCATCTGGGCTCCGACCCCTTCGATATACTCACGCGGAATATCCGGGGCTACCAGTCGCCCACCGACCGTCCCGCCCAGCCAGGCCGATTCTTCGGATACGAATGACAGCCATCTCCAAGCTGATCCTCGCGATCGCGACGATCGCGACGATCGCCGTCGCGTTGCTCTCGTCGCATGCGGCCAGCGCCCAGCGGCCCACGCTGGTCGACCGCGTGGTCGCGATCGTCAACGATGACGTCATCACCCAGGTCGAACTGGAGCGACGCCTCGCCCAGGTCCGTGGCCAGCTCGGCCGCCAGGGTGGCGCCATGCCACCGCCGGGGGTGCTCGAGCGGCAGGTGCTCGAGCACCTGGTCATCGAACGCATCCAGCTGCAGATGGCCGAGGAACGCGGGATACGGATCACCGATGCCCAGCTCGACCGCCTGGTGGAGCGCTTCGCCGCGGAGAACAGGCTCGATGTCGAGCAGCTGCGCGCCCGGGTAGCGGCCGAAGGCATGAGCTTCGAGTCCTTTCGCGAGCAGCTGCGCGGCGAATACCTGCGCAGCAGGCTGCGCGAGCGCGAGGTCGATGCGAAGGTGAACGTCAGCGAAGCCGATGTCGATGCCCGGCTCGCTGCCGGGCAGGGGCGTGCGCAGGGAGCCGAGGTGCCGGTCGAGTACGAGGTCGGGCAGGTCCTGTTGCGGGTTCCCGAGGACGCCGCCGAGGCCGAGGTCGAACGCCAGCGCCAGATCGCCGGCGAGCTGGTCGAGCGGCTGCGCGCCGGCGCGGACATCGGGGAACTCGCCGCCGAAGTCGCCGGGTCGCAGGACGGCGGGCAATCGGTTTCGCTCGGCTGGCGCGATGCGAGCCGCCTGCCGCAGCTCTTCGTCGATGCGATCCGCGAGCTGGAGCCGGGTGGAGTCGCCGATCCGGTGCGCAGCCCCAACGGCTTCCATGTCCTGCAGCTGCTCGGGCGTCGCGATGCGGCTTCCGCCGCAGCCTCGGCCCAGTCGAGCGCGGTGGTGCAGACGCATGTCCGCCATATCCTGGTACAGCCCGACGAACTCCTGCCCGAGGCCGAGGCGCTGCGTCGGCTCGCCGATATCCGTGAACGGGTGCTCAACGGCAGCGCGAGCTTCGAGGACATGGCCCGCCAGTATTCCAGCGACGGCAGCGCGGGTCGCGGCGGCGATCTCGGCTGGGTCTACCCGGGCGACACCGTGCCGGAGTTCGAACGCGCCATGAATGCGCTCGAACCGGGCGAGATCAGCGAGGTGGTGCGCACGCCCTTCGGCCTGCACCTGGTCCAGGTCCTCGGCCGGCGCAGCGACCAGGCTTCGCCCGAGCGCCTGCGCCAAGCGGCTCGCCAGGCGGTGCGCGAGCAGCGCGCCGAGGAGGCCTACGAGATCTGGGTCGAGCAGCTGCGCGACAGCGCCTACGTGGTGATCCGCGAGGAATGACGCGGCCGGCCCCGGCGCGGCGCACGCGCAGTGGCGTCCTTGCGCGACGCCGCTTCGGCCAGCATTTCCTGGTCGATGCCGGCGTGATCCATGCCATCGTCGAGGCGATCGGGCCGCGCCCCGATGACTCGATCGTCGAGATCGGTCCGGGGCCGGGGGCCCTGACCGACGCGCTGCTCGATCGCATCGGGCACATCGATGCGATCGAGATCGATCGCGACCTGGCCGCCGCGCTGGCGGCCCGCCACGGCGCCGAGCGCCTGTCCCTGCACCAGGCCGATGTGCTGGGCTTCGACTGGCGCGGGTTCGCCGGCGACCGGCGCCTGCGGATCGTGGGCAACCTGCCCTACAACATCTCGAGTCCCCTGCTGCTCGGTCTGGCCGAGGTGGCGGACATCGTCATCGACCAGCACTTCATGCTGCAGAAGGAGGTCGTTGCGCGCATCGTCGCCGATCCGGGCGGCGGCGACTACGGGCGCCTGGGCATCCTCCTGCAGGCCCGCTACGACTGCGACTGGCTGTTCGATGTGCCGCCCGGCTCCTTCGATCCGCCGCCGCGGGTGGACTCCGCGGTGCTGCGCATGACCCCGCGCGCCTGCCGGGTGCGAAGCCTCGCCGCCCTGTCCGAACTGCTGGCGGTCGGCTTCGGCCAGCGTCGCAAGATGCTGCGGGGCCATCTCCTGCCCTGGCTGCGTGAGCGCGGCATCGAGGATGCCGCGCTGGAGCCGACCCGGCGCGCCGAGGAGATCGACCAGGAGACCTGGTACCGGATCGCCGACCGGTTGATGGAGACGAAGCCGGGACCGGACTGAGTCCGCTTCCTGTCCCCCGCATCGGCGGGCGCAACGGCGATTCCTTCTACCCCCGGGCGGCCGCGTCGAGGCCGGGGCGCGAGGTATCGAAGACCACCAGTTCGGGAAACTCGGCGACGAGGAACAGCCGGTATCGGCTGATGCGCCCGTCGACGAGCTCGAAGAAGCTGAACACCGAGCCGTGGATCCGCTGGCCGCTGGGTGGTCGCCCGAGCCATGGGCCGCTGTGCAGTCCGGTGAACGACCACCAGGCCATGACCTCGTCGTCGCCGGCCACGATGCGTTTCACGTCGACCCGCAACTCGGTGACATCGCGGCGGAAGCCCCGGGCGTGGGCGACCAGGCCGGCCCGGCCGGGCGGGCCACCGAAGGCAGCGTTCGCCTCGTCGACCATGTCGGGCTGGGTCATGGCCTCGAGCAGGTCCAGTCGCCCTTCGACGACCACCTGCTCGAGATAGCTGCGCATCAGGGTTTCAGGATCGCGGTCGGAGTTCATCGCGTGGTCTTCCGTACAGGATCACGGCCAGCGCCAGTGCGTCCAGCGCCGCGGCCGTGAGAAAGGGCAGCCGGTAGCCGCCGGAGATGTCATGGAGCCAGCCGAACACGCTCGGGCCGAGGCAGGAGAGCAGACCGATGATCATCGCTCCCACGCCGTAGATCGAGCCGAAGGAAGCCGCGCCGAATTCGCGACGCACGATGATCGGCGAGAGGGTCGTCACGTTGCCGATGGTGATGCCGTAGCCGAGGCTCGCTACCACCAGCGCCGTCGGCGAAGCGGCGAAGGCCAGCAGGGTGAGGAAGATCGTCCCGAGGCCGAACATGGCGGCGGCCGCGAGACGGACATCGATGGCGTCCGAGAACCGCGCCAGCAGGAGGCGGCCGATGAAGGCCGCGATCGCGGTGGCCGACACCAGCGCGGCAGCGCCCGCTGCGCCCAGTGTCGGCGCGGCGAGCGCGACATGATGGGTCAGGAAGCCGAGCTGCACCATCAGCGCGAGCCCGAAGGCGGCGATCGAGGTCCGGAACTGCGGGGTTGCGAGCGCGGCGGAGCGGTTCCATCGATGCGGCTCGACCGGTACGGTCCGCGGATCGGGCCGCATTCCGTCGGGCAGCAGCCCGAGGTCCTGTGGCCGGTGGCGCAGCACCCGCCATGCCAGCGGCAGCACGACGGCGATCACGGCCGCTCCCGCCAGCATCGTCGCCTGCGCGAAGCCGAGCAGCCGGATGCTCGTCGCCAGCAGCGGCAGCCCGATCATGCCGCCGAAGCTCGCGCCGAGCAGCGCGATGGTCACCGCCCGCCCCTGGTGGCGCTCGAACCAGGGCGCCAGCGTGGTCGTCAGCGCGGTGGATCCGAGGCTGGCATAGCCGACGCCCGCCAGTATGAAGATCGCATAGACCTGCCAGGGCTCCGTGATCCGGCCAAGCAGGGCGACGCTGGTGCCCATGGCGAGCGCACCGACCGTGATGACCCCGCGCGGCCCCTTGCGCCCGATCAGGCTGCCGACCGGCATCGACAGGCAGGCGCCGGTGAGATAGAACACGGTGATCGCCGACGAGACCACGCCGATCGACCAGCCGTGCATCCGGGTGATCTCGTACAGGTAGACGCTGACGCCAAATACCCCGAGCGCCCAGCTCAGGGTGGCGATCAGCAGGCAGGCCGCGACCATCCACCAGCCGTAGAACACCCGCCCGTGCCCTGTCGCGATCAAGTCATTCCCGTCCGGTCGTGTCGCCCCACCGTGTCGGGTGCGATCGCATTGTCGCGGCCTGATCGGCGACGCTGGTGGAACGCCTGTCCTGCCATGTCGTCAGGGTTCGTGATGCAGTCGGATCAGGCGGTCTCGATCAGCTCGATCTTGTAGCCGTCGGGATCCTCGACGAAGGCGATCACCGTGGTGCCGCCCTTGACCGGGCCGGCTTCGCGGGTGATGCGTCCGCCGGCCGCGCGGATGCGCTCGCAGGTGGCGGCGACGTCGGACACGCCGATCGCGACATGGCCGTAGGCGGTGCCGAGATCGTAGCTGTCGACGCCATGGTTGTAGGTGAGCTCGAGCACCGCGGTGTCGCGTTCATCGCCGTAGCCGACGAACGCCAGCGAGTAGCCCTGTTCGGCGCGCTCCGTACTGCGCAGCAGCTCCATGCCCAGTACCCGTGTGTAGAAGTCGAGCGAACGTTCCATGTTGCCGACGCGCAGCATCGTGTGCAGGATTCTCATTGTCAGGATCTCCTTGTGCGGTCTCCATGCGGCCGCGTCTGCGATCGTATGCGAAGGCGGATCAGAGCGCGGCGCCTTCCTCGTGCAATGCCCGCAGCCGCTCGCGCGCTTCGCGATAGCCGGGCATCAGTTCGCCGACCGTCGACCAGAAATCCGCGCTGTGGTTGAGTTCCTTGAGATGGGCGACTTCGTGGGCGATGACGTAGTCGATCAGCTCGAGCGGGAAATGCACCAGCCGCCAGTTGAGCCGGATCACGCCGTCGGCGGTGCAGCTGCCCCAGCGGGTGCGTGCCGAGGACAGCCCCCAGCGCGTGGGCTTGCGACCCAGGCGTTCAGAGAATACCGGCAACCGCTCGCCGAATATCCGCGTCGCCTCGGCCTGCAGCCAGCCCTGGACCCGGTCGCGCATCTGGGTGCTGCCGGCGCCCGGCGGCAGGCCGATGCGCAGCGTGGCGCCCTCATGGACGACGCCATCGGTGCGGGCGCAGATCTCCATGCGCAGGATACGTCCCAGATAGCGCAGGGATTCACCATGGGCCCAGCGGATCGCGAGGCGCTCGCGGCGCTGCTGGTAGTCGCGCCATTCGACGAGCTTGGCAAGGATCCAGCGGGATTTCTCCTGCAAGGCGCCGTCGAGCTCGCGCAGGGGAAACCAGGAGGGCGCCGACACCGTGAGGCCGCGCTCGTCGATCTGGAAGCCCAGCGTGCGTCGGCGGCTGCGCTTGAGCAGGTAGTCGACGCGCTGGCCTTCGATGATCGCGCTGCGCTGGCCGGCGCCCGGCGGCAGCGTCGGTACCGGGGCGATCGCTTCGAAGGGCAGCGAGAGCTGCAGGGCGCCGGCGCCCGATAGCGGTTTGCTGCGCCGGCCTTTCATGCGTGACTTGCCTCGCGTGTCATCGTGGCGTAGGCGTGGGGACTGATGCGTCGCATTTCGGATTCGATCCAGGTCTCGGCGCGGTTGCCGAGTTCGTCGGGGCGGAGTTGGTCGGGATGCAGCGGTGGGCCGATCGAGACGGTGATCGTGCCGGGACGCTTGAGAAAGGCCTTGCGTGGCCAGGCCTCGCCACTGTTGACTGCGATGGGCACCAGTGGCGCGCCGGTGCGCGCGGCGAGCCTCGCGCCGCCGGACTTGTAGTGGCCTTGCGATCCGACGCGGGTGCGGGTGCCTTCCGGGAAGATGATGATCCAGCGTCCTTCCGCGAGCTTGCGAGTACCTTGTCGCACGACCTGCTCGAAGGCGTTGGCTCCCTTGCGGCGATCGATGTGAATCATGTCGAGCAGCGCGATACCCCAACCGAAGAATGGAATGTACAGCAGCTCGCGCTTGAACACGTAGCAGAGCTCGCGCGGCATCCAGGTCGGATAGAAGAGCGTTTCCCAGGTCGACTGGTGCTTCGACCACAGGATCGCCGGGCCATCGGGCAGGTTCTCGGCGCCGACGATGCGCCAGTGGATGCCGCAGATCGTCCTGGCGCCCCAGACGACCATGCGCGGCCAGCAGACAGCGATCCGGTAGCGAAGGTGCAGGGGCAGCGGCGCGGCGAGCAGGCACAGCAGCGCCATCGGGATCACGGTGACGATCTGGAACAGCAACAGCAGGGCCGAGCGAAGCGCGAGCATCAGGCGGCGAGTTCGGCGGCGATCGCGGTGAGGTCGACGCGGATCGTCGTGCCCGGCGGCAGGTTGCCCGCCTGCAGTGTGCGGGTGCCCTTGCCGGTGAGCACCAGGATGCTGCGGCAGCCTGCCGCATGCGCGGCCTGCAGGTCACGCAGCGCATCGCCGACCACCACGGTCCCCTGGGGCTCGGCGCCGAAGCGCCTGAGGATGTCGAAGATCATGCCCGGCCGCGGCTTGCGACATTCGCAGTTGGAATCGGCGGCATGCGGACAGAAGAAGATCGCCTCGATGCGTCCGCCCGCTTCGTTGACCGTCTGGTGCAGCTTGGCGTGGATCGCCGCCAGCGTGTCCAGATCGAACAGGCCGCGGGCGATCCCCGACTGGTTGGTTGCGATCGCTATCCGGTAGCCGGCCTTGTTCAGCCGCGCGATCGCGGTCGCCGCGCCCGGCAGCGGGCGCCATTCGTCCGGACTCTTGATGAAGGCGTCGCTGTCCTCGTTGATGACGCCGTCGCGATCGAGGATCAGCAGCTTCACGTGGCAGCCAGCCTGGAGATGTCGGCGACCCGGTTCATGAGCCGATGCAGGTGCGCGAGCAGCGCGAGCCGGTTGTTGCGCACCCGTTCATCGTCGGCCATGACCATCACGTCGTCGAAGAAACGGTCGACCGTGGCACGAGTGCCGGCCATCAGGGTCATCGCCCGGGTGAAGTCCTGGCGCGACATCGCCGCTTCGATCTGCGGGCCGAGGGATTCGACCGAATCGGCGAGCTCGCGTTCGGCCGGTTCGCTGAGCAGGGAATGGTCGATGATCGCCCCGATGGCGCCGCCCGCCTTGCGCAGGATATTGCCGATACGCTTGTTGGCGGCGGCCAGCGCCTGGGCTTCGGGCAGTCCGGCGAACGCGCGCACCGCCGCCAGCCGCGCCGGCACCGCCGCGAGCTGGGCCGGGCGCAGCGCCACCACCGCGGTGATCTGGGCGCTGTCGAAACCCTGGTCGCGCAGGTAACCGAGGAGCCGGTCGTGGAAGAAGGTCTCGAGCTCGCCACGGGCATCGGGGTCGGCCTTGTCGAAGGCCTTGAACGCGAAGCCGATGAGCTCGGGCAGGGGCAGGTCGAGGTGGCGTTCAATGAGGATGCGGATCACGCCGAGCGCATGGCGGCGCAGGGCGAAGGGATCCTTGTCTCCCGAGGGCGACTGGCCGATCGAGAACAGCCCCGCCAGGGTCTCGAGCTTGTCGGCCAGGGCGAGCACGGTGCCGGTTTCGGAGGCGGGCAGGTCATCGCCGGCGAAGCGTGGCCGGTACTGCTCGGCCATCGCGTCGACGACGCCGTCGGGCTCGCCATCGTGCCAGGCGTAGTAGCGCCCCATCACGCCCTGGAGCTCGGGGAACTCGCCGACCATGCCGGTGAGCAGGTCGCACTTGGCCAGCGTCGCGGCACGTTCGGCCAGCTTCGCATCGGCGCCGATGCGCGTGGCGATGTCGCGGGCGATCGACCGGATGCGGTTGGCCCGCTCGGCCATGGTGCCGAGCCTGGCGTGATAGACCACCGATTCGAGCTGCGGCACCCGCTCGGCGAGGCTGAGCTTGCGGTCCTGCTCGTAGAAGAAGCGCGCATCGGCCAGTCGGGGGCGCACGACCCGCTGGTTGCCCTCGATGATCTGCGTCGGATCGGCGACCACCATGTTCGAGACGATCAGGAAGCGGTTCTCCAGCTTGCCGTCGGCACCGAACAGCGGGAAGTACTTCTGGTTGGTGCGCATCGTCAGGATCAGGCACTCCTGGGGAACCGCGAGGAACTCGGCCTCGAATTCGCCCATGTAGACCTGCGGCCATTCGACCAGCGCCGTGACTTCGTCGAGCAGGGGGTCGATGTCGGCCTCGTCGCCCAGCGAGGCGCCGGCCTGCGCCGCCTGCGCGCGCAGCGCCTGGTCGATGCGCTGGCGGCGCGCGTCGAAGCTCGCGATGACATGGGCGGATTCGAGCCGGGATTCGTAGCCGTCCGCGCTCGCGATCACGAGCGGTCCGTCCGACATGAAGCGATGGCCGAAGGTTTCGCGGCCGCTGGCCATGCCGAGCAGCGTGGCGGGCACCACATCCTGGCCGTGCAGGACGACGAGCCGGTGCGCCGGGCGCACGAAGGACACGCTGGTGTGGCCGTCGGCGAGCTGGTATTGCATCAGCTTCGGGATCGGCAGGCGGGCGATCGTCTCCTCGAGGATTTCCTGGAGGGCGTCGGCGAGCCGCTCGCCGACGATCCGGGTACGCGCGAAGAAGGCTTCCTGCTTGCCTTCGCCGCGCCGCTCGAGCGAGTCGATCGCCACGTTCTGGCGTTCGGCCCATTTGCGCAGGGCCTGGCTGGGCGAGCCGTCGGCCTCCAGACCCACCTTGACCGACGGACCCTTGAGCTCGACATCGCGATCGGGTGCGCGCGCCAGCACATCGTCGACCCGTACCGCGAGTCGGCGCGGCGTCGCGAAGGCCTGGTGGCTCGATGCCGCGGCGAGCCGGCGCGAGCGCAGTCCAGCGGCGATGCCGTCGGCGAACGCATCGCCCAGGCGGCGCAGGGCCTTGGGCGGCAGTTCCTCGGTGTGCAGTTCGACGAGCAGTGGCGCGGAGGTCATGGGCGGGCGGTGATGGGATTCAGGAAGCGCGCTCGACCCGGGCATCGGGTGCGAGCATGGGGAAGCCGAGGCGTTCACGGGAGTCGTGGTAGGCCTGCGCGACCGCCCGCGCCAGCGCGCGGACGCGTCCGATGTAGGCGGCACGCTCGGTCACCGAGATCGCCCCGCGCGCATCGAGCAGGTTGAAGACATGCGAGCACTTCATGACCATCTCGTACGCGGGCAGCGCAAGCGCCTCCTCGATGAGGATGCGCGCCTGCGCCTCGTATTCGTCGAAGTGGCGGAACAGCATCGGGATGTCGGCGATCTCGAAGTTGTACTTCGACTGCTCGACCTCGTTCTGGTGGAAGACGTCGCGGTAGCTGATCGAATCGGTCCACTGCAGGTCGAAGATGCTCTCGACCTTCTGCAGGTACATCGCGAGTCGTTCGATGCCGTAGGTGATCTCGCCGGTGGCGGGCACACATTTGAGCGAGCCGACTTCCTGGAAATAGGTGAACTGCGTCACCTCCATGCCGTTGAGCCAGACTTCCCAGCCGAGCCCCCAGGCGCCCAGGGTCGGCGATTCCCAGTCGTCCTCGACGAAGCGGATGTCGTTCGACTTCGGATCGATGCCCAGCGCCTCGAGCGAACCGAGGTAAAGGTCGATGATGTCGGGAGGCGACGGCTTGAGCACCACCTGGTACTGGTAGTAGTGCTGCAGGCGGTTGGGATTCTCGCCGTAGCGGCCGTCCTTGGGGCGGCGCGAAGGCTGGACATAGGCGGCGCGCCAGGGCTCCGGCCCGATCGCACGCAGGAAGGTCGCGGTATGGAAGGTGCCGGCGCCGACCTCCATGTCGTAGGGCTGCAGCAGCGCGCAACCCTGACGGTCCCAGTATTCCTGGAGTCGCAGGATGATCTTCTGGAAGGAGAGCATGGCGGGCTGGGGTGGAGTGGCCCCGTGGATCGCAAACTGCGATTCTAGCTTCTTCGGGCTTCATGCCGGCGTCGCAGCGCAAGCGCCAGCAGGAAGACGAGAGCGACGCTCATCACCGGCCAGTGGCCGAAGCGCACATAGGGCGTCATTCCGGTGGTTCCGCGCACCTCGACGTCGAGTGCCCCGCGGCTGACCGGCTCGAGCGCGGCGAGCACCCGGCCCGAGGCGTCGATCGCGGCGGTCATGCCGGTGTTGGTGGCGCGCAGCATCGGCCGGCCGAGTTCGATCGCGCGCAGCCGGGAGATGTTCAGGTGCTGGCCGAGCGCATGCGAATCGCCGAACCAGGCGATGTTGCTGATGTTCACCAGCACGCTCGCGCCGTCGCGCACCTGCTGGCGCAACAGGCCGGGGAAGAGATCCTCGTAGCAGATGTCGAAGGCGAAGGCCTGGTCGCCGACGAGCACCGGCGGCTGGCCCGGCGCGCCGCGCGCGAACTCGCCCAGCGGGATGTTCATCATGCGGACGAACCAGCCGAAGGCCGGCGGGATGAATTCTCCGAAGGGCACGAGCTGGCGCTTGTCGTAGCGTCCGACGAGCGTCCCTCGCGGGCCGCGCACCACGACCGAGTTGCTCAGCATGCCGGCGGCGCCCCCGGCGGGATCGGCTGCCGGCTCGGGCAGCCCGACCGCCACGAAGCCGCCGGTGCGCGCGAGATGCGCGAAGAGCCGATCGACGATCGCCGGCGGCGTGCTGCTCCAGGTCGTCGTCCAGGCGGTCTCGGGCAGTACCGTCAGCAGGGCATCGCCGGCGAGCACATCGTCGGTGTAGTCGTTCATGGCCCGCAGGGCCCGCTGCGGATCGAACTTCATGCCCTGTTCGACATTGCCCTGCAGCAGGCGCACCGCGACCGCCGGGCCGGTCGCCTGGATCGGGGCCGCGCCGCCGAGTGCGACGAGGCTCGCCACGACGGCGCCCGCCAGGCCCGCCACGGGCAGGACCGCGGCGGCGCCATGGCTTCGCCAGCGCAGCAGCGTGGCGAGCGTCGCGGCAAGTGCGACGACCGCGCCACCGAGGCCGTAGACGCCGATGCCGGCGGCGATCGTCGCCAGCGGTCCGTCGACCTGCGCATAGCCAAGGGACAGCCAGGGAAAGCCGGTGAACACCCAGCCGCGGGCAAGCTCGCCGATCATCCAGCAGGCCGCGAGTGCGGCGATCCGGGCGAGGCCGGCGGCGCGACCCGTGTGCGCCGCCGGCGCGAGTCGTTCGGCGAGGGCGAGGGCGGCGGCGCCGAAGAGCGCGAGATAGGCCGACAGCAGGAACACCGCGGCGGTCGCCAGCGGCGCCGCGAGGCCGCCGTAGCGATGCATGCTGATGTAGAGCCAGCCGATGCCGGCGCAGAAGCCGGCCAGCCCGAACATGAAGCCGAGAAGGGCGCTGCGCGCGACCGGTCGCGGATGCGGCCTTGCGAGCAGCGCGAAGAGGCCGGCGAGCGCGATAAGCTGCAGCCACCAGCCATGCGGCGTGGAGAAGCTCGCGGCGTTCAGCAGCCCGAGCGCGATCGCGAGCGCCGCGCTCAGGATGTCGCGCCTTCCGGCGTCGCGTCGCCGTTGCCGATGCGCGTCACCAGCAGCAGCTGGACCTGGCGCGCATCGGCGCGCAGGACTTCGAAGCGCAGGCCGGCGAACTCGACGGTCTCGCCGCGTCGCGGCACCCGGCCGAGCTTCTCGGTGACCAGTCCGCCGATGGTGTCGAAGTCGTCGTCGGCGAGCTGCGTGCCGAGCACATGGTTGAATTGCGCGATCTCGGTGATCGCGCGCACCCGGTAGCGCTGGTCGCCGAGAATGCGCTCGACCGCGATGATGTGGTCGCTTTCCTCGTCGAAGTCGAATTCATCCTCGATGTCGCCGACGATCTGCTCGAGCACATCCTCGATGGTCACCAGCCCGGCGACGCCGCCGTACTCGTCGACGACGATCGCGAGATGGTTGCGATTGGCGCGGAAGTCGCGCAGCAGCACGTTGAGCGCCTTGCTCTCGGGCACGAACACCGGTGGGCGCAGGAGATCGCGCACATCCGTGTCCGCGTCGGCGACCAGGCGCAGGAGCTCCTTGGCGTGCAGGATGCCGAGCACATTGTCGCGATCGCCCTCGACGACCGGAAAGCGCGAGTGCGCCGTGGTGATGACATGCTCGAGGAACTGCTCGAAGGGTTGCGTGATGTCGATCACGTCCACCTGCGAGCGCGGCACCATGATGTCGCGGGCCGAGAGCTCACTCACCTGCAGTACGCCCTCGATCATCGAGACCGCATCGGCGTCGATCAGGTCGCGTTCATGGGCCTTGCGCAGGACACCGAGCAGTTGGCTGCGGTCGTCCGGCACCCGGTTGAGCAGCGACTTGAGGCGCTCGATCAGCGGGCGCATGTCTTCGCTACGTTGGGAAGGATCGGGCATCGGCTTGGGCTGCGGCCTCGATGTTGGTGGAGGTTAACCGATCGGCAGGCGGCGGCAAACCCGGGGCGGGGATCATGGATCGGGCTCCGCGTAGGGGTCGGCGATGCGGAAGCGGCGCAGTATCGCCACTTCCATCGCTTCCATGCGCCGTGCTTCGTCGTCGTCCTCGTGTTCATGGCCCTGCGCATGCAGGACCCCGTGCACGAGCAGGTGGGCGAGATGGTCCTCGACGCGCTTGCGCTGCGCGTGCGCCTCGCGGCGCACCACCGGCATGCAGATGACGATGTCCGCCTCGAGCCGGCCGGGCGAATCGTAGGGAAAGGTCAGGACGTTGGTGGCACGGTCCCGGCCACGGTAGCGGTGATTGAGATCGCGGCCTTCGGCTTCGCCCACGAAGCGAACCGTCAGGCTGGCGTCGCGCTCGAGCGCGGCGAGCGCGAGCCGGCGCAGGCGGCCCCGCTCGATCGGCGCATGGCGCAGGCCCGCTCCCACCTGGATGTCGAGCCAGAGGCTAGGACGTCGCTGGCGGCTCGGCGGCGGCATCGATCTCTCGCTGGTGCTTCTCGTAGGCGTCGACGATGCGCGCGACCAGCGGATGGCGCATGACATCGGCGGAATCGAAGGTGGAAAAGGCGATCCCGCGCACGCCACGCAGGATGTTCACCGACTGCATCAGCCCCGAGGGCTGGCCGCGCGGCAGGTCGACCTGGGTCGTGTCGCCGGTGACCACCGCCCGCGAGCCGAAGCCGATCCGTGTGAGGAACATCTTCATCTGCTCGGGCGTGGTGTTCTGCGCCTCGTCGAGGATGATGAAGGAATGGTTGAGGGTGCGCCCTCGCATGTAGGCAAGCGGCGCGATCTCGATCGCCTGCTTCTCGAACATCTTCGCGGTGCGCTCGAAGCCGAGCAGGTCGTAGAGCGCGTCGTACAGTGGGCGCAGGTAGGGATCGACCTTCTGCGCGAGGTCGCCCGGCAGGAAGCCGAGCCGCTCGCCCGCCTCGACGGCGGGCCGGGTCAGCACGATGCGCTTGATCGCGTCGCGCTCGAGCGCGTCGACCGCGCAGGCGACCGCGAGATAGGTCTTGCCGGTGCCGGCCGGGCCGACGCCGAAGGTGATGTCGTGCGACAGGATGTTGCGCAGGTAGTCGCGTTGCCGGGGCGTGCGCCCACGCAGGTCGCTGCGCCGGGTATGGAGGATCGGCCCTTCGTCCTCGCCCTCGTCGCCGTCGACGGCGACCGGTCGCCGTTCGGCCAGGCCGAGCTGGATATCGTCGGGCGAGAGGGGGCGGGTCGCCGCCTGCCAGAAGCGCGCCAGCACCTCGCGCGCCTGTTCGGCGGCCGCCGGCTCCCCTTCGATCCGGAAGCGCTGGCCGCGGCGCGAGATGCGTACGTCGAAGGACTCGGCGATCGTCCGGATGTTGCGCTCGACCGGGCCGCAGAGATTGGCGAGTCGTTCGTTGTCTGCCGGTTCGGCGGTGAATTCGATCGGGCGGGGCTTCAAGCGGGCATTCGGCGCCGGTGGGCGGTTTCGGGTTTACTGGCGCGTGAACACGCCGACACCGTCGATTGTAGTCGACGGGTTCGCCCCGTTGATCGTATAGCCGACGCCGAGCCGTTCGCCGGTAGGTCCGAACAGGCCGCCGCTGATGCGGGCCGTGCAGTTCTCGCCGCGGCAGAACGAGCCGCTGGTCTGGGTGGCGGCTATCGTGGCGTCGAAGGCGTGGCGCGCATCGAATGTCACCTGGCTCTGGCCCGGGTTGGCGACTCCGCCGTCGGTGGCCATCTGGAAGCTGCCCTCGCGGAAGCTCACGTCGGCCTCCAGCCCGAGCCGGGCCGCCTCGCCGGGGTTGAAACTTACCGAGGCGGTGCCGCTGAAGCTGCCCGGCGCCCACTGTCCGCCCGACATCGTCGGCGCAGTCGCGCCCGCCAGCGCATAGGAGAACTCGCCGCTGGTGGGCACCGTCAGCGCCGGGCTGCCGACCAGATAGTGCATGCCGGTGTTCGCGCTGTACGGGACCTGGAGCGGCAGCCCGAAGAACCGCATGACCGCGTTGCCTTCGGTCCAGCGGCCCCAGCTCACCCACGGGTCGGCACCTGCCTCGGCGATTCGGGTGCTGCCCGACGACAGGCAGAACAGGCCAGGGCAAGTGCTGCCGATCGCGGTCAGCCGGCGCTCGGCATCGAACTCGAGGCGGCCGCCGGCGGCCAGCAGGTCGGCGACCAGGCCGATGCCGATGCCACCGACCTGGCGCAGTTCGACCCGCCACAGGCCCGTCGGAGTCTCGCCGCCCGGCGGAATCTCGCCGTCGCCCGGATCGCCCGGCCCCGGATCCCCCGGTCCCGGATCCCCCGGTCCCGGATCCCCCGGCCCCGGATCACCCGGTCCAGGATCACCCGGTCCAGGATCACCCGGTCCAGGATCACCCGGTCCAGGATCGTCCGGTCCAGGATCGCCTGGCCCAGGATCGTCCGGTCCAGGATCACCCGGCCCCGGATCGCCCGTTCCCGGATCACCCGTTCCCGGATCACCTATTCCCGGATCACCTATTCCCGGATCACCTATTCCCGGATCACCCGTTCCCGGATCACCCGTTCCCGGATCACCCGAGGGGCTCCCGGGTCCGGCGACGATCTCGTCCGCCAGGGCGACCAACTCGCCGGAGTCGTCACGCCCCGCGTTCGGCGCGAAGTCGTTGTCGAAGATCCGTCCCGAGGCGTCGGGCGAAGCGAGGTCGGGGTCCGACCCCGATCCGTCGTTGCCGGCCGGTGTCGGCCCGCCGACGGTCCGGGTGTCGAGCCGGGCGAGCCGGATGGAGTCCCAGTCGGCGCCACTGCGGCCCCAGGCCCGGGTGCGGAGACTCGTCGCGCCACCGGCCTGCATGCTCCCGTCCGTGGCGGTGTCGCCGCCCGACCCATCTTCGGATGCCGCCTGCGCGACGAGGGTGGGCGCGGTGTCGTCCCCCTCGTCGGGCTCGTCATCGGTGGCCAGCATCTGCCTTGGCGGCAGGCGCGGCGGCAGGCCGGCCCGGCGTGGCGCTGCCGCCGGTGCGACCCGTACGGCCTCGCCGGGGCCGATTTCGATCGACCCCAGGTCGTTGGACACCGCGATGCGGCCTTCGGTGACCGCGACATGCAGCCCGGCCCGGTCGCCCGGCCAGCAGCCCGGGTCGCAGACGGTCTCCTGGGCCAGGTACTGCGTGCCGCGGATGCCGACGGTCGCCGTCGGCGTCTGCAGGCGATAGTCGTCGCGATCGCGCTTGCCGATCTGGCCGGTGGCGGTGCGCAGGGCGCCGCGCAGCAGCGAGAAGAAGCCGCGCTGTTCGTCGGCGTCGAAGCGGAATTCGTCGATCCGGAAGACGGTACGGGGCTGCAGGGAAAAGATCGAGCCATCGGCAAGCCGGATCTGGGCCCGCCCATTGGCGCCGGTGCGGATGGTGTCGCCGGCCAGCAGTTCGAAGCCCGCATCGGCCGGGATCGAGCGCGGCTCGTCGGCCCCGGGACGGTCGACCGTCACCTCGCCGGCGGCGGCCAGCAGGCGGCCGTCGGCTGCCAGTGCGGAGCCTGCGAAGAACAAGGCGAACACCAGCAGCAGGCTCGCGAGCCCCTCCTGCAGGATCGACTGGTTGCGACTCATTGCGATGGCGTTCTCAGAAGCGGTAGGTGCTGCGTACCATCAGCTGGCTGCGGCGGAAGTCGTTCGGCGCCAGCGTGGAGGAATTGCGCAGCAGGCTCAGTTGCGGCTGGATCGACCAGCCCTTGCCGAGCCAGCGCTCGGCGCTGATCCGCAACTCCGTCTGGCGATCGTCCCGGACATGGCCGAACAGCGGCTCGGGCCCGTCGAAGCGACGTGACTCCCAGTACAGGCCGATCTCGCCGCGCCAGTTGGGTGCGAGCGGCGTGTTCAGCGACGCATGGGCGCCGACGAAGCGATAGGCGAGATTCGGCCAGGCCGGATCGGCGCGCTCGTCGCCGAAGTGGATGGCTCCGGAGAGCAGGGTGCCGGGACGCGCCGCGAGCAGGCGCGCCGCCGACAGGCCGATCGTGCGCCGGGTCGCGTCGCGCACCGACTGGCCGGGGAACGACAGCGAGGCCACCTGGAACCAGGCGCCGAGACTGGATTGACGATTCGGGTTGCATTGCCACTGGGCGACGAAACCGGTTACGCGGCGCAGTGCGTCGCCATCGAGTCGGAGGTCCTGGTACTGTCCCAGGAGCGTCAGCTGGTGGCATTCCTGTCGACGCGTCACGCCCGCCGACAGGTCCACCTGCATCTGGTCCAGTGTATCCGCCGAGGGAAAACGGCGTGTGGAACTTCTCACACCGGCGATCCATCTCCAGCGACCGTCCATCGGTCCCGATATGGAGATCGCGCCGTCGATGCCGAAAACCATGCTCTTTTGCGGCAGGCTGACCGGCAGGGGAACCACCGGGGTGCCGTCGCCCAGCGACCAGTGCTCGCTGGTGCTGCCGACGTTGACGTTGTCGTTGTAGCCGATGTCGAGGCCCACCATCCCGGTGATCGCCACCCGATGACGGGCGTCGAGACGGGCGATCTCGTCGAGGTAGCGCCCGACCAGGCGCCGGGCCTCGGGCGGGATCTCGCGCGAGGCCACGTCGCGAAACGCGTCGCGGGCGTTCTCGTGCTCGCCGGCGGCGAGATAGGCCCGGCCGAGCTCGGCGCGGGCCTGGAGATGGTCGGGCTCGACCAGCAGGACGCGCTCGAATGCCAGCAGCGCGTCGCCGGGGTGGCCCGAATCGAGTGCCGCGATGCCCAGCAGGTAATCGAACTCGGGATCGCCCGCATAGAGTCCGAGCCGCGCCGACAGCGCCGCATAGGCGGCTTCGGCCTCGCCGCGGCGCAGTCGCTCCCGGTTCTCGACGATCAGGCCTGCCAGGGTGCCGGCGGGCAAGGACAGCTCCGGGGAGGCGGCATGCGCCTGCGGCGCGGCGGGCGCCAGGCCGATGACGATGGCGAGCCCCGCGACGACGCGCATGATCTTCATGAGGTCGCGACGAGCTCCCCGCGCAGCGAATGCGGCAATGCCGAGAGAATCCGCATCTCGACGATCGAACCCACCAGCCGGGGATGGCCGGGGAAATTCACCACCCGGTTGTTCTCGGTGCGCCCGCAGAGTTCGGCCGGATCCTTCTTCGACGGCCCTTCGACGAGGACCCGCTCGATGCGCCCGACCATGGCGGCCGAGATCGCGGCGGCGTTTGCCTCGATTGCGGCCTGCAGTTCGCGCAGGCGCTCTAGCTTGACCGCCTGCGGGGTTTCGTCGACGAGGTCGGCCGCCGGGGTGCCGGGCCGCTGGCTGTAGACGAAGCTGAACGAGGAGTCGAAACCGATGTCGTCGACCAGCTTCATGGTCTGGCGGAAATCCGCCTCGGTCTCGCCCGGGAAGCCGACGATGAAGTCCGAGGAGATCGACATGGCGGGGCGGATCCGCCGCAGCTTGCGGATCGTCGACTTGTACTCGAGCGTGGTGTAGCCGCGCTTCATCGCCGCCAGCACCCGGTCCGACCCGGCCTGGACCGGCAGGTGCAGATGGCTCACCAGTTTCGGGATCCGGGCATAGGCCTCGATCAGGCGCGGGGTGAACTCGTTGGGATGCGAGGTGGTGAAGCGCAGGCGCTCGATGCCGGGAATGTCCGCGATGTACTCGAGCAGCATCGCGAGATCGGCATGCTCGGCCTCGGCGATTCCGTTGCCCTGGGCGCCGGCCTCGGCGATCGGGCCGCGATAGGCATTGACGTTCTGGCCGAGCAGGTTGATCTCGCGCACGCCCTGCTGGGCGAGGCCGGCCACTTCGACGAGGACGTCCTCGAAGGGCCGCGAAACCTCCTCGCCGCGGGTGTAGGGCACGACGCAGAAGCTGCAGTACTTGCTGCAGCCTTCCATGATCGAGACGAAGGCCGAGGCGGTCTCGACGCGCGCCGGCGGCAGGCGATCGAACTTCTCGATCTCGGGGAAGCTGACGTCGACCTGGGGGCGTCCGGTGCGGCGCCGTTCACCGATCAGCTCGGGCAGCCGGTGCAGGGTCTGGGGCCCGAAGACGACGTCCACATAGGGGGCGCGGGCGACGATCGCCTCGCCCTCCTGGCTGGCGACGCAGCCGCCCACGCCGATCACCAGGCCGGGTTTGCGTTCCTTGATCTGCCGCGCCCGGCCGAGGTCGGAGAACACTTTCTCCTGCGCCTTCTCGCGCACCGAGCAGGTATTGAACAGGACGATGTCGGCCTCGTCGATCTTCTCGGTTCGCTCCACGCCTTCGGTGTCGCCGAGGAGTTCCGCCATCCGGTCCGAGTCGTACTCGTTCATCTGGCAGCCGAAGGTCTTGATGAAGAGCTTGCGGGTCATGTGCCTCTCGCCAGGTGCACGCCGGACAGTGCGCGGACCGGGCGGATCCCGGACCGGCGGCGGCGCGCCAAAGTGCAAAGCCCGCCGGCATCGGTTCGATGGGGCGGGCTCGGCTTTTTGTATGGTGGCGGATCAGGGACTCGAACCCCGGACCTGCGGATTATGATTCCGTCGCTCTAACCAACTGAGCTAATCCGCCAGAGCCCGCGATTCTATGGCCCGCGGCCGGTTCTGTAAAGCGACTCGGCCCCGCGGTGGCGCCCGGCCACCCGCGCCCGCCGGGACCTGCTCATTCACCGCCCGGGGCCGCCGGGAAGCGCACCACGAAGGCCGAGCCGGTGCCGCGCCCACGTTCGGGCGGCCAGGGCAGGCCGTCGCGGACCTCGATCCAGGCCTCGTGCTGCGCCACGATCTCGCGCACGATCGCCAGCCCCAGTCCGCTGCCTTCGGTCTGGGCGTCCAGCACCCGGTAGAAACGCTCGAAGATGAACTCCCGGTCGACCGGCGGGATGCCGCGGCCGTTGTCCTCGACCTCGATCTCGATCGCGCCGTCGAGCCGGTGGATCCGGGTCGTGACGATGCCGCCGCCCGGCGTGTAGCGCAGCGCGTTGTCGATCAGGTTGTCGAGCATTTCGGCCAGCAGCACCGGCCGGCCCATGACCCAGGCGTCGCCGACCGATTCGAAGCCGATGTCGATCCCGCGCTCGACCGCCAGCGGCGCCCGGTCGGCCACCGCCTCGCGGGCGATCGCCGCGAGGTTGACGCGCTGCAGGGGCGCGGCCGACTCCATGTTCTCGGTGCGCGCGAGCGCGAGCAGCTGATCGACCATGTGCGCGGCGCGTGCCGAGCTGCGCGAGAGCTGGGAGAGGCTGCGTACGCGCTCGGCCGGATCGGTCAGACGTTCGGCGAGTTCGGCCTGGGTGCGGATGCCCGCCAGCGGTGTCTTCATCTGGTGCGCGGCATCGGCAAGGAAGCGGCGCTGGGTGGAGAGGTTCTGGTTGAGCCGGCGCAGCAGGTCGTTGAAGGAATCGACCAGCGGCACGAGCTCCTCGGGGGTGTCCTGCACGTCGAGCGGGGAAAGATCGTCGGGGCGCCGCGCGCGGATGCGCTGCTGCATCGACTTCAGCGGGGCGAGCCCGCGCGAGAGCCCGAACCAGACCAGCCCGACCGCCAGCGGCAGGATCAGGAACTGCGGAAAGAGCACGCCCTTGATGATCTCGTTGGCGAGTCGATTGCGCTCGTCCAGGGGCTCGGCCACCTGGACCAGGACCGGCGAGCTGCGCTGGTCCATGCGGACCGGGGAAACATAGGTATAGGCGATGCGCACTTCGGTGCCGCGATGCTCGGAGGTGCGCAGCTTGACCCGTCCGGGTTCGGGGAAGTCGTAGATCGAGGGCGCGGGCAGTCCGTCCTCGCCGGCGACGAGATCGCCACGGGAATCCTTGACCTGGAATATCACGGGCTCGAGGTCGTCGGCCCGCAGGAGTTCATGCGCCGCCTGGGGCAGGCTGATCCGGCTGCGGTCCTCGACCATCAGCACCTGCTGGCTGAGCACCACGGTACGGTCGCGCAGCGAGCGATCGAAGGGGGCGTCGGCGAGCGAGCGGGCCGCGAGGAAGGTGATCGCCACCGACAGCGGCCAGAGCAGCAGCAGGGGGGCGAACATCCAGTCCAGGATCTCGCCGAACAGGGAGCGCTGGTCGCCGGCGGCGCGTGGCGCGCGCCGCCACGACCGGCCCGGTACGGGCGGTGCCGGGGATGGCGCCCGTGGTGACCGCGAGGCGGCGGGCGCGGGTTCGGTGAACTCCGTGGGCTCGGACTCGCGGGTCGCGATCAGATCGCCGACGGCGGCCGCGAGTCGGGCCCGCAGGCTCATGGTTCAGGCGGCGCCGGGCTCGGGCAGGCGCTCGAGGCAGTAGCCCAGCCCGCGCACGGTGGCGATCCTGACGCCACCGCCTTCGAGCTTCCTGCGCAGGCGGTGCATGTAGACCTCGATCGCGTTGTAGCTGATCTCGTCGCCCCATTCGCAGAGATGCTCGACGATCTGCTCCTTGCTGACGAGGCGGCCGACGCGCTGCAGCAGGACTTCGAGCAGGCCGATCTCGCGCGCCGACAGCTCCAGCAGCTGTCCGTCCAGGTAAACGGCGCGGCCGATCTGGTCGTAGGTGAGCGGGCCGTAGTGCATCCGGCTGCTGGAGCTGCCCATGCGGCGACGCACCAGGGCCCGCACCCGGGCTTCGAGCTCGGACAGGGCGAAGGGCTTGGCCATGTAGTCGTCGGCGCCGAGGTCGAGTCCCTGGACCCGCTGCTCGACCGAATCGGCCGCGGTCAGGATCAGCACCGGCACCAGGTCGTTGCGCGAGCGCAGGCGTCGCAGGACCTCGAGGCCGGGCATGCGCGGCAGGCCGAGGTCGAGGATCACCAGGTCGTAGGACTGGGCAACCAGCGCGACATCGGCGTCGGTTCCCGAGCTGACGGCATCGACGGCGTAGCCGGCGGCCCGCAGCGAGCGCGACAGGCCGTCGGCGAGCACCCCGTCGTCTTCTGCAAGCAGGATCCGCATCCCCACCCCCTGGGTCGATCCGACACCCGGTCAGGATAGCCGAATCCGCGGCGGAGCCGTCCATCAGTGGCGCCCGGCCGCCCCAAGCCACTGATAGCCCCCTGGGGGCAGCGAGCGATAGTGGGCGTGGGGGTCGTTCTGCTTCAGCGACGCGCCCGCCGGATCGCGTCCCGGGTCTGGCGCGCCGCCTCGGCGGCGGCATCGGTGAAGTCCTCGCCGGCGCCGGCGTAGAGGATCGCCCGCGAGGAGTTGATCAGCATGCCGTAGCCGTCCGGGCCGCGGCCGGCGGCAACGCTGGCCTCGATGTCGCCGCCCTGGGCGCCGATGCCGGGCACCAGCAGGGGCAGGGCGGGCGCGAGCTCGCGCACCCGGGCGAGTTCGGCCGGGTAGGTGGCGCCGACCACCAGCCCGAGCTGGCCGTTGCGGTTCCAGCGCCCGGCGGCGAGCCCGGCGACCCGCTCGTAGAGGCGCGAACCGTCGGCAAGCGCGAGCGACTGGAGGTCGTCGCCGCCCGGGTTGGAGGTCCGGCACAAGAGGAAGACCCCCTTGTCGTTCCATTCCAGCCAGGGCTCGATCGAGTCGTGCCCCATATAGGGGTTGACCGTCACCGCGTCGGCGCCGTAGCGCTCGAAGGCTTCGCGAGCGTACTGCTGGGCCGTTGCGCCGATGTCGCCGCGCTTGGCGTCGAGGATCAGCGCAATGCCGGGATGGGCGCGGCGGATGTGGGCGCAGACCGCCTCGAGCTGGTCCTCGGCGCCCTCGGCGGCGAAGTAGGCGATCTGCGGCTTGAAAGCGCAGGCGAAGGGCGCCGTGGCGTCGACGATCGCGATGCAGAAGCGGGCAATGCGATCGGGGCCGGCGGGCAGTGCCGCCGGGAATTTCGCGGGCGCGGGATCGAGCCCGACGCAGAGCATGCTGTCACTTCGCGACCAGGCGGCCCGCATCTTGCTAGTGAAATTCAATCGGCATCTCCTTGGGTGGCGCCATTGTAGGCTGGCGTTCCCCCTTTGCCGGGGTTTCCGCAAGCAGCGATAGGCGCCGCCTTCGGTAAGATGGAAACCTCGGCGGTTGCCACCAGCGGCCGGCCGCGAAGTGCGTCCCACACCCGGGACGACAGGTGTGACGAAAGACAAAATCTTTACGGAGACCACAGGCATGAACTACCCCCACGCTCACTCCGTTCGCTGCCCCCCAAGGGGGCGCGTCAGTGGCTTCGGGCAGCCGGGCGCCACTGACAACGCACCACTGCCTCCCGTCGTGTCCGCTGCCCTGCGCAGGGCGATCCAGGACGTCACCCTCGACGACAAGTACGCGTTGCCGCGCGGCCGGGCCTTCATGTCCGGCACCCAGGCGCTCGCGCGCCTGCCGATGCTGCAGCGCGAACGCGATGCCGCGGCCGGCCTCGATACCGCTGGCTTCGTGTCCGGCTACCGGGGCTCGCCGCTGGGCGGACTCGACCAGGCGCTCTGGAAGGCGCGCGAGCACCTCGAGCGCCACCGCATCGTCTTCCAGCCGGGCCTGAACGAAGAGCTCGCCGCCACCAGCGTCTGGGGCACCCAGCAGCTCAATCTCTCGGGCAAGGCGAAGCATGCCGGCGTCTTTGCGATGTGGTACGGCAAGGGCCCCGGAGTCGATCGCTCGGGCGATGTCCTGCGCCATGCCAATGCCGCCGGATCCTCGCGCTTCGGCGGCGTGCTTGCGCTGGCCGGCGACGACCATGGCGCCAAGTCCTCGACCCTGCCGCACCAGTCCGACCACATCTTCAAGGCGGTCGGCCTGCCGGTGCTCTATCCGGCCTCGGTCCAGGAGTATCTCGACCTGGGCCTGCACGGCTGGGCGATGTCGCGCTACAGCGGGCTGTGGGTCGCCATGAAGACCGTCACCGAGGTGGTCGAGGCATCCGCTTCGGTCGAGATCGATCCGGATCGGGTGGACATCGTCCTGCCCGAGGACTTCGAGATGCCGGCGGGCGGGCTCAACATCCGCTGGCCCGATTCCCCGATCGAGCAGGAGGCGCGGCTGCTCGATCACAAATGGTATGCGGCGCTCGCCTATGTGCGGGCGAACCGCCTGAACCGCATCGTCATCGATTCGCCGCGCGCCTGGTTCGGCATCATGACCGGCGGCAAGGCCTACCTCGACACCCGCCAGGCGCTCGACGAGCTCGGCCTCGATGAGGCGGCCTGCGCCCGCATCGGAATCCGGGTCTTCAAGTGCGGCGTGGTCTGGCCGCTGGAGGCGGTGCTGGCGAGGGAGTTCGCCGATGGCCTGGGCGAGATCCTCGTGGTCGAGGAAAAGCGCCAGATCCTCGAGTACGCGATCAAGGAGGAACTCTACAACTGGCCGGACGGGCGCCGTCCCCGGGTCTACGGCAAGTTCGACGAGAAGGACGGGCGCGGCGGTGAATGGTCGATGCCCCAGGGCCGCTGGCTGCTGCCGGCCCACCACGAGCTGTCGCCCGCGGTGATCGCGCGGGCGATCGCCGCCCGCCTGCTCGATCCGGGCCGCTTCGGCGAGCGCTTCGCGCTCGATGCCGACACCCGTCGCCAGATCGAGGACCGGCTGCGGCTGATCGAAGCCCGGGATCGTGCGCTCGCGGCGCCCCATGCCAGCGTGGCGCGCATACCGACCTTCTGTTCCGGCTGCCCCCACAACACCTCGACCCACGTGCCGGAAGGTTCGTGCGCGCTCGCCGGCATCGGCTGCCACTACATGGCCAACTGGATGCCGGAGCGGCGCACCGGCACCTTCACCCAGATGGGCGGCGAAGGCGTGCCCTGGATCGGCATGGCGCCCTTCACCGAGGAGCGGCACATCTTCGCCAACCTCGGCGACGGTACCTACTTCCATTCCGGCCTGCTCGCGATCCGCGCCTCGATCGCGGCCGGCGTCAACATCACCTACAAGATCCTCTACAACGATGCGGTCGCCATGACCGGTGGCCAGCCGATCGACGGCACGCTCACCGTGGCGTCGATCGTGGCGCAGGTGCGCGCCGAAGGCGCCGCCGACATCGTCATCGTCACCGACGAGCCGCAGCGCCATGAAGGCGACGGTGCGATCGGCGGCGTCGAGGTCTTCCATCGCGACCATCTCGAGTTCGTGCAGAAGCGCCTGCGCGAAACCCCCGGCTGCACGGTGCTCGTCTACGACCAGACCTGTGCCTCCGAGAAGCGCCGGCGGCGCAAGCGGGTGGTCGACGGCAAGCCGGGCTTTCCCGACCCGGCGCGGCGGGTGTTCATCAACGAGCTGGTCTGCGAGGGCTGCGGCGACTGCAGCGTGCAGTCCTCCTGCGTGTCGGTCGAGCCGGTCGACACCGTGTTCGGCCGCAAGCGGCGCATCAACCAGTCCTCGTGCAACAAGGACTACTCCTGCCTCAAGGGCTTCTGCCCGAGCTTCGTGACGATCGAGGGCGGCGGCCTGCGCCGGCCGCGGGCGAAGGACCTGGCCGGCATCGACTGGCCGATGCTGCCCGAGCCCTCGCTGGCCGGCCTCGATGGCGAGCGTCCCATCTTCGGCCTGCTGGTGGCCGGGGTCGGCGGCACTGGCGTCGTCACGATCGGACAGCTGCTCGGCATGGCGGCGCATCTCGAGGGTCGTGGCGTCTCGGTGCTCGACATGGCCGGGCTCGCCCAGAAGGGCGGTGCGGTCACCTCGCATGTGCAGATCGCGCGCGAGCCCGGGCAGCTGCACGGCACCCGGATCGGCACCGGCGAAGCCGATGTCGTGATCGGCGCCGACCTCGTCGTGGCCGCCGGCAATGATGCGCTCGCCCGGATGCGGCCGGGCCTCACACGGGTGGTGGTCGATTCCGATGTCGCCCCGACGTCCGACTTCCTGCGCAATCCCGACTGGCGCCTGCCGACGCGCGGGCTCGCGGCCAACCTGGCCGACGCGGCCGGCGCGGATTCGGTCGAGTTCATCGCCGCCACGGACATTGCCGCCGGCCTGCTGGGCGATGCGATCTACGCCAATCCGCTGCTGCTCGGCTTCGCCTGGCAGAAGGGCTGGATACCGTTGACGCGCCAGGCGATTACGCGGGCGATCGAGCTCAATGCGGTGGCGGTCGACGACAACCTGGCGGCCTTCGAATGGGGCCGGCGCCTGGCCGAATCGCCCGAACGGGTGCGCGAGCTGGCCGGGCTCGACGTGTCCGCTGCCGAAGGGCGCAACGCGGTCGCGGCGCAGGCCGAAACGCTGGCCTCCGTGGTCGAGCCGCGCGCCGGGTTCCTCGTCGGCTACCAGGATGCGGCCTATGCGGAGCGCTTCCGCGCCCTGGTCGAGAAGGTGGCCCGGCGCGAACGCGAGGTCAGCGGCGAGGCCGGTGGCGCAGGTGGCGAATCGCCGCTCGCCCGGGCGGTGGCGAAGTCCTGGTTCAAGCTGCTCGCCTGCAAGGACGAGTACGAGGTCGCCCGGCTCCAGGTCGACCCGGCGTTCCGCAAGCGTCTCGAGGAAACCTTCGAAGGCGACTGGTCGCCGCGCCTGCACCTGGCGCCGCCCTTGTTGTCGCGGGTCGATCCGCGTACCGGACGGCCACGCAAGATCTCCTTCGGTCCCTGGATCCTGCCGGTATTGCGCCTGCTGGCGCACGGCAAGCGGCTGCGTGGCAGCCGCCTCGATCCCTTCGGCTACCAGGCCGAGCGCCGGATGGAGCGGGCCATGATCGACGAGTACGAGCAGTTGCTGGAGGTCGAGATCCTGCCGGGGCTCGATGCCGCGCGCATGGGCCTCGCGATCGAGATCGCTTCGCTGCCGCAATCGATCCGAGGCTTCGGTCCGGTCAAGGCGCGCGCCATGCACGAAGCCGCGCAACGGCGCGGCGCGCTGCTGACGCGCTGGCATACCGCAGGGAAATGGGGTCAGACTCGATTTCCTTCCAAGGAAATCGAGTCTGACCCCATTTCCAGGGCCGGGGTCGAACTGGAGGACGGCTGAAACCATGGACGAGACCATTTGCGAGGAACGCAGCTGGCGGATGGCCGACGGCGAATCCCTGTTCGGCCGCCACTGGTCGCCGCCCGAGCCGCACGGCGGGGGCATCTACCTCCTGCATGGCCTGGGCGAGCACTGCGGCCGCTACGAGGCGCTCGCCACCTGGCTTGCCGGGCGCGGCTGGCAGGTCCGGGCGCACGACCACCATGGCCACGGGCGTTCGCCGGGTGTGCGCGGCAGCATCCCGCGCGCCGGTGCTCTGGTCGAGGATGCCGCCGATCTCGTCGGGCGTTTCACCAGGGAGCTCGGTCGCCGGCCCATCCTGCTCGGCCACAGCATGGGCGGCGCGCTTGCCGCCGAGCTCGTGCTGCGGCATCGGCTGCGCGTGGCCGCGCTGGTGCTGTCCTCGCCGGCGCTCGATCCGGGGCTCAACCGGATGCAGCGGCTGATGCTGGCGCTGGCCTTGCGGATCGCGCCCGGTCGCACCCTGGGCAACGGGCTCGACCCGCGCAGGATCTCCCATGATCCGGCGGTGGTCGAAGCCTATCTCGCCGATCCGCTGGTGCACGATCGGGTGAGCGCGCGGCTCGTCGACTGGCTGCTCGAGGCTGGGCGCGGCGCGATCGCGGCGGCCGATACGCTCGCGGTCGACACCCTGATGCTGGTGGCTGGCGACGATGCGCTGGTGAAGCCCGCCGGCAGTCGGCAATTCGCCGACCGGGCGCCGGCCGCGCGGCTCACCCTGCACTGGTACGAGCATCTCTGGCACGAAGTCTTCAACGAGCGCGCCGAGGATCGCGCGCGGGTCCTGGAGGATTTCGATGACTGGCTGGCGGCGCGAAGCCCGGTCTCGGCGCCCGCCGGGATGGCGGCCTCATGAACCGCGGTCCGTCCGGTCCCGCTCGACGGACTGGCCGGCGAGGGGGAGCAGCGGCTGCCGTGCCTGAACTGCGACGAGATCCGGGAAGTCGTATCCTGAACGGCTATCCCGGGAACAGGGACGTCGGAGGTCCGATTCCGTCATGAGCCAGATCGAACGAGTGGATGTCGCCATCGTCGGCGCGGGCACGGCCGGGCTTGCCGCCCTGCGCGAGGTTCGCAAGCGTACCGAGGACTTCGTCCTGGTCAACGCCGGGCCTTATGGCACGACCTGCGCCCGCGTCGGCTGCATGCCGTCCAAGGCGCTCATCGCCGCGGCCAATGCCTTTCATGCGCGAACGAAACTCGAGGAATTCGGCATACGGCATGCGGATGCGCTGGCGGCCGACATCCCGGCGGTCCTTCATCGCGTCCGGGTGCTGAGGGACCATTTCGTCGCCGGTGTGCTGAAGGCCACCGAGGGGCTGGGCTCACGCAGCATCGCCGCTCATGCCCGCCTCGATGGTCCGAATCGCCTGATCGCGGGCGAGCGCGTCATCGAAGCGAAGCGAATCGTGCTGGCGCCGGGGTCGAGCCCGATCGTGCCGGAACCCTGGCGCGCGTTCGGCGACCGGATCATCACTTCGGATACGCTTTTCGAGCAGCAGGACCTGCCGCGTCGGATCGGCGTGATCGGTCTCGGGGCGATCGGCGTGGAGATCGCCCAGGCCCTGGCGCGGCTGGGAATCGAAGTCCATGGCTTCGATGGCGGGGACCGGGTCGGCGGCATCTCGGACGAGAAGGTGGCCGAGACGGCGCGAGGCTTCCTCGCCGAGGAGTTCGCTGTTCACCTGGGGGTACAGGTCGAGCTGGTCGACGCCGATGGTGCCATCCGGATGCAATGGGAGGGCGGCAGCGTGGTCGTCGACAAGGTCATTGCGGCGGTGGGTCGACGCCCGAATATCGAAGGGCTGGGCCTCGAGAGCCTGGGCGTGCCGCTCGACAGGAAGGGCATGCCCGACGTCGACCCTCGAACGATGCGGATCGGCGATACCCCCGTGCTGCTCGCCGGCGATGCCAATGGGCACAAGCCCTTGCTGCACGAGGGCGCCGACGATGGCCACATCGCGGGGCTCAACGCCACCAGCGAGGAGCCGATCCTCCTGAGCCGGCGTACGCCGCTGGGTGTGGTGTTCTCCGACCCGCCGATCGCTTCGGTCGGCCAGGGCGCCGGCGAGCTGGATCCGGAAACGATCTTCGTCGGCGAGGTGAATTACGCCGCACAGGGCAGGGCGCGTACGATGCAGGAGAACCGCGGGCTGCTGCGACTCTATGCCGCGCGCAAGGACGGTCGCCTGCTCGGCGCCGAGATGGCCGCGCCGGCCGCCGAGCACATGGGCCATCTTCTTGCGCTGGCGATCGGCCGGAAGCTGACGGTCACCGATCTGCTGCGCATGCCTTTCTATCACCCGACGCTGGAGGAGGGCCTGCGATCCGCGCTTCGCACTATCGCTCGCCAACTGCCGCCCTGCGGCATCTCGGACCTTGCCGGTTGCGGATCGATGGGGGCCGAGGCGCTGGAGTAGCTTGCGCTCGCCACGCGAGCGTCGCAGTCCATACATTCTCGGTGGAACCGGCGGAATCGTCGCCATCCTCCGATAATCACGGGAGCAAGGCACTACGATGATCCGAAGAATCCCCCATTGCGCCCACTGGGGCGCCTTCACGGCCCTGGTCGAGGACGATCGCATCGTCGGCATCGAACCGTTCGAGCACGACCCCGCCCCGTCGCCGATCATCCACGCCGTGCGCGACTGGCTCGATCCGGAACGCCGCATCGCCCGGCCGATGGCCCGCGAGGGCTGGCTCGAGCGGCGCGAGCGCAGCGACCGCAGCGGCCGGGGCCGCGAGCGCATGGTGGAGCTTGGCTGGGACGAGGCGATCACCCTGGTGGCCGACGAGATCAACCGGGTGCGCGATCAGTTCGGCAATCGCTCGATCTATGCCGGCTCCTACGGCTGGACTTCCGCCGGGCGCTTCCACCATGCCCAGACCCAGATCAAGCGGCTGCTGAACCAGGTGGGCGGCTATACCGGGCATTGCGACACCTACAGCTATGGGGCCGGCGCCGTCATTGCGCGCCATGTCATGGGCAGCCCGGCTGACTACCTCGGGCTGGGCGCGACGATGGATGTCGTCGCCGAGCAATCCGACATCGTGCTGGCCTTCGGGGCGCTGTCGCCGCGCACTGCCCAGCAGGAAGCGGGCGGCGTCGCCCGCCACATGCTGGAGACCCATCTGCGCCGGCTCGTCGAGCGCGGGACCCGCGTCGTGCTGGTTTCGCCACGGCGCGACGACGTTCCGGAATGGGTCGGGGCCGATTGGTGGCCGATCATTCCGGGTGCCGATGCGGCGCTCGTCCTGGGCCTGGCCGGCGAGGTCGTCGCCGCCGGCCGCCAGGATGCGGACTTCCTGCGGCGTTGCTGCAGCGGCGCCGAGCCCGTGCTCGCCTACCTGCGCGGCGAATCCGACGGCATCGTCAAGGACGCCGCATGGGCGGCGGGCATCACCGGCCTGGACGCCGGGCGCATCCACGAGCTGGCGAAGGCGCTGCCCGGTCGACGCAGCTTCATCACGATGTGCTGGGCGCTGCAGCGCGCCGTCCACGGCGAGCAGCCCTGGTGGGCGGCGATCACGCTGGCCTCGGTGCTGGGCCAGATCGGCCTGCCCGGCGGCGGCGTGGGCTTCGGCGTTTCATCGAGCGCCGGCACCGGCATCACGGTGTCGCTCACCCGGGGGCCGAGCTTCTCGCAAGGTGTGCGTCCCAACGATGATTTCATCCCGGTGGCCCGCGTCTCCGACATGCTGCTCAACCCGGGGGCGCCGTTCAGCTACGAGGGCGTGGTGCACAGCTATCCCGATGTGCGCCTCGTCTACTGGGCCGGCGGCAATCCCTTCCATCACCACCAGGACCTGAATCGGCTCGCCCGCGCCTGGCAGAAGCCCGAGACGATCATCGTCCAGGAACCGCTGTGGACGGCCACCGCGCAGCGCGCCGACATCGTCCTGCCGGCAACGACATCGCTCGAGCGCAACGACCTGGCCGGCGGCACTCGTTCCGACTACCTGCTGGCGATGCAGCAGGTGGTCAGCCCCCGCGGGCTGGCGCGCAGCGACTACGACATCATGCGCCACATCGCCGGCGAACTCGGTGTCGAGGCCCCGTTCACCGAAGGGCGCGACGAAATGCAGTGGCTCGAGCACCTGTACACCGGTCTTGCGAATGATGCCCGCGAGAGACTGGATGTCGAGTTGCCGTCCTTCGATGCCTTCTGGAGCCGCGGCTATACCGAGGTGCCGGTCCGCAAGGACTACATCCACCTCGCCGATTTCCGGGCCGATCCCGAGGCGCACCGCCTGCCGACGGAGTCCGGCCGTATCGTGCTCCATAGCGAGACGCTCGCCGCCCTGCAGTACGCCGACTGTCCGCCGCATGCGAGCTGGGTCGAGCCGCCCGAGTGGCTGCAGGGCGCCCGGGCGCGGGAGTATCCGTTCCACCTGCTGTCGCCGCAGCCGAAGAACCGGCTGCACAGCCAGATCGACTACGGGCATTTCAGCCAGCAGGACAAGGTCGGCGGCAAGGAGCCCCTGGTGCTGAACCCCGAGGACGCGAAGCGGATCGGCGTCGGAGACGGCGAGATCGCCCGGGTGTTCAATGATCGCGGCCAGTGCCTGGCCGGTGTGCGCATCTCCGACGAGGTCCGGTGCGGGGTCGCACTGCTGCCGACCGGCGCCTGGTTCGCGCCGGCGCAGCAGCATGCGGAATCGGGGGTGGCCGACGAGCCGCCGCTGGAACTCAACGGCAATGCAAATGTTCTGACTCTCGATCGCGGCAGCTCCGCATTCTCGGGCGGTTGCAGCGCGCATACCTGCCTGGTCGCGATCGAGCGATACACGCAAGCATAGGAGCCCACATGCGAAGGTTTTCATGGTCGGCCTGCGCGCTGGGGGGCGCCCTTTGGAGCCTCGCCACGGTGGGAACGGCGCAGGTCATCCTGGATACCGCCCAGGTACGCGAGGCGCTCGAGCGCGGCGTGCAGGTCTGGGATGTGCGACCCGACAAGGACTATGCGAAGGCCCATCTGCCGGGCGCCCTCACCGTGGGCAATGCGGCGGCGGTGCTGCGCGAGCCCAACTCCGAGGATTTCCTGCCGACTGCCGAAGTCGCCCGGATACTCGGCGCCGCCGGCATCGACCCCGATCGGGAAACCGTCGTCTACGGCGCGCGCGGCGGCTGGCAGGCGTATTTCGGTCGCTACACGCTGCGCTATTTCGGCGCCGACAAGGTGAGCGTCTACCACGATGGCATGGAAGCCTGGCAGGCGGCCGGGTTGCCGGTGGAAACCGGCACGCCCACGGCCGAGCCGATCACGCTGGCCCTCGAGCCCGATCCGGCGGTGGCCGTCACCACCGCAGAGATGCTCGAGCGAGTGGGCGATCCGGATGTGCAGATCGTCGATGCGCGCACGCCCGGGGAGTTCGCGGGCACCGACATCCGCGCACTGCGCGGCGGCCATGTCCCGGGCGCGGTCAACATTCCGTACGAGATGAACTGGAGCGACCCCGAGACCCCGGGCAAGCTGGCGCGCAAGGAGGTGGCCGACAACAGCGGCATGGCGCTCAAGGGCGATGCGCGGCTCGAGGCCTTGTACGCCCGGCTCGACCCCGACAAGGAAACCGTGGTCTATTGCCAGTCGGGCGCGCGCGCGAGCCAGGCCGCCGGCGTGCTCGAGCAGCTGGGCTTCACGAACGTGAGGGTGTACGACTCGTCCTGGCTGGGCTATGGCAACCGGCTGGATGCGCCGGCCGAGAACGTCACGTTCTTCAACGTGGGGGCGCTCGAACGCCGTATCGCCGCGATGCAAAGGCGAATCGACACGCTGGAGAAGGAACTGGCGGAAGCCCGGAAGTAGCCTCCAGCACCTGCGACCCGCGACCCGCGACCCGCGACCCGCGACCCGCGACCCGCGACCCGCGACCCGCGATCCGCCACGCGCGCCGGCCCGCGCGCCGACGGTCGCAAGGATCTTTCCGTTCATCATCCAGTCCTTCCGGTCGGCTGACGGAAGAGCACAGGCTATGCGCTCACGAACCGACCTTTCGCGGAGCGCGCCCGCCGATCATGGCGTCGTGCGGTTTGCGCAGCGCACATGCACGGATTCCTGGCCTCGACCCCTGTCCGCCCTTGCCCTTGCCTACGTCCTGCCCGGCCGTGGGCCCGATATCGGGATCCGGACCGATGATCATCGACGGCCGCGCAGCGCTCGGTTCCGCTACGCTCGAGACCGAGGTCTGCATCATCGGGGCTGGTGTCGCGGGGATTGCCATCGCCCTTGAACTGGATCGCGCCGGAATCGCCTGTGTCCTCCTGGAAAGCGGTGGGGAATCCCGCGACGAGGCCACCGCGGATCTGTATCGTGGAGACAGCGACGGCTTGCCGTACGATTTCGCGGACGGCAAGCGCAGCCGCTACCTGGGCGGAAGCAGCAACTGCTGGGGCGGATTCTGTCGTCCCTGGGACCCGCAGGCCTTCGTGCCCCGCAAGTGGGTCCATGGCAGCGGCTGGCCGATCGATCACGAAACGCTCGAGCCGTGGTATGCGCAGGCCCATCGTGTGCTGCAGCTGGATTCCGCGGACTATCGTCCCGAGCACTGGATTGCGCTGTCAGGGGCCGCGGCCGACCGATCCGGCGCGGACAGGCAACGCCACGGCATGCGCCGATCGTCGCGGCGACTCCCGCTGGACCCGGAGCAGGTCGAGGACATCGTGTCGCATCTCAGCACGCGAGCGAAGCTGGGGCTGGTCCATAGGGACGCCCTGGCGGCGTCTCGCCACGTTTCGGTGCTGCTGTGGTCCAACGTGGTCGACATCGAATGCAACGCCTGGGGCAACATCGTCGAAAGGGTCCAGGTGCGGACGCTGTCGGGAAACGCGTTCCAGGTCCGGGCCCGGTCCTTCGTGCTCGCGGCTGGTGGCATCGAAAACGCCAGGTTGCTGCTCGCATCGAATCGCCAGCACGAGAACGGGCTGGGCAACCAGAACGACATGGTCGGTCGTTACTTCCAGGATCATCCGCGATTCAAGGCTGGCGTTGTCGAGTTCGCGCACCGGTATCGACACAATCCGTTCTACGACCTGAAGTTCCATTGCGTCGCCGACGAGCTGGTCATCGGCGGCGCGAAACTCTCCGGGCAGCTGCGACTGCCATGGGCCGTGCAGCAACGCGAGCACCTGCTCGATGCACAGACCTGGTTCTATTCGCTGCATGTCGGTGAAAGCGACGAGACGATTCGAGCGCTGCAGCACCTGCACAACCGCGTGCGTCGGCAGATGTCGCCGATGCGAGGCCTGGGATCCGACATCGCGGCCATCGCGCGCCACCCGCTGGACACCGCCGCATATGCGGTCGGCCACCTGAGCGGCTCGCGTCGCCTGGTTCGCTCCGTCACCATGGAGATGATCGTCGAGCCCGAACCGGACCCGGACAGTCGTGTGACCTTGTCGGACCGTCGTGATGCACTGGGCGTGCGTCGAAGCCACATCACCTGGCGGCTCACGGACAATGTCAAGCGCACGGTCGACAGAACCTTCGAGCTGATCGCGCATGCGCTGCACGACGCAGGCGTCGCTCGTGTCCAGTTGGCGGATCCGATACGCGAAACCGGCTGGCCGGAGAACCTCGAAGGTACCTATCACCACATGGGAACGACGCGAATGCACGACTCGCCACGCGCGGGCGTCGTCGATCGCGACTGCCGCCTGCACGGTGTTGCCAACTTCTACGTCGCAGGATCCTCGGTCTTTCCGACTTCCTCGTCGAACCACCCGACCATGACGCTGACCGCCCTGGCGCTGCGGCTGGCCGACCACCTGATCGGTGGCGTCAGGTACCGGTCTCGCCAGGCCGAGCGACCCCGAACAAGTTCCGACGTCACGGACGAACTCGTTGTGCCCGTTCGTGTGCCTGCCGGGTAAACGCGCCAGGCGGGTGAACGAGCCAGGCGGTACCGGGAGCTGATCCCGAACGCGCAGTCGGCACGATAGCGCGCCGGCCTGCAGCGGGCCCGGATTTCCGTGATCATTGCGGAATCCCATGTCTTCCGCTCCCGACACCTACGACCTGCGCCGGCTCGCGCTGCCGGCCTTCGGGCCATCGCTCATGTTCGGCCTGTGCGAAGGCGCCATCCTGCCGGTGCTGGCGCTCAGCGCCCGCGCGCTGGGCGCGAGCCTGTCGGTAGCCGGGCTGATCGTGGCGCTCGTCGGCATCGGCTCGCTGCTGGCCAACCTGCCGGCGGCATGGCTCACCACGCGCTTTGGCGAGCGCCGTGCGATGGTCGGCGCCTCCGTCTTCGCGATACTGGCGCTGCTGCTGTGCCTGGCGGCGCGCAGCGTCTGGCTTTTCGGCCTGGCGGTACTGATGCTGGGGCTGGCGCGTGCGGTGTTCCTGCTGGCGCGCCAGACCTTCCTCGTCGAGGTCACGCCCGTCCACCTGCGAGCCCGCGCCATGTCCATGCTCGGCGGCGTGCATCGCATCGGCATGTTCATCGGGCCGTTCCTGGGCGCGGCCTTCATCCACGCGATCGGCATCTCCGGCGCCTACTGGGCGGCGCTGCTGGTGATGCTGGTCGCCGGCGCACTGTCGCTGCTGGTGCCCGACCTCGAGTCGCGCAGCCCGGCGGCCGGCGAGCCGATACCCCGGCCCGTGGCCGCACTCGCACTCATGCGCGAGCATGCCGGCGCCTTCCTCACGCTGGGCCTTGCCTGCGCCTTGCTGGCGGCGATCCGCGCCTGCCGCCAGATCGTGATTCCGCTCTGGGCCGATTACATCGGGCTGGACGCGGCGACCACCTCGCTGATCTACGGGCTCATGGGCGCGGTGGACATGCTGCTGTTCTATCCCGCGGGCAAGGTGATGGACCTGCACGGCAGGCGGGCGGTCACGGTGCCGAGCCTGCTGATCATGGGCGCCAGCCTGCTGCTGATTCCGCTGACCTCGGGCTTTGCCAGCCTGCTTGCGGTGAGCGTGATCCTCGGCGTCGGCAACGGCATCGGCGCGGGCATCATCCTGACGACCGCAGCCGATGCCTCGCCCGAGGCGGGCCGAACCCGCTTCCTCGGTATCTGGCGAGTCATCACCGACCTGGGCGGCGGTGGCGGGCCGCTGCTGCTCGCCGGCCTCACGGCGGCCGTGTCGCTTGCCTGGGGCATCGTCGGGATCGGCGGCATGGGCTTCCTGGCCGCCTGGATGTTCTGGCGCTGGCTGCCACGGCGCGAGAACATCGAGACGATACCCTGAGTGTTCACCCGATAGCTTGAAACCGGGAAAGCAAGGAAGTAAGATTTCCTTTGTTCCAGAGGGTTGCAGAATGCTTGCCAAACTGACTTCCAAGAACCAGATCACCTTGCCGAAGGCGGCCGTCTCCAGCGTGGATGCGGCGGACTACTTCGAGGTAACGGTCGAGGACGGTCGTATCGTGCTGACACCGGTGCGGGTCAAGACGGCGCTGGTCGTTCGCGAGAAGCTCGAACAACTCGGGATCACCGAGCAGGATGTCGAGGACGCCGTCGTCTGGGCACGGCGGTGACACAGCGGCTCGTTCTCGATACCAACATCGTATTGTCGGCCCTGCTGTTCGGGGCCGGGCGCCTGTCCTGGATCCGACAAGCCTGGCAGCACCAGCGACTCCAGCCGGTGGTCTGCCGGGACACGGTCAACGAGCTTCTGCGTGCCCTGGCCTATCCGAAGTTCAGACTCTCGCCACAGGAGCGGACTGACCTGCTGGGAGAGTTCCTGCCCTGGACTCGTGCAGTCGCGCTGCCGACGCCCTGGCCCGACCTGCCGGCGTGCCGTGACGAGAAGGACCAGGTCTTCCTCGTTCTGGCGTATGTCGCTGGGGCCGATGCAGTCGTCACGGGTGATGGGGATCTCCTGGCCATGCGCGGGACGATCCCTTGCCGGATACTGACAGCGGATGAATTGGCTCTGCAGATGAAAGCGTAGTTTGCGAGGTTCGGGTTCGAGGATCGAGGACCGAGGCGCGCAAGCCGGCACAGGAGTTCCAGCCGACGCGCGATCGCGGCGCCTCAGCCGAGGCCGAGCCATTCCGGCACGAACAGCATCAGGCCGGGAATGGCGACGAGCACGCCGATGCGCACCACGTCTGCGCCGACAGCCCGCTGTAGGCCGCGAACACGCCCATGAAGATGAACAGCGGCAGCACGACCATGCTTTCGCCGGAGACCGACTCGAAGGGCAGGTTGGACAGGATGTAGGCAGCCTGGTCCCAGTCGCCCAGCCAGATGGCGCCGAGCGTCGCCACGATCGCCATGGAGAGCGCGATCGGCACGCCCACTGCGATCAGGCCGAGGACCAGGGCGCGAGGGCGTTCGCGCCCTTGCGAATCCGGCTATTCCTGGCATCCCATCCGCACGAGTTCGCGCCTTTTGCGGAGTTCGGTCACAATCCTGCATAGCTTGAGCCGTGGGCGGCTTCCCGGGGCTTCGTCACCTGCATCGTCGGGCGGTTGACCACGTCGGCATGGTGGCGGCGCCATGCCGGGCGTCTCGAGGCGCTCGGGCAATGTCGAGACGCGACCAGGATCAGGAGCCCTTCGCATGAACGCACCCATGGAACGAAACCTGCACGAGGTCAGCCTCGACGACAAGTACGACGCCACCGAGGGCCTGGTCTACCTGACCGGGACGCAGGCGCTGGTGCGCCTGCCGCTGATGCAGCGCCAGCGTGACCTGGCCGCGGGGCTGAACACGGCCGGCTACATCACCGGCTATCGGGGTTCGCCGATCGGTGGCTACGACCTGGCGCTCACCAAGGCGCGTGCGCAGCTCGACGAGCATCACGTCAGGTTCGTCCCCGGGGTCAACGAGGATCTCGCGGCGACGGCGGTCTGGGGCACGCAGCAGACGAACCTGTTTCCGGGCGGCCAGTACGACGGCGTCTTCTCGATCTGGTATGGTAAGGGGCCGGGGGTCGATCGCAGCGGGGACGCCCTGCGCCATGCGAACCAGGCCGGCAGTTCGCCGCACGGCGGCGTGCTCGCGGTCGCGGGCGACGATCATGGCGCGAAGTCGTCGACGATGGCGGCGCAGACCGACTTCGTCTTCAGCGCCGTCTCGATCCCCGTGCTGGCGCCGGCCACTGTCCAGGACTACATCGACTACGGCCTGCAGGGCATCGCGATGTCGCGCTTCAGCGGGCTGTGGGTTGCGCTCAAGGCGGTGACCGACACCATCGAGGTCGCCGGCATCGTCGACGTGTCGCCGCAGCGCCTGCCGATGGTCACGCCGGCCGATGTCGAAATGCCCGAAGGCGGACTCAACATCCGCTGGCCCGAGGTCACCTTCCCGCAGCTCGAGGAGCGCCTGGCCCGCTGGAAGATCCCGGCGGCGCTGGCCTGGGCGCGCGCCAACCGGCTCGATCGCAATGTGCTCGGCCGTGCCGACGGCGAGCCGGCGCGGCTGGGCATCATCAGCACCGGCAAGAGCTGGCTCGACACGATGCAGGCGCTGGCCGACCTCGGCATCGACGACGCGACCGCGAAGGCGATCGGGCTGCGGGTCTACAAGGTCGCGATGCCCTGGCCGCTCGAGCCCGAGGGCATCCGCGAGTTCTGCGCCGGCTGCGACGAGGTGCTGGTCGTCGAGGAGAAGCGTTCGCTGATCGAGGCGCAACTGAAGGAAGCGCTGTACCCGCTGGCGCAGCGCCCGCTGGTGATCGGCAAGACCGACGAGACAGGCGCCTTGCTGCTGCCGGAATGGGGTGAGCTGAGCCCGGCGCTCTGCGCCCGGACGATCACCGCGCGGCTGCGGCGCTTCGCGGCCCGGCAAGCCGATGGCGGCGATGCGCGCGGTGGTCCGCTCGATGCCGCGCTGGCGCGCTGCGAGGCCCGGCTCGCACTGCTCGATGCCAAGGAGAAGGCAAGCACCGAGCTGGCTCCGGCGGGCGACCGGATTCCGTATTTCTGTTCGGGCTGTCCGCACAACACGTCCACCCGCGTGCCGGAAGGTTCGCGCGCCCTGGCCGGTATCGGCTGCCACTACATGGCGCAGTGGATGGACCGCGAGACCGCCACCTTCACGCACATGGGGGCCGAGGGAGCGAGCTGGGTCGGGCAGGCTCCGTTCACCGAGACGAAGCATGTCTTCCAGAACCTCGGTGATGGCACCTATTTCCACTCGGGCTCGCTGGCGATCCGCCTGGCCGTGGCCACGAATACGCCGATCACCTACAAGATCCTGTTCAACGATGCGGTCGCGATGACCGGCGGCCAGCCCCACGACGGGCCGCTGACGCCCCAGATGATCGCGCGCCAGGTCGCCGCCGAAGGGGTCGGCAGGATCGTCGTCGTGACCGATGAGCCGGACAAGTATCCGGGCGGATATTTCGATCCGTCGGTGGCCGTCCACCATCGCAGCGCGCTCGACCAGGTGCAGCGCGAGCTGCGCGAGCATCCCGGCGTGTCGGTGCTGATCTATGACCAGACCTGCGCGGCCGAGAAGCGACGCCGTCGCAAGCGTGGCACCTTTCCCGATCCGCAGAAGCGCGTCTTCATCAACGAGGCGGTCTGCGAGGGCTGCGGCGATTGCGGCGTGCAGTCGAACTGCGTTTCGGTCGAGCCGGTCGAGACCGGGTTCGGCCGCAAGCGCAAGATCAACCAGTCCTCGTGCAACAAGGACTACTCCTGCGTCAATGGCTTCTGCCCGAGCTTCGTGACGGTGCACGGAGGCAAGCTGCGCAGTGGGCGGGTGGACACCGCGAAGCACGATCCGGTCGCGACCACCGCGGCGCCCGACACGAAGAAGACCCCGGTCGCCGCCTCGATCGCGGCGGACATCCCGCCGGCCACGCTGCCCGCGATCGACGGCTCCTATGCCTTGATGATCACCGGTATCGGCGGCACCGGCGTGGTCACCATCGGCCAGCTGCTCGGCATGGCCGCGCACCTGGAAGGCAAGGCGGTCACCGTGCTCGACGTGACCGGCCTGGCGCAGAAGAACGGCGCGGTCATGAGCTTCCTGCGCTTTGCCAATCCCGGCGAGCCGCTGTATTCGCCGCGCATCGGCCTGGCCTCGGCCGATGCGGTGCTCGGCTGCGACCTGCTGGTGACCGCCGGGCGCGAGGGGCTTGCCCGGATGGCGCCGGGTCGCACGCGTGTGGTGGCGAACCTGTCGGCCACGCCGACCGCGGATTTCACTCGCAACCCCGACTGGAAGTTCCCGGCTGGCGAGATGGAGGCGGCGATCATCGCTGCCATCGGCGACCGCTCGGCCGCCGGCTTCGTCGATGCGAGCCGGCTGGCGACGGCGCTGATCGGCGACGCGATCGCCACCAACCTGTTCATGCTCGGCTTCGCCTGGCAGCGCGGGCTGATCCCGCTCTCGGCCGAGGCGATCGAGCGGGCCATCGAGCTCAACCGGATCGCGATCGAGGCGAACAAGCGGGCCTTCGCCTGGGGCCGCGTCGCGGCGGTCGATCCCGATCGCGTCGAGAAGGCGGCCGCGCCGGTGTCGTCGATCGCGCTGGTGCGCAAGCCGGCACGGCCATCCCTGGACGAACTCGTGGCGCATCGCGCCGAGTTCCTCGCCGGATACCAGGACGCCGCCTATGCGAAGCGCTACACCGATTTCGTCGCAAAGGTCCGCGCAGCCGAGGAGCGCGTGGTCGGCAAGGGGTCGCTGAAGCTCAGCGAGGCAGTAGCGCGCTACTTCGCCAAGCTGATGGCCTACAAGGACGAGTACGAGGTGGCGCGCCTGTATACCGACGGCAGCTTCCATGAACAGTTGCAGCGTCAGTTCGAGGGGGATTTCCGCCTGAGCTTCCATCT